>NZ_JBVHUE010000042.1:0-20947 GCF_055565515.1 Streptomyces sp. NPDC028419 | reverse complement strand
GGTCCGCTCTCCCTCCCCTCTCCCCTCCCCCCCCCCCCCGGGGGGGGGGGGGGCCCCCCCCCCCCCCCGGGGCTCCGCCCCGGACCCCGCGCCTCAAACGCCGGCGGGGCTGAATTTGCCGGCCCGGTGCCTCACGCGCTGGCGGGGCTGGGATTGGCTCCGGCGGGCGGGGGTCAGGTGGCTATGCCCAAGGTGTGGCCTGGGGTGGTGGGGTCCGTCAGGGTGGACAGGAGGGCGTCCGCGACGTCGGCTCGGGGGATGGAGCGGCCGCGTGGGAGGTTCGCGTCCACGGCGCGCCGGTAGGTTCCGGTCCGGGGGCCGTTGAGCAGCTTCGGTGGGCGGACCACCGTCCACTGCGTGTCGCTGGCGCCGATCGCGGCCTCCATCACCGCCAGGTCCGCGTACCCGTCACGCAGGGCCCGCCGCAGCAGCGGCATGAGCACCGCGCGGGTGAACGCGCCGTCGTCCTCGTGGTCCGGCCCCAGCGGGGCCGCGCTCACGGCGGACAGCCGCCGCACCCCCGCCCGGTCCATCGCCGAGACGATCGCGCCGAGCGCGGGCCCGGCCACCGGAGCCAGCCGCGCCTGCTTGTTGCTGCGCGCGCCGAGCGCGCAGACCACCGCGTCCCGCCCCCGCAGCACCGGGCCCAGCGCGTCCGCGTCGGTGACGTCGGCCACCGTCGCCACCCGGAGCCGCTCGTGCCCCGCCACCGGCAGCCGCGCCGGGTCCCGCACCACGGCGGTGACCTCGTGGCCCGCGTCGAGCGCCTGGCGGACCACCTCGCGGCCCACCCCTCCCGTAGCCCCGAACACCGTGATCCTCATGGTCGTACGTCCCCTCTGCCCGAGGGTGGGTGAGCATTCACTCACCCTTCCCCTCCGCTAGGGTGAGTGAATGCTCACTCCGAAGTCAAGCGATCCCGCCCGGCCCACCCCGCAGCGGCTGCTGGACGCCGCCGAGACCTTGATGCGCACCACCGGGCTCGCCAACGCGACGACCAAGGCGATCGCCCGGGAGGCCGGTTGCTCGGAGGCCGCGCTCTACAAGTACTTCGCGAACAAGGAAGAGCTGTTCGTGCGGGTGCTGCTGGAGCGCACGCCGAACGCGGGCGCCCTGATGGGCGCGCTGGCCGAGGACCCGGGCGGGGCGCCCGTGGCGGAGCGGCTGGCCGCCATCGCCGGGCACGCGGCGCGCTTCTACGCCGACGCCATGCCCATCGCGGGCTCGCTCTTCGCCGAACCGGCCCTGCTCAGCCGGCACCGCGAGGGCCTCCGGGAGATCGGCATGGGTCCGCACATGGTGCTCGACGCCCTCGTCGACTGCCTGCGCCGCGAGCGCGAGCGCGGCCGGATCCGCGCCGACGCCGACCCCCGTGCGGCCGCTTCGCTGCTGCTCGGCGCCTGTTTCCAGCGGGCGTTCTTCCTGCACTTCTCCGGGTCGGCGACGGTCCGGCCGGTGGCGGAGTTCGCCCCGGACGTGGCCGCCACGCTCTGGGCCGCTATCCGCTGAGCTCGGCGGCGTACGGCGGCTCCGCGCCCGCCCGGGTGCAGGTCAGGGCGGCCGCGTGGGCGGCGTACGCCAGCACCCCGGGCCAGTCCACCGCCGCGTCGGCCGCCCGTGCACCGCCCGGTGCGTTCACGAGGCGGTGCAGGAGCGCCGCGTTCACGGTGTCGCCCGCGCCGATCGTGTCCACCACGGCGACCCGGCGCGCCGGCACCGCGAACCGCTCGCCCCGCCGGGTCCACACCGCGAGCCCCGCCGCACCCCGGGTCAGCACCACCGCCGACGGCCCCGCCGCCAGCCATTCCTCGGGGCGTCCGCCCAGCCAGGCCGCGTCCTCCTCGGAGAGCTTGAGGACGCTGACGTACGGCAGCCAGGACAGGAAACGGGCCCGGTAGGCGGCCGGGTCCGCGATCAACGCCGGGCGGATGTTGGGGTCGAGCAGGGTCAGCAGCCCGCGCGCCGACTCCCGCCGCAGCAGCGCCTCGTAGGCGCTCGCCCCCGGTTCCAGTACGAGCGAGCAGGTGCCCAGGGCCAGCGCCCGCGTCCCCGGCGCGAGCGCGTCGGGCAGTGCGAAGAGCCGGTCGGCGGTTCCCTCGACGTAGAAGCCGTAGGCGGCGGATCCGTCCGGGGCCAGCGAGGGCACGGCGAGCGTGGTCGGCTCCGGGCCGCGCTGGACCAGGGACAGGTCCACCCCCGCCGCCCGCAGCCCGGCGAGCAGCGTCCGGCCGAAGCCGTCCGTCGACACCCGGGAGCAGAAGGCCACCCCGCCGCCGAGCCGACCCAGCGCCAGCGCCGTGTTGTACGGGCCCCCGCCCGCCCGGGGCACCAGCGCGCCCGGCGGCCCGGCCACGGGCACCAGGTCGATCAGGGCTTCTCCAGCGACGACGATCACGCGGGGGAAGCTACCCCATCGGGCGGCGGTACCGGGCGGCGGTATCGTCGGGTGGGCCGCCGGGGCCGGCCCGTCCGTCCCGGCCGGACCACCGGTGTCCATCCGTACCGTCGTACCGCCAGGAGAGCCTCATGTCCGCGCCGCAGTCAGCCGCCGCCCGCCGCACCGTGCTCAAGGGCGCCGCCGCCCTCGCCGGGTCCGCCGGGGCCGTCGTCGCGCTCGGCGCCTGCTCGCCCGGGACCAACACCGGCGGCGACACCCCCGCGACCCCCACCGCGCCGGTGGACCTGGGCGCCGCGGCCGACGTGCCCGTGGGCGGGTCCAAGCTCTACCGGAAGCAGAAGCTCCTCGTGCACTGCCCGGCCGAGGGCCAGTACACGGCGTTCAGCGCCCAGTGCACCCACGCGGGCTGCGTCCTGGACAAGATCGAGGACGGGCACGGCAACTGCCCCTGCCACGGCAGCCGGTTCGACGCGGCCACCGGCAAGGTGGTGCAGGGCCCGGCGACCGACCCGCTGCCGGCCGTGCCCGTCCGCGCCGAGGGCGGCAAGCTCATCGCGGGCTGAGCGCCGACCGTCAGCGCCCGGCGCCGTCTCAGTCCCACTCCCAGCCGATCCCCAGGATGCCGCGCCTGACCCCCTGTTCCACCAGGTGGACGGCGCGGTGGCCGCCGCTCGGGGTCAGTTGCGACAGCTCGCTGCGCGGGGCGGCCGGGCCCGACTGGCGAAAGCGCCGGCAGCTCACGGGCAGGGCGGCGGCGTCGAAGCGGACCTGGAGCACGTACTGCCCGCCCGCGTAGGTGAACCCCCGGACGTACTCGCTGCTGCGGCCGCCGGTGCCGTCCTCGAAGCCGTAGCCGAAGACGTACGTGTCCCCGCCGCGCAGCCGGGCGTCGAAGAGCAGCTCGGCCACCACCAGTCCCGCCTCCGGGTCCCGCCGGATCCGCCCGGTCCGGCAGTTCTCGTGGGCCAGCACCCGCACGGCGGCCGGATCGCAGCCCGGGTCGCCGTGGTGGATGGCGAGGTAGCGGTCGACGCCGTCGCGGTGGGCCCGTACGACCTGCTGCGAATCCCGGCCGAGCAGCTCGCGGCGGGGACCGATGCGGACCCGTTCGTGATGGCCGAGGGTGTGCAGCCCGCCGTCCGCCGGGAGCTCCATGCCCGCCAGTAACTCCTCGACGGCCGTGCCCGCGCTGGCCAGCGTCCGGTACGGCCGCGACGGCGGCCGGGCGGCCTCGGCGCCCTCGTGGGCACCGTTCAGGAGCCGCAGGAGCGTGCCCGCCGGCAGCTCCAGGATCTGCTCCAGGGCCCGCACCGCGCGCAGCGACTCGGCGCGCCGGGGTCGCCGGGCGCCCTGCTGCCAGTAACTGAGGCTGGTGACCCCCACCTTGATGCCGCGGGCGGCCAGGCGGTGCTGGATCCGGTGCAGGGGCAGGCCGCGGGCGGCGAGCGCGGCGCGCAGCGCGAGGTGGAAGGGGCCGGCGCGCAACAGCAGCGCGAACTCCTCCGGGTCGTGGCCGTCGGGGGCGGCGCGCGAGGTGCCCGATGGGCCGCCCACGGCGCCGTACCCGCTGTTCCGCACGGTCGGCAACATGGCGACTCCTTTGTGAACGTTCACGCTCGATGGGGCGGGAGACCGCGCCGGTGGCGTCCGGGTTCCAGGTGACGGGGCGGCAGCCGTTCACACCCTGGTCTCCTCATTCACATCGCAATGTCACCGCGTATTGAAGCGTGTTGACCTGATCGCGACAACAGCCCGATGCTCCTCCACAGCGTCCGGACGCGCTCCTCCACCCCCACTCTCCCCACTTCGGGAGGAACGCGATGCGCAACAGAAACCGGCGGCTTTCCCTGGCCGCCCTCCTCACCGCTCTCCTGTTCGCGCTGCCCACCGGCACGGCAACCGCCGCCGACGCCGGGGCGGCCAGCGCGACGCTCGCCGCCAAGCGCTTGAACATCACCATGCAGGCACAGCAGAAGACCAACTGGTGCTGGGCCGCCAGCGGCAACACCATCGCCACCTGGTTCGGCCGCACCTACAGCCAGAACCAGTTCTGCAACGCCGCCTTCAACCGCCAGCAGGGCTACGACTGCCCCAACAGCCAGGCCAGCCTCGACAACGTCCAGACCGCCCTGAACTGGGCCGGGATCAACTCCGGTTCCTACGTCAGCGGCTGGCTGCGCTACACCACCGTCCAGAGCGAGATCAATGCGGGCCGTCCCATCGAGACCCGCATCCAGTGGGCCAACGGCGGCGGCCACATGCACGTCATCTACGGCTACGACACCGCCAGCAGCTGGGTCTACTGGGGCGACCCCTGGCCCTCCAGCGACCGCTACAACTGGGCCTCCCACGCCTGGTACGTCGACAACAGCACCTTCTCCTGGACCCACTCGCTCTACCGGATAGGGGCGTGAGCGCCATGAACCGACGCGCCTGCGCCCTGATCACCGGCGCCCTCGCCGCCACCGTGCTGAGCCTGGCCCCGCAGGCCTCGGCCACCCCCGTCCCGCAACCCCAGTCCGCCACCGCCGAGACCAGGGCCGCCGCCCACCAGGCCGCCGCCGCACCCGACACCCTGGCCACCCTCTCCCGGTTCTTCTCCCGGGAGGGCAAGGTCTCGCTGACCGCCGCCCGACCGCGCATCGAGGGCGACGCGATCCCCGTCAGCTACCTCTCCCCGGACTTCGTGGCGGGCACGGCGGGCGCCCCCGTCGCCCGGCTGGAGTTCCTCGCCAGCAAGGCGGTGGCCTCCGACGGCCAACAGGCCGCCCTGTGGACCGCCAAGACCGACACGGGCTGGCAGGTGGTGAACATCGCCACCGGCGACGACGAGTTCCGCTACGCACAACTGGGAGCCGCCAAACTCCCCGGCGGGACCGTCTTCCGCGAACCGCAGATCGACGCCTGGTACGTCGCCGGGGGCAGCGAGGTCCTGCCCCTGGACGAGGACGCCGTCCGGGCCGTGGGCGCGCGGGGCACCACCCTCGCCGCCTACCGCGAGCGCGTCACCAGGGCGTACGGGGACAAACTCCCCGGCTCCGCCTACGCCGAGGGAGGCAAGGCGGGCGGCTTCGCCCCCACGGAAGCCGACTCCGCGCAGACCGACACCGCGCAGGCCGCCACCGCGCAGACCGTCACGGCGCAGGCCGCCACCGCGCACGCCACCACCGCGCCTGACGTCCTGCCCCTGGTGGGCGGCGCCGCGGCGGGCGCGCTCGTCCTCGCGACCGCCGGCGCACTGACCGTGCGCCGCTCCCGCCGCCGGGCGGTGCGGGTGTAGCCGCCCGGAGGGGGCCCGGCCGTCAGCCAGACGGTCGGGCCCCGCGGCGCGCCCGGTTGTCACACCCCGCAAGTAGGCTGATGCCATGGCCGACCCTTCCAGCTACCGCCCCAGACCGGGACAGATCCCCGACTCCCCGGGGGTCTACAAATTCCGCGACGAGCACCACCGGGTGATCTACGTCGGGAAGGCCAAGAGCCTGCGCCAGCGCCTGGCCAACTACTTCCAGGACGTGGCGGGCCTGCACCCGCGGACCGCCACCATGGTGACCACGGCCGCCTCCGTCGAGTGGACGGTGGTCTCCACCGAGGTCGAGGCGCTCCAGCTGGAGTACTCCTGGATCAAGGAGTTCGACCCCCGGTTCAACGTCAAGTACCGGGACGACAAGAGCTACCCCTCGCTCGCCGTCACCCTGAACGAGGAGTACCCCCGGGTCCAGGTCATGCGCGGCCCGAAGAAGAAGGGCGTGCGCTACTTCGGTCCGTACGGACACGCCTGGGCCATCCGCGAGACCGTCGACCTGATGCTGCGGGTCTTCCCCGTGCGCACCTGCTCCGCCGGGGTGTTCAAGCGCTCCGCCCAGATCGGCCGCCCCTGCCTGCTCGGCTACATCGGCAAGTGCTCCGCGCCCTGCGTCGGCCGGGTCACCCCCGAGGAACACCGTGAACTGGCGGAGGACTTCTGCGACTTCATGGCCGGACGCACCGGCACCTACCTCACCCGCCTCGAAGCCGAGATGCACGAGGCCGCCGAGGAGATGGAGTACGAGAAGGCCGCCCGGCTCCGCGACGACATCGGGGCGCTGCGCCGCGCCATGGAGAAGAATGCGGTGGTCCTCGCCGACGCCACCGACGCGGACCTGATCGCGGTCGCCGAGGACGAGCTGGAGGCCGCCGTCCAGATCTTCCACGTCCGCGGCGGGCGGGTGCGCGGCCAGCGCGGCTGGATCACCGACAAGGTCGAGGCCGTCGACACGGCCGGCCTGGTCGAGCACGCCCTCCAGCAGCTGTACGGGGAGGAGCGGGGCGAGGCCGTGCCCAAGGAGGTGCTGGTCCCGGCCCTGCCCGAGGACGCGCCCGCCGTGGCCGAGTGGCTCGGCGGCCGCCGCGGGTCCCAGGTCAGCCTGCGCATCCCGCAGCGGGGCGACAAGAAGTCCCTCATGGAGACCGTCCACCGCAACGCCCAGCAGTCCCTGGCCCTGCACAAGACCAAGCGCGCCGGCGACCTGACCACCCGCTCCCGGGCCCTGGAGGAGATCGCCGAGGCGCTGGAGCTGGACACCGCGCCGCTGCGCATCGAGTGCTTCGACATCTCGCACCTCCAGGGCGACGACGTGGTGGCCTCCATGGTGGTCTTCGAGGACGGCCTGCCCCGCAAGAGCGAGTACCGCCGCTTCGAGATCAAGGGCTTCGAGGGGCAGGACGACGTCCGCTCCATGCACGAGGTGGTCTCCCGCCGCTTCCGGCGCTACCTGCGCGAGAAGCTCAGGACGGGGGAGTGGTCGCCCTCCGAGGACGCGGACGTCACCGGGGCCGCGGACGGCGCGGACGCGGTCGGCGGCGAGGTCCCGGCCGTGGTCGAGGACGACGGACGCCCCAGGCGTTTCGCCTACCCGCCCCAGCTCGTTGTGGTGGACGGCGGTCAACCGCAGGTCGCCGCCGCCCAGCGGGCCCTGGCCGAGCTGGGCATCGACGACGTGGCCGTGTGCGGACTCGCCAAGCGGCTGGAGGAGGTCTGGCTGCCCGGCGAGAGCGACCCGGTGGTGCTGCCCCGCACCAGCGAGGGTCTCTACCTGCTCCAGCGGGTCCGTGACGAAGCCCACCGCTTCGCCATCCAGTACCAGCGCGGCAAGCGGGCCAAGCGGCTGAGATCCGGACCGCTGGACGACGTGCCCGGCCTGGGCGAGAGCCGCAGGCTGGCGCTGATCAAGCACTTCGGTTCGGTGAAAAAGCTGAGACAGGCGACAATCGACCAGATCTGCGAGGTCCCGGGCATAGGCCGCAAGACGGCCGAGACCGTGGCCGTGGCCCTCGCCCAGGCGGCTCCCGCCGCTCCGGCCGTCAACACGGCCACAGGAGAGATCATTGAGGACGAGGCCCCCGCGCCTGCGGGAGCATCGCCCGAACGGGGGAGCGAGCAATGACCGAGCACGAATCAGAGCGCGACCGAGACGGAGCACAGGTGAGTACGGGCACGACAGTGGAGCCCGGCGATACCGCCGAGGCGGCCATCCCCGAGCTGGTGATCATCTCCGGCATGTCCGGAGCCGGCCGCAGTACGGCGGCCAAGTGCCTGGAGGACCTGGGCTGGTTCGTCGTCGACAACCTGCCCCCGGCGCTGATCCCCACCATGGTGGAGCTGGGCGCCCGCTCCCAGGGCAACGTGGCGCGCATCGCCGTCGTCGTCGACGTCCGCGGCCGACAGTTCTTCGACGCGCTGCGCGAGTCGCTCTCCGACCTCGAAGCCCGCGGGGTGACCCGGCGCATCGTCTTCCTGGAGTCCTCCGACGACGCCCTGGTGCGCCGCTTCGAGTCGGTCCGCCGCCCGCACCCGCTCCAGGGCGACGGCCGGATCGTCGACGGCATCGCAGCCGAGCGCGACCTGCTGCGCGAGCTGCGCGGTGACGCCGACCTCGTCATCGACACCTCCAGCCTGAACGTGCACGAGCTGCGCGCCAAGATGGACGCCCAGTTCGCGGGCGACGAGGAGCCCGAGCTGCGGGCCACCGTCATGTCCTTCGGCTACAAGTACGGCCTGCCCGTCGACGCCGACCTCGTCGTGGACTGCCGCTTCATCCCGAACCCGCACTGGGTCCCGGAGCTGCGCCCCTTCACCGGGCTCAACGAGGAGGTCTCGGGCTACGTCTTCAGCCAGCCCGGCGCCAAGGAGTTCCTCGACCGCTACACCGAGCTGCTCCAGCTCATCGCCACCGGCTACCGCCGCGAGGGCAAGCGGTACGTGACCATCGCGGTCGGCTGCACCGGCGGCAAGCACCGCAGCGTGGCGATGTCCGAGAAGCTCGCCGCCCGCCTCGCCTCCGAGGGAGTCGAGACCGTCGTCGTCCACAGGGACATGGGGCGCGAGTGACCGGACGGAGCCTGCGGCTGCGCCGCCTGCGCCGGCTGACCGCCGGCCGGGGCGGCAACGGCGCCCCGGCCGGCGAGCTGCGGCGCGGCGCCGCGCCCAAGGTCGTCGCCCTCGGCGGCGGCATGGGCCTGTCCGCGTCCCTCACCGCGCTGCGCCGGATCACCGGCGACCTCACGGCCGTGGTCACCGTCGCCGACGACGGGGGCTCCAGCGGTCGGCTGCGCGAGGAGCTGGGCGTCCTGCCCCCCGGCGACCTGCGCAAGGCGCTGGCCGCGCTGTGCGGTGACGACGACTGGGGCCAGACCTGGGCCCGGGTCATCCAGCACCGCTTCGAGTCCCGGGGCGACCTGCACGGGCACGCCGTCGGCAACCTGCTCATCGTTGCCCTGTGGGAGCAGCTCGGCGACCCCGTGCAGGCCCTGGACCTGGTCGGCAAGCTGCTCGGCGCGCACGGCCGGGTGCTGCCGATGTCCGCGGTGCCGCTGGAGCTGCAGGCGCTGGTGCGCGGCCACGACCCGGCCCGGCCGGACGACGTGGACACCGTCCGCGGGCAGGCCACGGTGGCGCTGACGCCGGGCGAGGTGCAGTCCGTACAGCTGGTGCCGAACGACCCCCCGGCCGTGCCGGAGGCCGTCGCCGCGGTGCTGGACGCGGACTGGGTGGTGCTCGGTCCGGGCTCCTGGTTCTCCTCGGTGATTCCGCACCTGCTGGTGCCGGAACTGCTCGACGCACTGGTCGAGACGAAGGCCCGGCGGGTGCTCTCGCTGAACCTCGCGCCGCAACCCGGCGAAACAGAGGGCTTCTCTCCGCAGCGTCATTTGGAGGTTTTGGCCCGACACGCCCCTAAACTCGCCCTGGACGTGGTGCTGGCCGACGAGGCCGCCGTGCCCGACCGCGAGTCCCTCGCCGATGCCGCAAAACGCTTCGGTGCCGCGGTCGAGCTGGCGCCGGTGGCCAGGCCCGACGGGGCTCCGAAGCACGATCCGGAGCTGTTGGCCGCCGCGTACGACCGTATTTTTCGGATGCATGGAAGGATCGGCCCATGGCGATGACGCCCGCGGTGAAGGATGAGATCGCCCGGCTGCCCGTCACCCGAACCTGCTGCCGGAAGGCGGAGGTCTCGGCCATTCTGCGGTTCGCGGGCGGGTTGCACCTGGTGAGCGGCCGCATCGTCATCGAGGCGGAGCTGGACGCGGGGATCGCGGCCCGGCGGCTGCGCAAGGACATCCTGGAGATCTTCGGACACTCCTCGGACCTGGTGATCATGGCCCCCGGCGGGCTGCGCCGCGGCAACCGGTACGTCGTCCGGGTCGTCGCGGGCGGTGACCAGCTCGCGCGGCAGACCGGCCTCGTGGACGGCCGCGGCCGCCCGATCCGGGGTCTCCCCCCGCAGGTGGTCTCCGGGGCCACCTGCGACGCGGAGGCGGCCTGGCGCGGTGCCTTCCTGGCCCACGGCTCGCTCACCGAACCGGGCAGGTCCTCCTCGCTGGAGGTCACCTGCCCCGGTCCGGAGGCCGCCCTGGCCCTGGTGGGCGCCGCCCGCAGGCTCTCCATCGCGGCCAAGGCGCGCGAGGTGCGCGGGGTGGACCGGGTCGTGGTCCGCGACGGCGACGCGATCGGCGCCCTGCTGACCCGCCTCGGCGCCCACGATTCGGTGCTGGCATGGGAGGAGCGCCGGATGCGGCGCGAGGTCCGCGCCACCGCCAACCGGCTCGCCAACTTCGACGACGCCAACCTGCGCCGCTCGGCCCGGGCCGCGGTGGCCGCGGGGGCCCGCGTGCAGCGCGCCCTGGAGATCCTCGCCGACGAGGTGCCCGAGCACCTGGCGGCGGCCGGCCGGCTGCGCATGGAGCACAAGCAGGCCTCCCTGGAGGAGCTGGGCGCGCTCGCCGACCCGCCGCTGACCAAGGACGCGGTCGCGGGCCGGATCCGGCGCCTGCTGGCCATGGCCGACAAGCGGGCCCAGGACCTGGGCATCCCGGGCACCGAGTCGAACATCACCGAGGCCGAGGAGATGGCCGACAACCTGGTCGGCTGACCGGTCCGTCCGCTCTCGTCCGAAAGGGGCCCGTACGCGACGCGTACGGGCCCCTTTCGGCAATTCCCATTGACATGGGCATGGGGGGTCGTGAGCCTGTCGTGCGAACGCTTTCGTGGCAGACGACGCCCAGGGGGGCACATGAGGCACCGCGCGAGATCGATCCTCGCCGCTAGCGCACTCGTCTTCGGTTCACTCGCCGCCTTACCGGTGACCGCACAGGCCCAGAACGGACCGGCCGCGGGACCCGCCGCCGACGAGGTCAGGGTCTACGACGCCGACATCACCAAGGAACAGGTCCCGCTCGTCCTCGCCGCCGGCCAGGACGCCCACGAGCTGACCGAGCAGGCGCCGGAGCACGGCACCGCCAAGGTCGAGCTGTTCCTCACCACCGTGCAGGCCAAGAAGCTCGGCGCCCAGGGCGTCAAGCTCGCCGAGCGCAAGGTCCCGGCACAGGCCGCCGCGCGCGCCAAGGCGGCGGGCGACGGGGTCTTCCGCCCCTACAGCGGCAAGGGCGGCCTCCAGGAGGAGATCGTCACGACCGGCCAGGGCAATCCGGGCCTCACCAAGGTCGTCTCCATCGGCAAGACCGTCCAGGGCAAGGACATCCTCGCCCTCAAGATCAGCAAGAACGCCCGGCAGGCGAAGGACGGCTCCAAGCCCTCGGTCCTCTACATGTCCAACCAGCACGCGCGCGAGTGGATCACCCCCGAGATGACCCGGCGGCTGATGCACTACTACCTGGACAACTACGGCAAGGACCAGCGCGTCACGCAGCTGGTCGACTCCACCGAGATGTGGTTCGTCCTCTCCGCCAACCCGGACGGCTACGACTACACCCACACCCCCGACGGCGACCGGCTGTGGCGCAAGAACATGCGCGACAACAACGGCGACGGCAAGACCACCGCCGCCGACGGCGTCGACCTCAACCGCAACTTCGCCTACAAGTGGGGCTACGACAACGAGGGTTCCTCCGACGACCCCTCGAACCAGACCTACCGCGGCCCCAAGGCGGCGTCCGAGCCGGAGACCAGGGCCCTGGACTCCTTCGAGAAGCGGATCGGCTTCGAGTACGCCATCAACTACCACTCCGCCGCCGAGCTGCTGCTCTACGGCGTGGGCTGGCAGGTCGCCACCCCGACCCCCGACGACGTGGCGTACAAGGCGCTCGCGGGCACCCCGGAGCACTCCGCGATCCCCGGCTACTACCCGCAGGTCTCCTCGGAGCTGTACACGACCAACGGCGAGGCGGACGGCCACGCGGCCAACGTCAACGGCGTCATGATGTTCACGCCCGAGATGACCACCTGCCAGACCGCCTCCGACAGCGACCCGAACGACCAGTGGAAGTCCGAGGACTGCGCCTCGGGATTCAACTTCCCGGACGACGAGAAGCTCATCCAGACGGAGTTCCTGAAGAACGTCCCCTTCGCGCTCTCGGTCGCCCAGTCCGCCGCGCACCCGGACAAGCCGGTCTCCTCGGTGGGCCTGAGCGCCGCCGACTTCACGACCGACCCCTTCACCACCTCCTACGCGGCCCGCGGTGAGGACCAGAAGGTCTCCGTGACGGCCCGCAAGGCGCTGCAGGACAAGGAACTCAACTACCGGATCAACGGCGGCCGCGTCCACGACGAGGACCTCAAGGCCTGGAAGGGCGGCGAGAGCTACGGCGGTGACGACAACAACTGGTTCGACGAGTACCGCGCCTCCGTGGAGGGCGCCAAGCCCGGCGACAAGGTCGAGGTCTGGTTCACCGGCCGCGACGGCGCCAAGCGGGTCTCCAGCGAGCACTTCACCTACGCCCTGGCGGAGCGGCCGCGCGCGGACGTCCTGGTGATCGCGGAGGAAGGGGCCAAGGCCCAGCAGGCGCAGAAGTACGTCGACGCGCTGCGCGCCAACGGGCGCTCGGCGGCCGTCTGGGACGTCGCCACGCAGGGCGCCCCGCACCACCTCGGGGTGCTCTCGCACTTCGGCACGGCCGTCCACTACACGGGCGCCCAGGCCCCCGGCGGGGACACGCAGCTGGCCGTGCGCGACTTCCTCAACGAGGGCGGCAAGCTGATCGAGGCCGGCGAGCTGGCGGGCGGCAACGCCAAGGTCGGCCGCGCCGTCACCGACGACTTCAGCCAGTACTACCTCGGCGCCTACGACCGCAGCAGCGGCAGCGGCGCCACCGGCTTCGCCGGCGCGGGCGCGCTCGGCGGGGTCAAGGGAGCGCTCGGCGACGCCCCGGGCACCCCCGGCAACCCGCTCGACAAGCCCGGCGCCTACAGCGTCACCTCCGACGCGCTGCCCGCCGCGCGGTACCCGCAGTTCAAGAGCGCCCAGGCGGGCCAGTACGACGGCATCGTCAACCCGTACGCCCCCTACGCCGGGTCCTGGATGGCCTCGGCGGTCCACAACGACAACGACTGGAAGCGCCTGGTCCGCACGATCGACCTCACCGGGGTCACCGCGGCGGACAGGCCCCAGCTCAAGATGGCCCTGAACTGGGACACCGAGCCGGGCTACGACCACGCCGCCCTGGAGGCCCACACCACGGGCGCCGAGGACTGGACCACCCTGCCCGAGCTGAACGGTCAGACCGGCGCCACGGTCCCGGCGGAGTGCGGGGGCGGCTTCTTCATCAACGAGCACCCCTTCCTGCGCCACTACCTCACCCTCGGTGCGGGCGGCTGCACCGCGCAGGGCAGCAGCGGCACCTGGAACAGCTTCACCGGGTCCTCCGCCGGCTGGAAGCAGGTCTCCTTCGACCTGAGTGCCTACGCGGGCAAGACCGTCGAGGTCTCGCTCTCCTCGATCACCGACCCGGGCTCCGGCGGCCGCGGGGTCTTCGCGGACGAGGCACGCCTGTCGGTGGGCGGCGTCGACCAGACGGCCGAGGGCTTCGAGACCTCGCTCGGGGTCTGGACCGCCCAGGGCGCACCTGCCGGAAGTCCCGATGTTCCGGGAGATTGGTCCCGCTCCGGCGAGCTGTTCAAGTCCTACGCCGCGGTCACTACGCGTGACACCGTGCTCCTCGGCTTCGGCCTGGAGCACCTGCCGGCCGCGAAGGACCGAGCGGTACTCGTCGGTAAGGCCCTGCGCTCGCTGAACCACTGACCTGCGACCCCTCCCGCGCTCACGCAGCGTGAGGGGGGCGAAAGTCCCCGTCGGCCCGTACCGGAGCGCGTGGTACGGGCCGCCGGGGCGTGTCAGGCCCCTGTCGATGTCACCCCGAAGCTCACGGAGAGGTAGGGTCATAAGCGGTCGGGGACATCCCATACAGCTCGCCGGCGGACAGGCCGGCGCACCAACGAGGAGATCGGTTCGTGACGATCCGCGTAGGCATCAATGGTTTTGGCCGAATTGGCCGTAACTACTTCCGGGCGCTCCTGGAGCAGGGAGCGGACATCGAGATCGTCGGTGTCAACGACCTGACTGACAACGCGACCCTGGTGCATCTGCTCAAGTACGACACCATCCTGGGCCGCCTCAAGCACGAGGTCTCCCACACGGCCGACACCATCACGGTCGGCGGCAACACCTTCAAGACCTTCGCCGAGCGCGACCCCGCGAACCTCCCCTGGGGCGAGTTGGGCGCCGACATCGTCATCGAGTCGACCGGCATCTTCACGAAGAAGGCCGACGCCGCCAAGCACATCGCGGCCGGCGCGAAGAAGGTCCTCATCTCGGCTCCGGCCAAGGACGAGGACATCACGATCGTGATGGGCGTCAACCAGGACAAGTACGACGCGGCCAACCACCACGTCATCTCCAACGCCTCCTGCACCACCAACTGCGTGGCGCCGATGGCCAAGGTTCTCCTGGAGAACTTCGGCATCGTCAAGGGCATGATGACCACGGTGCACGCGTACACGAACGACCAGCGCATCCTGGACTTCCCGCACTCGGACCTGCGCCGCGCCCGTGCCGCCGCCGAGAACATCATCCCGACCACCACCGGTGCCGCCAAGGCCACCGCGCTGGTGATCCCGGAGCTGGCCGGCAAGCTCGACGGCATCGCGATGCGCGTCCCGGTTCCCACCGGTTCCGTGACCGACCTCGTCATCGAGCTGGAGCGCGAGACCACGAAGGAAGAGGTCAACGCCGCCTTCCTGAAGGCCTCCCAGGGCCAGCTGAAGGGCATCCTCGACTACACCGAGGACGCGATCGTCTCCTCCGACATCGTGAACTGGCCGTTCTCCTGCACCTTCGACTCCTCCCTGACCATGGTCCAGGGCAAGAGCGTCAAGGTCATCGGCTGGTACGACAACGAGTGGGGTTACTCCAACCGTCTCGTCGACCTCACCGTCTTCGTCGGCGGCCAGCTCTAATCTTCAGGGCAGGCACCGCGATGTGAAGCATCAGGGCTCGGGCAGCGCGATGAAGCGCTGTGCGGGCCCTGTTGTTTGCCTCGTACCTCTCGCTCCGCACAGGCGAATGCCATGTATGGGGATAAGGAGTAGAAATACACATGAAGACGATCGACGAACTTCTCGCCGAGGGCGTCTCCGGCAAGCGGGTCTTCGTCCGCGCCGACCTGAACGTGCCGCTCGCCGGCACGACCATCACGGACGACGGCCGCATCCGCGCCGTCCAGCCGACGATCGCGAAGCTCGCCGCCGCCGGCGCCCGTGTCATCGTCGCGTCCCACCTGGGCCGCCCCAAGGGCGCCCCGGACCCGGCCTTCTCGCTGGCTCCCGCCGCCGCCCGGCTCGGTGAGCTGCTCGGCCAGGACGTCGCCTTCGCCACCGACACCGTCGGTGCCTCCGCCAAGGAGACGGTCGCCGCCCTGACCGACGGCCAGGTCGCCGTCATCGAGAACCTGCGCTTCAACGCCGGTGAGACCGCCAAGGACGACGCCGAGCGCGGCGCCTTCGCGGACCAGCTCGCCGCGCTCGCCGACGTCTACGTCGGCGACGGCTTCGGCGCCGTCCACCGCAAGCACGCCTCGGTCTTCGACCTGCCCGCGCGCCTCCCGCACGCGGCCGGTTACCTGATCGCCACCGAGGTCGGCGTCCTGAAGAAGCTGACCTCGGACGTCAAGCGTCCGTACACGGTCATCCTCGGCGGCGCCAAGGTCTCCGACAAGCTCGCCGTCATCGACGAGCTGCTCGGCAAGGCCGACCGCCTGCTCATCGGCGGCGGCATGGCCTACACCTTCCTCAAGGCGCAGGGCCACGAGGTCGGCATCTCCCTCCTCCAGGAGGACCAGATCCCGGTCGTGCTCGAATACATGGAGCGCGCGAAGAAGAACGGCGTCGAGCTGGTCCTGCCCGTGGACGTGCTCGTCTCCAAGGACTTCCCCGACCTCAAGACCAAGGCCCCGGCCGACTTCGAGGTCGTCGACGCGGACAAGATCCCCGCGGACAAGGAGGGCCTGGACATCGGCCCCAAGAGCCGCGAGCTGTTCGCCTCGAAGATCGTCGACGCCGAGACCGTCTTCTGGAACGGTCCGGTCGGCGTCGCCGAGCACCCCGACTACGCGGGCGGCACCACCGCCATCGCGCAGGCGCTGCTCGACAGCAAGGGCTTCACCGTGGTCGGTGGTGGCGACTCCGCCGCCGCCGTCCGCAACCTGGGCTTCGACGAGACGAAGTTCGGCCACATCTCGACCGGTGGCGGCGCGTCCCTCGAATACCTCGAGGGCAAGACGCTCCCCGGCATCGCCGCTCTGGAGGTCTGACCCCGCATGACCACGCGCACCCCTCTCATGGCCGGCAACTGGAAGATGAACCTCAACCACCTTGAGGCCATCGCGCACACCCAGAAGCTCGCCTTCGCGCTCGCCGACAAGGACTACGACGCGGTCGAGGTGGCGGTCCTGCCGCCCTTCGTCGACCTGCGTTCGGTCCAGACCCTGGTCGACGGCGACAAGCTGAAGATCAAGTACGGCGCCCAGGACATCTCGGCGCACGAGTCCGGCGCGTACACCGGTGAGATCTCCGGCGCGATGCTGTCGAAGCTGAAGTGCACCTTCGTGGCCGTCGGCCACAGCGAGCGCCGCCAGTACCACGGCGAGACCGACGAGCTCTGCAACGCCAAGGTCAAGGCCGCCTACGCGAACGGGATCACCCCGATCCTGTGCGTCGGCGAGGGCCTGGACGTCCGCAAGGCCGGCGAGCAGGTCGCCTACACGCTGGCGCAGCTCGACGGCGGTCTCAAGGACCTGCCGGCCGAGCAGGCCGAGTCCATCGTGATCGCGTACGAGCCGGTCTGGGCCATCGGCACCGGCGAGGTCGCCACCCCGGACGACGCGCAGGAGGTCTGCGGGGCGATCCGCACCCGCCTCGCGGAGCTGTACTCGCAGGAGCTGGCCGACAAGGTCCGCATCCAGTACGGCGGCTCGGTCAAGTCCGGCAACATCGCCGCGATCATGGCGCAGCCCGACGTCGACGGCGCCCTGGTCGGCGGCGCGGCGCTGGACGCCGACGAGTTCGTCAAGATCGTCCGCTTCCGCGACCAGTGAGTATGCGGTAGGACGGATCCGTCGTACCCTTGCGGGGGCCAGCAGGCTGCATCGGCAGCCGCTGGCCCCCGCCGGGGTTCCACAGCACGCCAGGGAAAGCCAGAAAGTAGGAATCAGCCGTGATTATGGGGTTCTCGATCGCCCTGGTCGTCTTCAGCCTGATGCTGATGATGCTGGTGCTGATGCACAAGGGTAAGGGCGGCGGCCTCTCCGACATGTTCGGAGGCGGCATGCAGTCGTCCGTCGGTGGTTCCTCGGTCGCCGAGCGCAACCTCGACCGCATCACCATGGTGATCGGCGTGCTCTGGTTCGCGAGCATCGTCGCGCTCGGCCTGTTGATGAAGTCGAGCGGTAACTGAGCGATCCGGCCATTTCGGCGGTCCGGCAGGTCCCGCCCGATCTATCATGAGGTCCGCGTCAGTGGTCCGGAAGTAGTAACTCCGGTCGCTGGACGCGCGTTGGGCCTTACGTAGACTGGGGCGCCCGCAGCGGAATTCCATTCACGCTTCGCGGCACCATCACGCAGGGAGTTACGACCGTGGCAAGTGGCAACGCGATCCGTGGAAGTCGGGTCGGAGCGGGGCCGATGGGCGAGGCCGAGCGCGGCGAGTCCGCGCCCCGCCTGCGCATCTCCTTCTGGTGCTCGAACGGGCACGAGACGCAGCCCAGCTTCGCCAGCGACGCACAGGTGCCGGACACCTGGGACTGCCCGCGCTGCGGGTTCCCGGCGGGCCAGGATCGGGACAGCCCTCCGGCGCCCCCGCGCACCGAGCCGTACAAGACGCACCTGGCGTACGTACGGGAGCGGCGCACGGACGCGGACGGCGAGGCGATCCTCGCCGAAGCCCTCGCCAAGCTCCGCGGCGAGATCTGAGCGACGCACACACGACTTCGGGCCCGGCCCGCGGAAGACCTTCTTCCGCGGGCCGGGTCTCTTTGTGTGCGTTGTCCGGCTTCTGATCCCTTAGGTTGGAGTACGGCGGGGCACAACAGGACGGAAGAAGTGGGTTGATGTCCGAGATGAACGCAGACGGACGTACGAGGCTCAACCGGACGCCGGAGTGGCTCGCACTCGGCAAGCACCGGGAAGAGCTGGGGCAGACGCATCTGCGGGAGCTGTTCGAAGCCGACCCGGGCCGGGGCACCGGGTACACCTTGCGGGCCGGCGACCTGCACATCGACTACTCGAAGCACCTCGTGACCGACGAGACCCTCCGGCTGCTGCGCGAGCTGGCGGCCGCGACGGGCGTCGCGGAGCTGCGCGAGCGGATGTTCCGCGGCGAGAAGATCAACACGACCGAGGACCGCGCGGTCCTGCACACCGCGCTGCGCGCCGCGCAGGACACCGTGGTCGAGGTGGACGGCGAGGACGTCGTCCCCGGCGTGTACGCGGTCCTGGACAAGATGAGCACCTTCGCCGACCGGGTCCGGTCGGGGGAGTGGCTCGGCTTCACCGGCAAGTCGATCAAGAACGTCGTCAACATCGGCATCGGCGGCTCCGACCTCGGTCCGGCGATGGCGTACGAGGCGCTGCGCGCCTTCACCGACCGGGAGCTGAGCCTGCGCTTCGTCTCCAACGTGGACGGCGCGGACCTGTACGAGGCGCTGCTGGGCCTGGACCCGGCCGAGACCCTCTTCATCATCGCCTCGAAGACCTTCACCACCATCGAGACGATCACCAACGCCACCTCGGCGCGGGAGTGGCTGCTGGCCGGCCTCGGCGGGGACAAGGCCGCTGTGGCACGGCACTTCGTGGCCCTGTCGACCAATGCCGAGAAGGTCACCGACTTCGGCATCGACCCGGCCAACATGTTCGAGTTCTGGGACTGGGTCGGCGGGCGCTACTCCCTCGACTCGGCCATCGGGCTCTCCCTCATGGTCGCGATCGGCCCCGAGGCCTTCGACGGGATGCTCCAGGGCTTCCTGGAGATGGACCGGCACTTCCGCACCGCGCCCCCCGAGGAGAACGCCCCGCTCCTGCTGGGCCTGTTGGGGATCTGGTACGGCAACTTCCACGACGCGCAGGCGCACGCGGTGCTCCCCTACAGCCACTACCTCTCCCGGTTCACCGCCTACTTGCAGCAGCTGGACATGGAGTCCAACGGCAAGTCCGTGGACCGCGAGGGCAATCCGGTGGACTGGCAGACCGGTCCCGTCGTGTGGGGAACGCCCGGCACCAACGGGCAGCACGCCTACTACCAGTTGCTCCACCAGGGCACGAAGCTCATCCCGGCGGACTTCATCGGATTCGCCCGCCCGGTCGAGGCGCTGTCCCCGGCCCTCGCGGCCCAGCACGACCTGCTGATGGCGAACTTCTTCGCGCAGACGCAGGCGCTGGCCTTCGGCAAGACCCCGGACGACGTCCGCGCGGAGGGCGTCGCCGAGGAGTTGGTCCCGCACAAGACCTTCCTCGGCAACCACCCGACGACCACCATCCTGGCGCGGGACCTGACCCCGTCGGTGCTCGGCCAGCTGATCGCGCTCTACGAGCACAAGGTCTTCGTCCAGGGCGCCGTGTGGAACATCGACTCCTTCGACCAGTGGGGCGTGGAGTTGGGCAAGGTCCTGGCCAAGCGGGTCGAGCCGGCGCTCACCGAGGGCGCCGAGGTGCCCGGCCTGGACGCCTCCACCCGGGCCCTGGTGGCCACGTACCGCGAGCTGCGCGGCCGCTGAGCCTTCCGGTTGCACCCGAGGGCGTACGGACGCCAGAGCGCCCCGCACCGGACGGTGCGGGGCGCTCTCGTGTGCGGAGCCGGGCGACTCAGGCGGAGGCCGGCGGGTACAGCGCCGGCGGCAGCTTCGCGGCGGCCGCGCGGTCCAGCAGCCACAGGGTGCGCGAGCGACCGTAGGCGGCGGCGGCCGGGGCCTGGACCTCGCCCGCCCCGCCGAGCGCCACGGCCACCGCGCCGGCCTTGTCCTCGCCGGCGGCCAGCAGCCACACCTCGCGGGCGGCCCGGATGGCCGGGAGGGTCAGGGAGATCCGGGTGGGCGGCGGCTTGGGCGCGCCGTGCACGCCGACCACCGTGCGCTCGGTCTCCCGGGCGGCGGGGTGCTCCGGGAACAGGGACGCCACGTGGGTGTCCGGTCCCACGCCCAGCATCAGCACGTCGAACCGGGGCACGGGGCCGTGGTCCTCCGGGACGGACGCCTTGCGCAGCTCCTCGGCGTAGGCCGCGGCGGCCGCGTCCACGTCCGAGCCGTAGGGGCCGTCGGAGGCGGGCATGACGTGCACGCGCGCCGGGTCGACGGGGACGGCGTCCAGCAGGGCGGCGCGGGCCTGGGTGTGGTTGCGCTCGGGGTCGTCGCCGGGGACGTAGCGCTCGTCGCCCCACCACAGGTCCAGCCGGGCCCAGTCGATCGCGTCCCGGGCGGGGGCGGCGGCGAGGGCGGCCAGCAGGCCGTTGCCGTTGCGGCCGCCGGTGAGGACGATCGAAGCGCTGCCGCGGGCGGCCTGGGCGTCGACGACCTTCGTGATCAGCCGGGCCGCGGCGGCCTGCGCCATCAGTTCCTTGTCCCGGTGGACGACGACCTGAGGAGTCGTCATGCCCATGATGCTGCCGCCTTCGTGGTCGGTGTCGGGTACGGGAGAACGGGTGCGGGGGGGGGGGGGGGGGGGGGGGGGGGGGGGGGGGGGGGGGGGGGGGGGGGGGGGGGGGGGGGGGGGGGGGGGGGGGGGGGGGGGGGGGGGGG
>NZ_JBVHUE010000041.1:0-68022 GCF_055565515.1 Streptomyces sp. NPDC028419 | reverse complement strand
GGGAAGGTCGGGTGGGGGTGGGTCCTCCAGCTGGTGCCGGGCACCCCGCCCGCGTCCTGACCGGCCCGCCCCCCCCCCCCCCCCCCCCCCACGCCCGCACCCCGACCCGCCCCGGCGACATCCCCACCGGCTCCGCCCGGGCGTCCGTACGGGCCCGCGCCCGCTCCCGGCCACGCGCACGCCCGCATCCCCCCGCCCGCACCCCTCACGCGATCACCACCGCACCCTCTCGGAGGTCATGCCGCCATGGACGCACCCACCCTGCTCGCCCCGCCCCGGCCCGCGGACTGGACGCCGGCCGGCTGGCGTCGGCACCCGGCCGCCCAGCAGCCCGAATGGCCCGACCACGCCCTGCTGCGCCGGGTGCGCACCCGGCTCGCGGGCACCGCGCCCCTCGTCCACCCCGGCGAGATCCTGGAACTGCGCCGGGGGCTCGCCCGGGCCGCCCGAGGGGAGGCCTTCGTGGCACAACTGGGCGACTGCGCCGAGACCTTCGAGGCGCCCACCTTCGCGGGCACCGCGGCCCGGGTGGAGCTGCTCCACACCACCGCCCGGACGCTGGAACGCGCGCTGCACCGGCCGGTGATCCCGATCGGGCGGATCGCGGGCCAGTACGCCAAGCCGCGCTCCTCGCCCACCGAACGCGTCGGTGACCTCGTACTGCCCTCCTTCCGCGGCCACTTGGTCAACGACCCCGCCCCCACGCCCGCCGCCCGCGTCCCCGACGCCACGCGGCTGCTGCGCGGCCACGCCCACGCCCGTGACGTGCTCGCCCTGCTGCGCGAACTCGCCGCGTCGGGGATGGTCCTGCGGGAGCCCGCGGCGGCCGGCGCCCCCGCCGTGTGGACCAGCCACGAGGCCCTGCTGCTCGACTACGAGGAGCCGCTGGTGCGCCGGGACCCGGTGACCGGCGGGTGGTTCCTCACCTCCACCCACCTGCCCTGGATCGGCGCGCGCACCGGTGAACCCGACGGCGCGCACGTCCGCTTCCTGGCGGGCGTGGCCAACCCGATCGGGGTGAAGGTCGGCCCGGGCACGGATCCCGAGCGCCTGGCCGAACTGTGCGCGCGGCTCGACCCGGACCGCCGGCCGGGCCGGCTGGTGCTCATCTCGCGGATGGGCGCGGACGCGGTGCGCTCGGTGCTGGCGCCCCTGGTGGAGCGGGTCGCCCGGCTCGGCCACCCCGTCGTCTGGGTGTGCGACCCGGTCCACGGGAACACGTACACCAGCGGTACGGGCCACAAGACCCGCCACGTGGACGTGGTGGGGGAGGAGATCCGCGGCTTCTTCGCCGCGGTGCGCGCCGCCCGCGGCTGGCCCGGCGGCATCCACCTGGAGGCCACCCCGGCCGACGTCACCGAATGCGTGGGCGGCGCGCCCGCGGTGGCGGAGCGGGACCTCCCCCTGCGGTACGAGACCGCCTGCGACCCCCGGCTCAACGGCCCGCAGACCGCCCGCCTGGTGGAACTCGTCGCGCAGCTCTGCGCCACGCCCTGACCCGACCGCTCGGGGACCCGCTCACCCGCGGGCCACGAGGCCGCCCGGCCCGGAAGGGTTCCGGTGAGGTCCGTCGCATTCCCGGACGGAACGTCCGCCGCCGTCGCCGCCTCCTGACGGGGCGACCGGCCCGCACGGGTCCGGTCGGCCGACCGAGCGACCCTGGGAGTTGTCATGCAGGACCGGACACCGCCGACACCGCCGATGCCCGAGCTGGAAGGCGTCCAGCACCACTACCTCGACGTGCGGGGGGTGCGGCTGCACGTCGCGGAGGCGGGCCGGGGCCGGCCCGTGGTGCTGCTGCACGGCTTCCCGCAGCACTGGTACGGCTGGCGGCGGCTGATCCCGCTGCTGGCCGACGACCACCGGCTGATCTGCGTGGACCTGCGCGGCTTCGGCTGGTCGCAGGCGCCCGCCGGGGGATACGACACCGACAGCCGGGTGGCCGACGTCCTCGCGCTGATGGACGGGCTCGGGCTGGACCGGGCCGCGCTCATCGGCCACGACTGGGGCGCCTGGACGGGCTTCCACCTCTGCCTACGGGCCCCGGAGCGGTTCAGCCACTTCCTCGCGCTGAACATGCTCCACCCCTGGCCGCTGCACCGCCGGCTGATGCCGCAGTCCTGGCGGTTCTGGTACACGGCGCTGCTGGAGCAACCGCTGCTGGGCCGCTGGGTCCTGCGCAACCGCCCCGCCTTCACCCGCTACTTGATGCGCAAGGGAGTCACCGACCCGGCCGTCTGGGAGCCCGACGTGATGGACGGCTTCGTCAGTTCGAGCCGGGAGCCCGACCGGGCGCGGGCCGGCGAGGCGCTGCACCGGGCCTTCGCGCTGCGGGACATCGCGAAGCTGCTCCTGGGCAGCTTCAAGAAGCACCGGTTGACCACGCCGACCGTGATCATGGCGGGGGCCCACGACTTCATGCTGCCGCCGAGCGTGCTGTCGGGCGGCGGCCGGCACGCCGACGACCTGCGGGTCGACGTGGTCCCCGACTGCGGGCACTACCTGCACGAGGAGCGCCCCGACCTGGTCGCCAAGACCGCCCGCACGCTCTTCTCCGAGGGCGACTGACCCCCTCGGGCACCGCTCGGCCATGCCCGTCCGCGTCCGGCCCGGTCCCCGCCCCCTCCCGGGGGCGCGGGCCGGGCCGGACGCGTCCCGCGCGGACGGCGCGGGGGCCCGTAGGCGATCCGTCGCGATCCGGGCGACCCCACAAGTGCCCTGTGCAGGGCGGATCTTAGGCCCGCCCGGCCGGAGCGAGGGGCTCCGGAAGAAAATTCGAATCTCGGTGGAGTGTGACGGCCCCTCCCCGTCTCTTATCTGGTGTCGGCCGCTTCGAGCCGCTTGTCGCGAGACCCCGAAACCCCAGCGCCCCACGACCGCCCCAGGGCGGAATCAGCGCTGCCCGAAAGCACCAGCCAGGCCGAGCAGAGGGATGAACATGCCCGACATATCCGCACTCAACCTCGACGTGATCCCCCAGCCCACCGCGTCCCTCGGGGTGCTGCCCACCGTCGCCGCGGAGAAGCACCCCGACACCCCCTTCCTGTCCGACACGGCCTGGCGCACCTACGACGGTCCGGTCCGCACCTTCGCCGAGTTCGCGCGGGCCATCGACGACTACGCCGACCGGCTGTGGGCCGCCGGCATCCGCAAGGGCGACGTGGTCGCCGTGGTCCAGCGCAACCACATCGAGGTCGAGGCCGTCATGTGCGCCCTCGGCAAGATCGGTGCCCTGCCCGCGCTGCTCTCCTCCGGCATGGAGGTCGGCGAGCTGCTCGAATGCTTCGCCCGGCTGGACAACCCGTACCTGCTCGTCGACTCCCTCGGGCTCTCCCTCTTCGGCGACGCCCGCCACGCCCTGCGGCTCCTGGTGCGCAACGTGCTGTGCCTGGAGCCGACCGAGGAGAAGTGGGTCGTCCCGGTCCAGGACCGGCTGGCGCACGTGGCGAACCCGCGCGACGAGGACGAGTGGTTCGTCATCACCCACTCCTCGGGCACCACCGGCGCCCCCAAGATGGCGGCCCACTCCACCCGTTCGCTCTTCGGCATGGTCGCCCCGATGATCATGATCTTCCGGGACCAGTACTCCACGGACGACCTGAACGCCAAGCACCTGTCCTTCGTCCACGCCCGCACCTGCGCCGGCACCCTCGCCTCGCTCGAAACCGCGATGCCCGCCCTGGCCATCGCCGACCCGGACCCGGCCAACGTCAAGCGCCTGATGCTCGAACACCGCCCGACCTCCCTGGAGACGCACCCCAACGTCTACATCCAGTGGGAGTCGCTGGCCGACGACCCGGACCGCCCCTTCCAGCACGTCGAGCGCTTCATCAGCACCTTCGACGCGATGCACCCCCGCACCGTAAGGGCCCTGCTGGGCGCCTCCGAGCACCCCGACGCCCACTACTTCCAGGCGTACGGCCAGACCGAGTCCGGCCCGATCTGCCTGCGCATCGTGACCCGCGAGGAGTCCGCGGACTACTCGCCGCGCAACGTCGGTCACGCCGGCGGCGGCATGGAGATCCGCATCGTCGACGAGCAGGGCCACCCGCAGCCCGCCAACACCCCCGGCATCATCGAGACCCGCTCGCCCGGCCGCATGCGCGGCTACGTCGGCGGCGACCCGATGCCGCCGCAGGACTCCTGGTGGCCGATGGGCGACATCGGGCGCCAACTCGACGACGGCTCCCTCGAACTCCTCGACCGCATCGTCGAACACGTCGACGGCGTCGGCAGCCTCCTGGAGAAGGAGGACCACCTCCTGGAAGCCCTGCCCGAGCTCGTCGAACTGGTCCTGGTGAAGGCCGAGGACACGGAGGACAGCGAGGTCTTCGCCGTCGCCTGCCCCCGCCCCGGCACCGTCCCCGACCCCGAGCGCTTCCGCGCCGTCGCCGCCGAGGCCGGGCTGCCCGACCTCCAGGTGCGCTTCTGGGAGTGGGAGGCGATGCCCGTCACCGGCTCGTACAAGGTCCGCCGCTCCGTGCTGCGCCGCAAGCTCGCCCGCCGCATCCAGCGCACCACCACCACACCCGCGAAGGAGTCCTGACCGCGATGGTCCAGCTCTGGAACCTGCTCTCCGCGTCCGTGCACGACGCGACGATGCTCCACACCCCCTCCCGCCAGGAGGAGCCCGTCAGCGGCCCCGCCCTGTTCAACCGCGCGGAGCGCACCGCGGGCGGCATCCTCGCCGCCTGCGACGGCCGCCGGCCGCTGCGCGCCGGACTGCTCATGGCCAACGGCGAGCCCTGGGTGCGCGGCCTGCTGGCCCTCTTCCGGCTCGACGCCGCCGCCGTGCCGCTCGCGCTGCCGGTCGCCTTCGGCGGGGCCGACGCCTACGCCGCGCACATCCAGCGGATCGCGGCCGACGCCTGCCTCGACGCCCTGCTCGTCGACGGGAGCCTCGGCAGCCGGATCGTCTCCCGCGTCGCGGCCGCCGTACCGCACCTGCCGGTCATCGACATCGCCGAACCGCCCCGGGACGCCGTGGACCTCCCGCCGGTGAGCGGCGGCGGCGACGCCGCGGCCGTCATCCAGTACACCTCGGGCAGCACCTCGGCGCCCAAGGGCGTCGTGATCACCCACGCCAACGTCGACGCCGGACTCGACGCCATCGGCGACGGCACCCGCTGGGGGCCCGAGGACGCGCTCGGCCAGTGGCTGCCGCTCTTCCACGACATGGGCCTGTTCACCATGCTCGCCTCGCTGCGCCACGGCACCAGGACCTCGCTGTGGCAGCCCGGCGACTTCGTGCGCCGCCCCATGCAGTGGCTCGGCGAGTTCGCCGCGTCCCGCTCCACGATCCTGCCCGCGCCCAACTTCTTCTACGACTACCTCGTCGCGGCCGCCGCCAAGGGCATCCCCGACGACCTGGACCTCTCCGCCTGGCGCTACGGCGGCAACGGCTCCGAACCGGTCAGGCTCAGCAGCCTCGACGCCTTCCAACGGACCTTCGCCCCCTACGGGCTGCGGCCGCAGGTCGTCCAGCCGAACTACGGCCTCGCCGAGGCCACCCTCATCGTCAGCAGCGGCGTCCCGCGCACGGACTACCGCAGCCTGCTGGTGGACCGCGCCAGCCTGTCCGTCGGCGACCGGGTCACCGAGAGCGCCGAGGCCGGACCGACCGTGCGCTCCGTCGTCTCCTGCGGTCCCGCCGTCGCCGGCATCGAGGTCCGCATCGGTGACGCCGAGGGCACCGCGCTGGCCGAGGGCACCGTGGGCGAGGTGCAGATCGGCGGAGCGCCCGTCACCGCCGGCTACCTCGGCCTGCCCGCCGCCGAACAGCCCTTCACCGCCGACGGGTTGCTGCGCACCGGCGACATCGGCTTCCTGCACGAGCGCGAGCTGTACGTCATCGGCCGGATGAAGGCGATGGCCGTCGTCCGGGGCCAGAACTACTACGCCGAGGACGTCGAAGAGATCGTCAAAGCCACCCCCGGGGTCGACCGCCGGCACTGCGCCGCCTTCGCCTGGGACATCGAGGGCGAGGAACGCATGGTCGTCATCTGGGAGACCCGGCTCGACGGGGAGAGCGCCGCCGCCGTCGGCGAGGCCATCCGCGCCCGCCTCCTGGAACACCTGGGTCTGGGCGCCGTGGAGACCCTCGCCGTCTCCCCGCAGACCCTGCCCTTCACCAGCTCCGGCAAGGTCAAGCGCTCCGGCGCGGCCGACCTCTACCGCCAGCAGACCGCCACTCTGACCACCGCACCGGAAGGACCCGCCCAGTGAGCGCCGAGAAGACCCTGGACACCGTCGTACGCGCCCTGGCCCACCAGGCCAACGTCCCCGCGACCACGATCGACACGGACAAGCCGCTCACGGCCGTGCCCGGCATCGAGTCCGTCAAGGCGCTGCGCGCGATCACCGACATCGAGGACGAGTACGACGTCGTCATCCCCGACGACTTCCTCTTCGAGACGGCGACCGTCGGCGAACTGGCCGCCTTCGTCGCCTCCTTGATCCCGGAGGGCAGCTCCGCATGACGACGACCGTGGAGAGCGCGGCGCCCGAAGCGCTGCTCGGCGCCCTCGGCCGCTTCACCACCGTGCCCCGGGACATCGGGCGCTACGACACCGACGCCCGGACCGCCGCGCAGGCCCTGCGCGCCGCCCCCGAGCAGGTGGCCCGACTGGCCGCCGAGGGACTGCCGCACGTCACGGACTCCGCGCGCGGCCCGCTGTTCGACTACGACGACCTGATGAACGTCGGCATGTTCTGCGGGACCGGACAGACCGTGCCGGAGCTGGGACTGCGCTTCCTCATGCGGTTCGCCGCCTCCTCCCGCGACAGCTGGTACGCGCCCCGGGAGTGGGAGATCGGCGTCCACCCCGCCCGTACCGCGGGCGGCGAGGACGCCGGCGCGCCGACCCCCGCCGGCCGGCTGCCCGAGGTGAGCGTACGGGTGCCCGACCTGTCGGCGCCCGGGGTGGAACTCCTCTCCGAGCACCCCTTCGAGGACCCCCTGCGCGTCGGCGGCTACACGGCCACCGTCCGCCTGACCGGCGCCGACCAGAGCGTGCGCGACCCGCGCATCCACGCGGCGTGGAACGAGGTCGTCGAGGGCCTCGCCTCCCGCCGGGTCACCTACCAGACGGTGCCGGAGGCGCTGCGCGCCGACCACCACCGGGCCTGGGAGATGGGCATCGCCGACTGCGTGGTCGCCTCCCGCCTGCTGGCCGACCGGCTGCGCGCGGCCGGCCTGGAAGCCACCGCCCGGCGCGGCTACCTCCTCGGCCTCTTCGGCAGCGACCACGCCTGGTGCGACGTCGTCGAGGACGGGGTGCACACGTCCCTCGACCCGGTCTTCGCCTTCGTCGCCACCGTCGGCGACGAGCGCGGGGTCGCCGAGTCCCCGGAGTTCGCCGCCGCCTGCTTCGGCAGCCGCTTCAACCGACTGCTGCCGTGCCGCACGGACAGCGCCGAACCCCTCGTCTACTTCGACGGCGAACCCGCCCCCTACTGGGCGATGGTCGGCGTCAGCGCCCGCCCCCGGAGGACCGCATGAGTCTGGCACGCACCCTCGTACGGCAGAGCCTGGACCACCCGGCCCTGCTCGACCGGATCGCCGACGGGGCCCCGCTCGCCGGCGCGGGGGTCAACTCCGGCGAACTCATCCGGCTCGCCCTGAACATCGAGGACCACCTCGGCCGGCCGCTGCAGGACGAGGAACTGCTGGAACTGACCTCCATCCACGCCGTCGCGCGCCTGGTGGGGAACGGGGCGGCCTGAGATGTGGCTCAACCACGTGGTGCGCCGCGGACTGGACCGCACCCCCGACGCCCTCGCCCTGCGCGACGCCGCCCGCGACGTCAGCTGGCGGCGCCTGCACCGCGACGTGGAGGCGCTGGCCGCACGGCTGCGCCGGGAGGTCCCGCGCGGCGGCCGCGTCCTGGTCCTCAGCGGCAACCGGGTCGAGGTCATCGAGACCTACCTGGCCTGCGCGTCCGCCGCGCTGGTCGCCGTACCCGTCAACCCGGCCCTCACCGACCGCGAGGTCGACGCGATCGTCGCCTCCGTGGAACCGGCCGCCGCGGTCGCCGACACCGAGGGCCTCGCCCGGCTCGCCGCCCTGTACCCCGCGCTGCCGCTGACGGACATCACAGGCGTCGCCGGCCTCCCGGACGCCGGGCCGCGGCCGACACCGCACGAGGGCGCCGGCCTCGCCGACCCGGTGATGATCCTGCACACCTCCGCCACGACCGGCACCGCCAAGGGCGTCGTCGTCGACCAACGCTCCCTCCAACTGAACGCGCTGTCCTGGCTGGCCGACGTGGGCCCGCGGCCCGGCAGCGTCTTCCTGGGCGCCGGCCCGCTCTTCCACGGCAGCGTGGTGATCGCCCTCGACCACCTCGCGGCGGGCGGTACGGTCTGCGTCCTGGACCGGTTCACCCCGCAGGGCTGCCTGGCCGCCCTGGAGCGCTGGCAGGTCGAACACGCCTTCCTCGTACCGTCCATGGTCCGCCTCACCCTCGACGCGCGGGCCCTGCCCACCACCGACCTCGGCGCGCTGCGGCTGCTCCTGCACGGTGCGGCCCCGATGCCCGCCGAGCTCGCCGCCGAGGCGCGCGAGCGGCTCGGCGTCGAGCTCCAGACCGTCTTCGGCATCACGGAGGGCGGCGGACCGGTCGTCTCGCTCGCCCCGCACACCGAGGTCGGCCCGCCCCCGCTCCCCGGCGCGGTCTGCGTCGGACGCCCCATGCTCGGCACCGCACTGCGGATCACCGACGCCGACGGCCGGGACGCCGCACCGGGCGACCTCGGCGAGGTCCAGGTGAGCGGAGCGGGCCTGATGCAGGGCTACTGGAAGCGCCCGGAGGCCACGGCCGAGGTACTGCGCGACGGTTGGCTGAACACCCACGACATGGGGTGCGTGGACGCGGACGGCCTGGTCTGGATCGTCGACCGCCGCAACGACCTGATCCTGCGCGGCGGCCAGAACGTCTACCCGGCCGAGATCGAACACGTCCTGCGGCAGTCGCCGAACGTCGCCGACGTGGTCGTCGTACCGGTGCACTCCCCGGTGTGGGGCCAGATCCCCGTCGCGTTCGTCCAGCCCCGGACCCCCGAGTCCTTCGACCCCGCCGAACTGCTGGGGCTGTGCGTCGAGGGACTGGCCGCCTACAAGCGGCCCAGCCACTTCCTGCCGCTGGAGACCGTCCCGCGCAACCCCGCCGGAAAGGCACTGCGGCCCCGGCTGCGGGAGCTGGCCCACCGGCTCGTCATCGAAAGCGAGAACACCCCGTGACCACCACCGACTACACGCGCCCGGAGATCCTCACCGCGCTCGCCGGCGAATGGGCCGTCCCGGTGCAGGGCGACGCCGTCATCCAATGGGACTACGACCGGCGCAACGACAAGATGGTCCGGCTCTACCAGCAGGGCAAGCAGCGCCAGTGGGACATGGACGAACGCCTCGACTGGGACCACGAGGTGGACCCCGACGACCCGCTCGGCCTCCCGGACGACTTCATCTCCATCTCGGGGTCCGCGCTGTGGGACCGCATGCCCGAGAGCGAGCGGAGAATCGTGCGCAAGCACAGCAGCGGCTGGCTGTACTCGCAGTTCCTGCACTCCGAGCAGGCCGCCCTGATCGCGGTGGGCAAGATCCTGCTCACGGTCAACGACCTGGACTCCAAGCTGTACGCGGCCACCCAGCTGATGGACGAGGCCCGGCACGTCGAGGGCTTCAACCGCTTCCTGCACACCAAGATCGGCCTGCGGTACGGGCTCTCCCCGTCCATCGCCGCGATGTTCGAGCACGCGATGCGCGAACCGCGCTGGGACTTCGGCGTGCTCGCGGCGCACATCCTGGTGGAGAACATGGGCCTGGCCACCTTCGGCGTGCACCGCGAGCGCCTCAAGGACCCGCTGGCCCGCGCGTTCAGCGCCTACGTCGCCCGCGACGAGGCCCGCCACGTCGCCTTCGGCCGGCTGCTGCTGCGCGAGTACTACCCGCAGCTCAGCGAGACGGAGCTGAAGGAGCGCGAGGACTTCGTCGTCGAAGGCTGCTGGGCGCTGCGCGACCGGTACGTCGACGACGACATCTGGAACACCCTCGGCTACGGCGAGGAGGCCATCAAGGCCTCGCGCCGCTCGCCCGCCAAGCGGGAGTTCCGCCGCCTGGTCTTCATGCGGATCGTGCCGGGCCTCAAGGAGATCGGCATGTTCGGCCCGCGGGTGCAGGAGGCGCTCCGGAAGATGGGCGTCCTCGGCTTCCACACCGTGGACGAGGCCGCGCTGCGCGAGCTGGACGACAAGGCGGCCGTGGACGAGCTGACGCGGCGCGAGATGGACTTCCGCCGCCGCGACATCGCCTCCGTCGTCGACCTCGGCTCCCTCACCGCGGACGGCGTACCCGTCGCGGACGGCGCACCCGCCGCCTCCTGACCGGGCTCCGCCCGGCCCCGCCCCGTCCCGCCCCGTGCGGGACCACGCCCCGTCCCGCCCCTGGACCAGCGGAGAGACCGACATGCTCGAAGTCACCCTGCCCCCCGCCCGGCCCGGTCGCCTGCGCGGCCTCGCCGCCCCCGACGCCGACACCAGCGGGCGGCGGACCCTGACCGGGCTGGCCGACGGGACCGTGCCCGACCCGCCCGCCGCGCACACCCTCGCCCTGCCGCCGGCCACCTCCTGGCTGCCCGGCCTGGTCACCTGCGAGACGGAGTTCGACACGCGGCTGACGCTGACCCCCGGGGTCGTCTTCGGCGGCTGGATCGCCTGCCTCGTCGACCACTTCGCGGGCCTGGTGATGCTGTCGGCGATCCCCGACGGGTCGGGCTTCCTGACCGCCGGCCTGTCCGTCGCCTACCACGCGCCGCTGCTGCCGGGTCCGGTGTCCGTGGAAGCCGTACTGACCAGCTGCTCGACCCGGCGCGCGGTCGCCGAGGTCCGTTTCCTCCAGGACGGGCGGCCCGCCTGTACCGGGACGGTCGAGCAGATCATCCACCGGGCCGGGAGCCACCGTGCGTGAGAGCGAACTGGACCAGGAACACCTCGACTTCCGGGACATGGTGCGCGAGTTCGTGGACCGGGACATCGCGCCCTTCCACGCCGACTGGGAGCGGGACGGGCTGGTCGACCGGAAGGTGTGGCGCGCCGCCGGCGAGCTCGGCCTCCTCGGCATCGACGTGCCCGAGGAGTACGGCGGCGGGGGCGTGCGCGACTTCCGCTACCAGGCGATCATCAGCGAGGAGATCATGCGGGTCGGCGCCACCGGCGTCGGCTTCGCCCTCCACAACGACGTCGTCGCCCCCTACCTGTTGGACCTCGCCACCGAGGAACAGAAGCGCCGCTGGCTGCCCGGTTTCTGCTCGGGCGAGCTGATCACGGCCATCGCCATGACCGAACCCGAGGCCGGCAGCGACCTGCGGGCCATCCGCACCAGCGCCCGCCGCGACGGCGACCACTACGTGCTGAGCGGCGCGAAGACCTTCATCACCAACGGCATCCACGCGGATCTGGTCATCGTGGTGGCCCGCACCGAGCCCGGCAGCGGCTCGCGGGGACTGAGCCTGCTGGTCGTCGAGCGCGGCATGCCCGGCTTCGAGCGCGGCCGCAAGCTGGAGAAGATCGGCATGGCCGCACAGGACACGGCCGAGCTGTTCTTCGACGAGGTGCGGGTGCCGGTCGCGAACCTGCTGGGACGGGCCGGACGCGCCTTCCTCCATCTGGCGAACAACCTTCCCCAGGAACGCCTCGGCATCGCCGCCTACGCCGTGGCCGCCGCCGAGACCGCCTTCGCGCAGACGCTCGCGCACTGCAAGTCCCGCAGCCAGTTCGGTCAGGCCATCGGTTCCTTCCAGCACGTCCGCTTCGAACTCGCGGAAATGGCGACCGAGTTGGACGTGGCGCGCACCTACGTGGACCGGGCCGTCGCCGAGCACAACGCGGGCCGGCTCGACGCCGTCGCCGCCGCGAAGGCCAAGTGGTGGGCCACCGACGTCCAGCGCCGCGTGCTGGACCGCTGCGTGCAACTGCACGGCGGCTACGGCTTCATGCGCGAGACCCCGGTGGCCAGGGCCTTCGTCGACAACAGGGTGCACGCGATCTACGGCGGCACCAACGAGGTCATGAAGGAACTCATCGGCCGCGACCTCGGCGTCTGAGGACCCCTCCGCCCCCCACACACACACAGAAGCACCAGCCCGCACCCCCAACCGCCCGCCGGAACGGAGAACGTACGTGAGTGACAGACAGCTGGAGGTCTGCGTCATAGGCGCCGGTCCCCGTGGGCTCTCGGTGGTGGAGCGGCTCTGCGCCGACGCGCGCGAGCGGGCCGCCGGGACCACCGTCACCGTGCACCTCGTGGACCCGGCCCGGCCGGGCGCGGGCAGCGTCTGGCGCACCCGGCAGTCCCACCACCTGCTGATGAACACGGTCGCCTCCCAGGTCACCCTGTTCACCGACCCGAGCGTCGAGATGGCCGGCGCCCCCGCCCCGGGGCCCAGCCTCTACGCCTGGGCCCGCGGCCTCGTCGACGCGACCGCCCACGACGCCGCCCACGACGCCACCGCCCACGACGGAACCGCCTACGACGACCAGGTGCTGGCCGAAGCCAGGGACCTCACCCCGGACTCGTACCCGACGCGCGCCTTCTACGGGCACTACCTGGAGTGGGTGTTCCGCCGCGTGGTGCGCACCGCACCCCCGCGGCTCACCGTCCACGTCCACCCCCTGCGCGCGGTCCGCCTGCACGACCAGGCGGACGGACGCCAGTGCGTCACCCTCGCCAACGGCACCCGCATCGCCGACCTCGACGCCGTGGTCATGGCCCAGGGCCACCTGCCCCTGCTCCCCGACGCCGACGAGCGGCGGCTCGCGGAGTTCGCCCGTACGCACGGCCTGCGCCACGTCCCGCCGGCCAACCCCGCCGACACCGAGCTGTCCGCCGTCGCCCCGGGCGAGGCCGTCGCCCTGCGCGGCCTCGGGCTCAACTTCTTCGACCACATGGCCCTGTTCACCCTCGGCCGCGGCGGCACCTTCGAGCGCCAGGACGGGACCCTGGTCTACCGCCCCTCGGGCCGTGAACCCCGCCTGTACGCCGCCTCCCGGCGCGGAGTTCCGTACCACTCGCGCGGGCGCAACCAGAAGGGCGCGCACGGGCGCCACCACTCCCGGCTGCTGACCCCGGACCGGCTGGCGCAGCTGCGCGCCGTCGCCGACGTCGAGGGCCTCGACTTCGTCCGCGACCTGTGGCCGCTGATCGCCAAGGAGGTCGAGACCGTCTTCCACACGGCGCTGTTGGCCCGCCGGGTGGACCCCGAGCACGCCCGCCGGTTCGAGGAGAGCACCCTGGCGACGCCCTGGGGATCCGCCGAGGAGAGCGAGGTGTTCGCCCGCTTCGGCATCGGTCCCGGGGAGCGCTGGGACTGGGAGCGGATCGCCCGCCCCTACGGGGACCTGCCCTTCCGCGGCGCCGACGACTTCCGGGCGCGGCTGCTGGAGGTCCTGCGCCGGGACCTCGCCGCCTCCGAGGAGGGGAACGTCGACGGCCCGCTGAAGGCGGCGCTGGACGTCCTGCGCGACCTGCGCAACGAGATCCGGCTGGTCGTGGACCACGGCGGGCTCACGGGCCGCTCCCACCGCGAGGACCTGGACGGCTGGTACACCCCGCTCAACGCCTTCCTGTCCATCGGTCCGCCGCCGCGCCGCATCGAGGAGATGATCGCCCTCGTCGAGGCCGGGGTGCTCACGGTCCTCGGACCGGGCATGCGGGTGGAAGCCGACGAGCGGGCCGGGGCGTTCGTCGTCGCCTCGGCCGAGGTCCCCGGCTCGCGCACCGAGGTCACCACCCTCATCGAGGCCCGGCTGCCCGAACCCGACCTGCGCCGCACCGCCGACCCGCTGCTGCGGCACCTGGCCGCCACCGGGGCCTGCCGCCCCCACGAGATCCGCGACCTCGACCACGGCTCCCACCGGACCGGTGGCGTGGCGGTCACCGCCCGCCCCTACCGGCTGGTCGACGCCGCGGGCCGGGCGCACCCGCGGCGCTTCGCCTACGGGGTGCCGACCGAGGCCGTGCACTGGGTCACGGCGGCGGGCATCCGGCCCGGCGTGAACTCCGTGACCCTCGGGGACTCCGACGCGATCGCGCTCGCCCTGCTCGACCTCGCCGTGCCGGCAGCGGTACCCGTGCCCGTATCCGTATCCGCCGGAGCCGTTCCGCGGGAGCGCCCGTGAGCGCGCCCCGGCCGGTGGCGGAACCGGTGGCGGACAGCGGCCTGCTGTCGCCCGTCCGGGCGGGCACCGCCGCCGAGGTCGCGACGGGCGACACCGCCGTCCTCCAGGCGATGCTCGACGCGGAGGCCGGGCTGGCCCGGGCCCAGGCCCGGTTCGGCGTGGTGCCCGCCCGCGCCGCCGGGGCCGTCACGGCCGCGGCGCGCGCGGAGCTCTACGACCTGCGCGAGGTCGCGGTGCGCGCCCGGGCGAGCGCCAACCCGGTGGTGGCGCTGGTGCGGATGCTCACCGAAGCGGTGGCCCGCCAGGACCCCGGGGCGGCGCAGTACGTGCACCAGGGATCCACCAGCCAGGACGTCCTCGACACCGCGCTGATGCTGGTCGCGGCCCGCACCACGGACCTGATCCTGGCGGACCTGGACCGTACGGCCGCCGCGCTGGCGGTCCTCGCCCGCGCGCACCGGGACACCCCGATGGCCGCGCGCACCCTGGGCCAGCACGCGGTGCCCACCACCTTCGGGCTCAAGGCGGCCGGCTGGCTCCAGGCCGTACTGGACGCCGAGGAACGGCTGCGGCGGGTCCGGGAGGAGGGCCTGCCCGTCCAACTGGGCGGCGCGGCGGGGACCATGGCCGGCTACCTGGAATACGCGCGCCTCGGCAGCGAGGGCGACGGCGAGGGCGGGGGCTTCCCCGCGGCGCCGGAGCCGCAGGACTACGCGCCGCGGCTGACCGCGGCCGTCGCCGCCGAACTCGGCCTCGCCGAACCGCTGGTGCCCTGGCACACGGTGCGCACCCCGCTCGCCGACCTGGCCGCCGCACTGTCCCTGACCGCCAGCGGGCTCGGCACGCTCGCGGCCGACGTCCAGCTGCTCTCGCGCACGGAGACCGCCGAGGTCACCGAGGCGGCCGGCGAGGGACGCGGCGCCTCCTCCGCCATGCCGCACAAGCGCAACCCGGCCCTGGCCGCGCTGATCCGGTCCGCCGCCTACCAACTGCCCGGGCTGGTGGCCACCCTCGCCCAGGCCGCCGTCACCGACGACGAACGGCCCGCCGGAGCCTGGCACGCCGAGTGGGAGACGCTGCGCACGGCCCTGCGGCTGACCGGCGGCGCCGCCGCCACCGCCGCCGAACTGGCCGCGGGACTGGTCGTCCACCCCGCGCGGATGCGGGCGAACCTGGAACTCACCGGCGGCCTGGTGGTCTCCGAGAGGCTCGCCGCCCTGCTCTCGCCGGAGCTGGGGCGCGCCGGGGCGCGGAGCCTGGTCTCGGCGGCCTCGGCGCGCGCCGCCGAGAGCGGCCGCCACCTGGCCGACGTACTCGCCGCGGCGCCGGAGCTCGCCGGCCGCCACGGCGCCCCCGCGCTGCGCGCGCTGTGCGAACCCGCGCACTACACCGGGGCGGCGGCGGCCCTCGTGGACCGGGTCCTGGCCCGCCACGCGCGCACCCGACGCCCGCGCTGACCGCCCCCCGACCACGCAGAAGGACGACGACACGATGACGGCAAGCACGGCAAGCACGGAGACCCCCACCACCCTGCGCTGGACCACCCCCGCCGGAGTGCGGGTCACGCGGCTCTCCGAACCCCTGGACCCGGCCGGGGCCGAGGCGGAACTGGCCCGCCTGGAGGAAGCCCTCGATACGCGGCGCGGCCTGCTCATGTCGGGCCGCTCCGAGCAGCCCGGCCGCTACCGGCCCTACGACCTGGGCCACGTCGACCCGCCGGTGGAGCTGACCGCCGTCGGTGACCGGCTCCACGTACGGGCCCTCAACGCCCGCGGGCGGGTCCTGCTGCCCGCCCTGGCCGACGCCCTGCGCCCGCACGGCGCGCTCCACGACGCGGCGGACGGGACGTACAGCGCGGACGGCGGCTTCGCGGTCGCCGTCGGCGCGGAGTCCGGTCCCGTCGGCCGGGAGGAGGACCGGACCCGCCGCCGCTGCGTCCTCACCGTCCTGCGGGCCGCCGTCGCCGCCCTCGCCAGCCCGCAGGACCGGGTGTGGGGCCTGTACGGGGCCTTCGGCTACGACCTGGTCCTCGGCTTCGACCCCGTACCGCTCCACCAGGAGCGGGACCCGCGGGACCGCACGGTCGTCCTGCACCTGCCGGACACCATCGTGGAGATCGACCGCACGCGCGGCGCCGCGACCCGGCACACCTACGAGTTCGCGTACGCGGGTCGCTCCACCGTCGGTCTCGACCGCGCCACGCCCGCCGCCCCCTACGGTCCCCCGGCCGAGCCCGCCGCCTACCGCGACCACGCGCCCGGTGAGTACGCGCAGCTGGTCCGCGAGGCCCAACAGCGCTTCCGCGACGGGGAGATGTTCGAGGCCGTGCCCGGCCAGAGCTTCCACCGGCCCAGTGCCGACGCCCCCTCCGAGGTGTTCCGCCGGCTCCGCGCCCGCAACCCCGCCCCCTACGGCCTGCTGATGAACCTCGCCGCGGGGGAGCACCTGGTCGGGGCCTCGCCCGAGATGTTCGTCCGGGTCGACCCGGACGCCCGTACGGTGGAGTCCTGCCCGATCAGCGGCACCATCGCGCGCGGCGCCGGCCCCCTGGAGGACGCCGAGCGGATCCGCACCCTGCTCGACTCCCGCAAGGAGGAGTCCGAGCTCACCATGTGCACCGACGTGGACCGCAACGACAAGGCCCGCGTGTGCGAGCCGGGCAGCGTGGAGGTGCTCGCCCGCCGCCAGATCGAGCTCTACTCCACCCTCATCCACACCGTCGACCACGTGCGCGGACGGCTGCGCGGCGACCGGGACGCGCTCGACGCGTTCCTCACCCACATGTGGGCCGTCACCGTCACCGGGGCGCCCAAGCGCGCCGCCGTCGCCTTCATCGAGGAGCACGAGCGCAGCCCGCGCCGCTGGTACGGGGGCGCCGTCGGCCGCATCGGTTTCGACGGCGGCCTGGACACGGCCCTGACCCTGCGCACCATCCAGATCCGCGACGGGGTGGCCACCGTACGGGCGGGCGCCACCCTGCTCTTCGACTCCGACCCGGAGGCGGAGGAGAGCGAGACGATCCTGAAGGCCTTCGCCCTCATCGACGCGGTGGAGAACCCCGCGCCCCGCACACCGACCGGTGCCGGATCCGGGACGAGCGCCGTGCCCGTGCCCGTCCCCGGTGCGGTGGGCGGTGGGCGGCCCCCGCGCGTGCTGCTCGTCGACCACCAGGACTCCTTCGTGCACACCCTGGCCGACTACGTCCGCCAGACCGGCGCCGAGGTCATCACCTACCGGGCGGGCTTCCCGCCGGCGCTGCTCGACGCGCTCGCCCCCGACCTGCTGGTGCTCTCGCCCGGCCCCGGCCGCCCCGCCGACTTCGCGATGTCCGCCCTGATCGAGGAGGCCCTGGCCCGGCAGCTGCCCGTCTTCGGGGTCTGCCTCGGCCTCCAGGGCCTGGTGGAGCACTTCGGCGGCACCCTCGGCGTGCTGCCGCGACCGGTCCACGGCAAGCCCTCGCCCGTGGAGGTGCTCGACGGCGGCGGCACGCTGTTCAAGAACCTGCCCGCCAGCTTCCCCGCGGGCCGCTACCACTCCCTGTACGCCGAGGCGGGCACGCTGCCCGAGGTCTTCGACGTGACCGCCCGCACCGCCGAGGGGATCGTGATGGGCATCGAGCACCGCGAACTGCCCCTCGCGGCCGTCCAGTTCCACCCAGAATCGATCATGACCACGGACGGCCGGGCCGGTCACACCCTGATCGCGAACGCCGTCGCCGGGCTCACCCGCGCCGCCGCGCCCCGCATCCCCGCCGGGAGCCTGCGATGAGCACCCCCGACCCCGCCGCCGCGCCCTCCTCCGGTCCTGGCGCGGGCCCTGCCGCCGGCCCCGCGCGCCGCCCCGCGCGGGACATCCCGCGCTCCCCGCTCACCCGCAACGCCCGGCTGGCCTCCCTCCCCCTCGGCTTCGCCGGCCGCAGCGCCCTGCGCATGGGCAAGCGGCTGCTCGGCCAGCCGGTCGAGCGGCTCACCGGCGAACTCCAGCGCCGCACCGGCGAGCAGCTCTTCCGCGTCCTGGGCGAACTCAAGGGCGGGGCGATGAAGTTCGGCCAGATGCTCTCCGTGTTCGAGGCGGCCCTGCCCCCGGAGGTCATCGGCCCCTACCGGGCCGCCCTCACGGTCCTCCAGGAAGCCGCGCCCGCCCTGCCCGCCCCGCGGATCCACGCCGTGCTCGCCGCCGAACTGGGCGCCGACTGGCGCGAGCGCTTCACCTCCTTCGACGACGAACCGGCCGCCGCCGCCTCCATCGGCCAGGTGCACCGCGCGGTGTGGAAGGACGGCCGCCCGGTCGCGGTGAAGGTCCAGTACCCGGGCGCGGGGGAGGCCCTGCTGGGGGACTACCGCCAGCTGGGCCGCCTGATGAAGCTGTTCTCCCTCGTCGCGCCCGGCCTCGACGTCGAGCCGATGCTCGACGAACTGCGCGAACGGGTCACCGAGGAGCTGGACTACCGCCTGGAGGCGGCCGCCCAGCGGGCCTTCGCCGAGGCCTTCCGCGACGACGCGGAGGTCCTCGTCCCCGAGGTGATCGACTTCAGCGAGCGGGTCCTGGTCACGGCGTGGATGGACGGCACCCCGCTGTCGGCCGTCATCAGCGACGGAACGCAGCAGGAGCGCGACGCGGCCGGGCTGCGGTACGCCCGCTTCCTCTTCTCCGGCCCCGAACGCGCCGGGTACCTGCACGCCGACCCCCACCCGGGGAACTTCCGGATGCTCGCGGACGGTCGCCTCGGCGTCATCGACTTCGGGGCGGTCAAACACCTGCCGGACGGCTTCCCGGCCGCCCTCGGCACCCTGAACCGGCTCGCGCAGCTCGGCGACTGGGGCGCCGCCCACGCACTCCTCGTCGAGGAGGGGTTCATGCGCCCGGGATCCGAGCCCGACGACACCGCGCTCGCCTCGTTCCTGCTGCCCCTCGCGACCCCGACCCGGGAGGACACCTACCGCTTCACCCGCCAGTGGCTGCGCGAAGAGGTCGTCCAGGCCGTGGACCGCGGCCCGGGCAGCCTCCTGCGCCGCTTCAACCTGCCGCCGTCGTACGTCCTGGTGAACCGCGTCGTCGGCGCGGCGACGGCCGTCCTGTGCCAGCTGGAGTGCGAACTGCCCTTCCGCGCCGAAGCCCTGCGCTGGCTCCCCGGCTTCGCCCCTCCCCAGGAGACGCCCGCCCCCGCGTGACGTCACTGCCAGAAGAGCTGCTCGACGACGATCTGCGGATCTGCCGTCCGGTGGACGAAGGTGTAGCGCAACCACCCGTGTCCCCGGTCGAAGTAGAGGACGTGCGCTCCGCGGGGGTCGGTGGAGCGCACGGGCTCGATGCTGACCTCGGCCGTATCGAGGTGGTCGTCGCGGTAGGGATGACGAGAGGTTTTCAGCCCGGTCACCGCGTCGACGATCAGCTCCCGGACCCGTTCGGGGAGCGCATCGCGGTACTCGGCGGCCAGCTTCGTCCAGTCCGTTGCCCAGGGCGGTCCGGTGAAGTCCGCGCTCACTCGCCGGGTCCGAGAGAAGCCACAGCGTGGTGGATCCGGGAGGCCTCTTCGAGGAGGTCTCTGGCCTTGTCCGGGTCGGCGCACTCGGCCGCCCGCTGTTCGAGGTCCCGGACATGGTGGTCGAGTTCGGGGTCCCGGGCCAGGGCGTACGCCCCCCACCAGCGGGCCAGGAACGCGGGCGCCGCGCCGATGTCGTAGGTGTCCGCGATCCTGACCCGCCAGTTGGCTTCGAAGTCGGCCAGCAGCTCGGGGGCGTGCGCGGCGATCGCGGCGCGGAGCGCGGGGATGCTGCGCTCGGGCATCGGCGGGACGCCTCGCGAGGCCCCGGGGGCGGTGGTCATGGTCGCTTCCTCTTCCGTCGGCGCCGTCCACGATAGTGCGCGGGCCATCGGCGGGACGCCAGAACCGGCGCGCCCGGGTGGGCCCCGGGCCCCTGGGGGTCCGGGCTACCGCGACGCCCGTACGGAGAACTCGTTGCCGTCGGGGTCGGCCAGGAGGACGGGGTCGGCCTCGTCGCCGGTCGTGGTGGGGCCGATCCGGGTCGCGCCGAGGGAGAGGAGTCGGGCTACCTCGCCCGGCAGGTCTTCGCCCGCCGGTACGGCCAGCTCGAAGCGGACCCGGATCCGACCCGCCTCCGGCGCCACCGGGGGGCCGCCCCAGGTGATCTTCGGGCCGCCGTGCGGCGAGCGGATCGCGGTCTCCTCGTCCTGGTCCCAGACCAGCGGCCACCCCAGCGCCTTGCTCCAGAAGTACCCGACCTCCTGCGAGCCGTCGCAGGCCAGCGCCCCGAGGAAGCCGCAGTCGGCGAGGAAGTCGTTGCCCGGCGCCAGCACGCAGAACTCGTTGCCCTCGGGGTCGGCGAGCACCACGTGCCCCTCCTCCGGGAGCTGGCCGACGTCGATGTGCCGGCCGCCGTGGCCCAGCGCCGCGTCCACCGTCCGCTGCTGCTCCTCGGCGGAAGCGCTCGTCAGGTCGAAGTGCATCCGGTTCTGCTCGATCTTCGGCTCCTGGCTCGCCACGAAGTGGAGCCGGAAGCCGGTGTCGTCCGAGGGCACCAGCGCGACGCCGTCCCCCGCGTCCTCGCCCACCTCCCACCCCAGGACCCCGGACCAGAACCGGGCCACGCGCGGCGGGTGGCCCGCATCGAAACTCACCGCGAACAAGAGAGATGTCATTCTGCGGAGCCTAGGCGCCGTCCCGCCCTCCCCGCCAAGGATTATCGGGACGTAATGTCCCTAATGGCGATGTCCCTAATGGCGCGTTCGCCTTTCGATCGTGCGCTGGACGTGGGCGATGCCGGCGCGCGCCGCTTCGAGTCGGACGCCCTGGGCGCGGGCGAGCGCGAGGTAGTCGTCGAGCAGCCGCCCGTCCGCGGCCAGCCGGTCGGCGTGCCGCTGCGGCAGCGCGTGTACCCGGTAGGCCTCCAACTCGGCGACGATCACGGCGAACGGCAGGTCCGGGGAGTGCTGTTGGGCGATCCTGAGCCTGCTGACCACGTCGACCAGCTCGCGCAGCTCGGGCGTGACGCCCTCCACGGCCGTCGTGAGCGACAGCCGGTTCACCACGAGGAGCGCACCGCTCGACGCGTCGTAGTCGGGCTGGTGCCACCGCACGGCCCGGTCGCGGCGGCGGTTGTCGATGACGAGCCAGGTGCTCACGACCAGGGCGACGAGGGCGATCAACGCCCCCCAGGTCCAGGAGGACGGGTTGTCAGGGGGTACGGGCAGCATGGTGGCGTCCTTCGTGGTCACGGCCCTACGAGGGTGGCGCGGCGGCCGCGCATCATCGGCGGGTACAGCAGGTCCGCCGTGCCCCGGCGGAACAGGACGGGCGGCTTCCCCAGCCCCGACCGGCGCACCTTGTTGGTCTTGACGACGAAACCCGCGGTCTCCTCCACCACCTTGCGGTGGAAGTTCCCCGGGTTCAGCTCGTAGCCCCACACGGCCTCGTAGACCTTGCGCAGATCGGTGATGGTGAAGAGGTCGTCGCAGAAGGCGGTCGCGACGGTGGTGTGCTCCAGCCGGGTCCGGGCGCGTTCGAGTCCGTACCGGAGGATCTCGCCGTGGTCGAAGGCGAGGCTGCTGTGGGGGCCCCACAAGGATTCCTCGACCTCGACCCAGTCGGCCTCGCTGGCGTCGCTCGCACCGGTCACCTCCGGCGGGTCCGGCGTGACCGCGAGGAAGGCGGTCGAGATGACCCGACCCCGGGGGTCGCGGTCCGGGCGCGAGTACGTGTGCAGCTGCTCCAGCCGGATCCCGGAGCTGCTCAGCCCCGTCTCCTCCTGGAGCTCGCGCCTGGCCGTGTCCTCCAGGGACTCTCCCGCCCGGACGAACCCGCCGGGCAGGGCCAGCATCCCGCGGTACGGCTTGGTGCCGCGGCGCACGAGCAGCGCCCGTAACTGTTCCGAGCGGATCGTGAAGATCACGAGGTCGGCCGTCGGCTGCGCCGAGACCCGCGGCCGCCGCACCGGAGCGGGCCCGGGGCCGCCCCCGCCGATGATCTCCACCAATCGGCGCGCGTCGACGACCGTCCCCTCCGGGACGGCGATCGGCAGGTCCTTCGGCGGCTCGGCGTAGTAGACGGCCATGCCGCGCTCGTGGACGCGCCCCAACTCGTACGCGGTGGTGCGACCGACGTATCCGCCGGGGTTCACGACGTACACCAGGTCCGCGGTGAAGATCTTCGCCAGGGTCGCGGCCTGGAGGTCGTGGTCCGAGGCCCGTGGCGGGTCGGACTCGAACCGCACGAACTCGGGTCCCTGGCTGACGATCCGGCAGATCGGCGGGCTCGTCACGGTCAGCCCGGAGTCCGTGAAGATCCGGGCGGCCGCGCGGACTTCGGGGTAGTGCTGCCGGAAGCTTCCGATGAGGGCGACGGAGGCCGTGGTCGAGATGCGCATGCGGGGACTGTGCCAGGGGAGCGTCGCCGAGGGGAACTCCCGAAAGCGCCCTCCTGACAAGAACTCCCCTGTCCGCGCTGGTGGGAGCGGGTTGTTCGACAACGTGTCAGAACGAAAAGAAGGAGCCCGGGCGACGCCGGCTACGGGGTGGGGGTCGGGGGGGTTTCCGGTTTCGAGTGGAGGACCGCGCGGGCCTGGTCCGCGGCGCGGGCGATGCTTTCGGAGACGAAGTCGACGAAGCGGGCGATGTTCTCCAGGCGGGCCGCGGCCGGGGTGCCGGGGCCGAGGACGCCCACGCCCTGGCGGGCGATCTCGCCGAGGTGGGCGGTGGCGCGGGCGCTGGCCATCGTGGACTGGTAGAGGACGTCGTCGTCGACGACGTAGCGCTCGCGGCGGCGCTCGTCGCGCTCCCGGCGGATCAGGCCCTGGCTTTCGAGGAAGGCGATCGCCTTGGAGATGGACGCGGGGCTGACCTGGAGGCGCGCGGCGAGTTCGGCGGCGGTGAGGCTGCCGATGTCGGTGGTGTAGAGGGCGGCCAGCACCCGGGCCGTCATCGTGGGCAGGCCCGACTGCATGAAGACGGTGGCGAACACCTCCTCGTACGCGCGCACGGCCTCGGTGTCGCGGCCGTGGGCCTGCGGTGTCGCCTTCGGGTCGCGCGGCGCGCTCTGTCCGCGCCGGTGCGCACGGCGTTCGGTGGCGCGGTGGGCGAGGTCGGCGCGGTAGGTGGTGGGGCCGCCGTTGCGCATGACCTCGCGGGTGACGGTCGAGGTCGGGCGGTCGAGACGCCTGGCGATCTCCGCGTAGGCGAGCCCGTCGGCGAGCCCCAGCGCGATCTGTTGGCGTTCCTGCTGGGTGAGTCTGCCTCCCGGCATCGCGGTCTCCTCCGTAGTCGTCCTGGGCGCCGCCAGCATAGCGTTCATTCTTGGTTCATTGCAACGTGGGGAAGGGGGGGTGTTGCGTTGAAGGTCGGGTCATTGCAATGAAAAGGGGGGTTTGAGCTGGGGGTATATAGATCTAGCGCAACGAGTGTGTTGCCGAATCTATGAACGCAACGTAGCTTTTCCCATGTCGGAAACAACGAGTGAGTGAAGGAAAACATCATGCAGAAGTTCATCACCCCCGCCCCGGTCGCCGCCGTCGTCGAGGTTCCCGCGGGTCGGATCCGGTTCATCGCCGCGGACCGTGCGGACACGACCGTCGAGGTGCTGCCCGCGGACGGGTCGAACGGGCGTGACGTGAAGGCCGCGGAGCGGATCACGGTCGACTACGCCGAGGGCGTCCTGCGGATCGGGGCCGAGCCGGCGAAGAGCCGGATGCTGGGCAGCTCCGGCGCGGTCGAGGTGACGGTGCAACTGCCCGCCGGTTCGCGGGTCGAGGCGAAGGTGGCCAGCGCGCAGGTGCGGGGCGTGGGGCGGCTGGGCGAGGTCGTCTTCGAGGGGGCGCTGGCCTCGGTCAAGCTGGACGAGACGGCGGGTGCGCGGCTGACGCTGCAGGCCGGCGACGTGTCGCTGGGGCGGCTCGGCGGTCCCGCGGAGATCACCACGGCGAAGGGCGACATCCGGATCGCCGAAGCCGTGGGCGGCCGGGTCGCGCTGCGGACGCAGGCCGGGGAGATCTCGGTGGGCGCGGCGCGCGGGGTCTCGGCCTCGCTGGACGCGGAGACCGGCTACGGGCGGATCCGCAACGCGCTGCTGAACAGCGAGGGCGCGGCCGCCGGCCTGCACATCCACGCGAGCACGACGTACGGCGACATCAGCGCCCACAGCAACTGAAGCGCCCCGACGTGCCCGGCGCCCGCCACGGCGGCCCGGTTCACGAGACCGCGTCGACCGGCTCCGGGTGCTCCGCGGTGAACTGGGCCACGGCGGTGGGCATGAACCCCGCCACCGTGTCGCCCTCGGACGGGGGCAGCGACAGGACGCTGCTGATGACGACGAGCGAACTCCCCACGCGCACGACGGTCGCGTCGCCGCGTTGGGAGTCGCCCTTCGCCCCCGTCACCCGGGCCTGGACGACCAGGCTCTCGTCCCCGATCCGGGGCCCCTCGGCGACGACGAAGGCGGCCTTGTCCGCGGGCTCCCCCGCCGCGTGGGGCAGTTCCACGCTCCGGCACCGGCTCACCAGGTCGCGCAGGTCCAGCATGGCCCGGGTCGCGCCGTTGTCGGCGAAGGAGTAGAGCGTCTCCCTGCCGGGGATGACGCCGCCCCCGGCGGAGCGTCCGCCGCTGAAGGTGGCGCGGGCGGAGGCGGCCGACGCCCCCGTGCTCGCGTCCACGACGCTCTGCCCGTCGATCAGGTCCGTGCAGGGCGACGGCGACGGCGATGGGGACGACCCCGTAGCGGCGTCCGCGGCGGGATCCGCCACGGAGGTCCAGCCGTAGGGCAGGGTGGCGGGCAGGAGGCGGGTGCGCAGCTCGGCGGCCGACAGCGGTCGCGCCTCGGCGGAGGACTGCGAACCCTGGTCCTCGGCGGAACTCCCGCACGCCGTCAACGACGCGAGCGACGCGAGCGACACGCATCCGGCCACGCACCGGAACTTGAGGTTCCGCACCTCGACACCTTCCACCCCGAGTGATCAAATCGCCCGAAGGTAACAGGCCGGCGGGCCTTCGACCAACGTTTCCGCAGGCCGTGACCCCGTGACGGGGCGTGTACTGCGTTCGGGTGCGCGTTCACCCGGTCGAGTCAAGAAGCGCGTCACCCGCGCTCCGCGCGCCGGTGGACGGGAGAGGATCGGCGCGTACCGCGGCGAGGTGTCCGCGGACGTGAACAAGAGGGAATCGGGACATGGCTCAGGGCGCGGTCAAGTGGTTCAACGCTGAGAAGGGCTTCGGCTTCATCGAGCAGGACGGGGGAGGCCCCGACGTCTTCGTGCACTACTCCGAGATCGGGGGCAGCGGGTTCAAGAGCCTGGAGGAGGGCCAGCGGGTCGAGTTCGAGATCGGCCAGGGCCAGAAGGGTCCGCAGGCCCAGCAGGTTCACGTCATCTGATGCCGATGCCGATGCCGTAGGTCGGGCCCGCGTCAGCGGGCCCGCTCCGGTGCGTTCAGTGCTCGATCAGGCGCTTGAAGGCCGCCGTGTCGAAGACGTCCTCCATGCGGGCGGCCCGGCCGTCGCGCAGGGTCCAGGAGTGGACGAAGCTCAGCTGCTCGGTCCGGCCGCTCACCGACGTCACGTGCCGCACGCCGAACACCACGACCCGGTCGCCCGACTCCACGAACTCCAGCGGCTCCAGCCGCATCCCGCCCACCACGGTCGGCGCGTGGGCCAGGAACGCCTTGACGCCCGCGTGGCCGTGCTTGGTACCGCCCAGGTCGTAGTCGGACATGCTGTCGGGATGCACCCACTCCACGTCCGGCGCGAGGGCCTCCAGCAGCGCCGCCACGTCGCGGGTGCGGAAGGCGTCGTAGGCGCGGCGGATGAGCGCGAGGTTCTCCGACTGCGTGGGGCAGGGGCCGCAGGTGGTGATGGTCATGCTGCTCTTCCCAATCCGTGTTCGGCGTACTCGGTGTGTTCGGCGTGCGGGGCGTGCTCGGGCCGCTCGCGCACGAGGTCGGGGTGCAGGGCGCGCAGGGTGTCGCGGATGCCGTCGCGCCAGGGGACCGAGCAGGGCCCGGTCAGCGCGCGGCGCAGCGCGGGATCGAACTGGTAGGTCTCGCGGGTGACGGCGCTGGGCACCAGGCGCGCCTCCACGCCCGTCAGCTCCTCCATGTGGCGGATGCAGTCGGTGATCCCGACCGCTTCGTCACCGCCCCAGTTGACGAGGGTCGCCGGGGTGGTGGCGGCCCGCCACAGGTGCGGCACCTGCCGGACGAGGTCGTCCGTGTGCAGCGGCGAGCACCAGTTCTGGCCCCGCAGCGGTACGGCGATGGGCTCGCCGGCGAGCATGCGCGCGAAGTACAGCATCGGGACCCCGCCGTAACCGCCGGGCCCGTAGGCGATGTTGAGCCGCGCGATGGTCGTGGGCAGCCCCAGGACCTGGGCGAAGGCCCGTACGGCGCCCTCCGTCGCCAGCTTGCCCACCGGGTAGGCGGGCAGCCAGTCGGCGACGCCGTCGACCGGGTCGGACTCCGTGTAGCGGTGCTCCAGGGTGCGGCGGGCGTAGACGGCGCCCGTGGAGACGTACAAGAACGCCTCCGCCTCCCGGCAATGGTTCATCAGCCGGCCCGTGGCGACCGAGTTGACCTCGGCCGCGGCGTTGAAATCGCCGTCCTCGCCGCGGCGGACCGCCGAGTGGATCACGTGGGTGAAGTCCCGCGGGAGGTCCCGCAGGGAGCCGCCGTCGGGGTCGTCCATGTCCCAATGCCAGGTGGTGACGGACTTCTCGTTCAGCGCCCGCTCGACGCCCGGGGCGCCGAAGCGGCCCAGGCACCACACCTCGTTGTCCTCGGCCAGGGCCTCGGCCACCGGCCGGGCGACCTGACCGGTGCCGCCCGTGACCAGGATCTTCTTGCCCTTCAGGCCGTTCATGTCGTCCATGCCCTTCATCCGTTCGCTCCCTGCGGGGTCGTGGGGCGCGCCGCGGCGGCGCGGGCGGCGCTGATCCGGTCGGCGTCGCCGAGGGCCAGGTCCAGCTCGCGGCGCAGGACGCTCTGGAAGGCGGCCACGTGCCGGCGGCCCATCAAGGTGTAGTGCTCGCCGGGGACTTCGACGTAGCGGTTCGGCCCGGTCGTGTGTTCGTCCCAGCGCCGCAGCTCGTGGTCGAGCCAGTCCTGCTTGGTGCCGCGCAGCGGGGTCGCGTAGAAGACGTGCATGGCGGGGACCGTGCCGCTGGGCTCGTAGTCGCGGCCGAGTTCGGTGAGCCGCGCAGCCACCTCCGCCCAGGCGTCGAACTTCGCCCGGTCCAGGTCCAGCTCAGCCAGCCGGGCGGCGGGGGCGAGGCCCACCAGGCGGTCGACCTGCTCCTCGCGGGGCAGTGCGCGCAGGCTCCCCGGCAGCTCCCGCGCCTGCCGCTTGTCGATCAGCTCCAGGAAGAGGGCCAGATTGACGGCGGTCTCCACGAAGTCGAGTTCCTCCATGCGGTACTTGATGTGGGGCGGCAGGTTGAAGCTGCCGACGAAGTCCACGCGCTCGCCCGCGTCGCGGAGCACCTTCGCGATCTCGAAGGCGACGGCGCCGCCGTACGAGTAGCCCGCGACGGCGTAGGGGCCGTGCGGCTGGCGGGCCCGGATGGCGCTCACGTAGGAGTCCACCATCTGCTCGAAGGTGGCGAAGGGCTTCTCCCCCTCGTTGAAGCCGCGGGCGCGCAGCGCGTGGAAGGGCCGGTCCCCCGCGAAGTACGTGGCGAGGTTGACGAAGACCAGGACCTCGCCGACCCCCGGGTGGACGCAGAACAGCGGGGTCCGGTCCCCGCCGGTCTGCATCGGCACCACCGGGTCGTACTCCCGCGGCGCGGAGCCGCCGCTCGCGTCGATCCGCGCGGCCAGCGCCCGGACGGTGGGGGAGGTCAGGACGGTGATGACCGGCAGCTCCTCGACGCCCAGACGCCGGGCCACCTTGCCGCGCAGGCGCAGGATGTCCAGGGAGGTCCCGCCCAGGTCGAAGAAGTTGGCGGTGGCGCTGATCGAAGCCGGGTCCGCCTCGAACAGCTCCGCGAAGACCTCCGCGACGGCCCGCTCGGTCGCGCCCTCGGGCGCGGTGTACCCGCCGAGCATGCGCAGCGCCAGGTCCGCGAGGCGGTCGCGCACCGCGTCGTAGGCACCGGACTCCAGGCGCCGGCGCATCAGCGCGCGCTGGATCTTGCCGAGGCTGGTCTTGGGGAACGCCTCCTGCGGCAGCGCCAGGACGAGCGAGGGCCGCAGGCCCCAGCGCATCACCACGCTGCTGCGGACCGCGGTGAGCACGCGGTACAGCTCGGCCTCGTCGTGCTCGGCCGCCTCGCAGTGGAAGGCGACCACCAGCTCCTCGGTGTCGCTGCCGGCCGCGCGGGTGGGGAAGGCCGCGACGAAGGAGGGGGCGACCCCGTCCAACTCCTCCAGCGCGGTCTCCAGTTCGTGGCTGAAGTAGTTGACCCCGTTGATGATGACGCTGTCCTTGCTGCGCCCGACGAGCGCGAGGCGGCCCCCGTCCACCCGGCCCAGGTCGCCGCTGCGGAACCAGCCGTCGGCGGTGAAGGCCGCGCGGGTGGCCCGCGCGTCGTTGTGGTAGCCGCGGGTGATCATCGGGCCGGTGAACTGGAGCTCGCCCACCTCGCCCGCCGGCAGCGGCCGGTCGTCGGGGCCGACGATCCGCATCCGCAGGCCCGCCACGGCGGTGCCCAGGTCCGCGAACTCCGTGCCGCCGCCGTCAGGTTCCGGGAACTCCCGGGAGTAGACGGATCCGGCGCAGGTCTCGGTCATTCCGAAGGCCGGCCACAGGGCGCCCGGGGCCAGTCCGTAGGGTGCGAACCGCTCCAGGAAGGTTTCGCCGGTAGTACGGACCACCGCCTCGCCGCCGCTGATGATCTGGCGCAGGGCGCGAAGGTCCAGCCGCTCTCCGCCGGACTCCAAGCGGTCCGTGCTTGAATTCAGCTGCCCCAGCAGGAAATTGGGCGTGAAGGTCATCGTTACGCCGTGCCGGGAAATGAGCCGCAGGAATTCCAGGGGTTCGTCGAGGATCACCGCGGCCTGCGTGTGGAGCTGGCGGCAGCCCACGGAGAGCGGCAGGAGATGGCACTCCAGCAGGGCGGCCACGTGGTCGAAGGAGACCCAGTTCATCGTGGTGTCGGCCGCGGTCAGCCGGTGGTGACCGTTCTTGGCGGCCATCGACGCCAGCAGGTTCGCGTGGCTGAGCACCACCGCCTTGGAGTTGCCGGTCGAGCCCGAGGTGAGGACGAGCACGGCGGGGTCCTCGGCGCGGGCGTCGGCGTACGGGGCGGCCGGCGCGGGTCCGTACAGGGCGTCCAGCTCGGCGACCGCCAGGCCGTCGACCGCGGGCAGCTCGGCGGCCAGTGACGCCGTCGTGACGACCAGCGGCCCGTCCAGGAGCGCGTCGACGTGGGCGAGCTGGGCGGCCCAGCGGTCCCGGTCGCCGGGCAGGGGCGCCATGGGGCAGGGGACGAAGCCGCCCAGGACGGCGGCCCAGAAGGCGGTGAGGAACTCCTGCGGGCGCTCCAGGACCAGCACGACCTTGTCCCGCGGCCGCAGCCCCCGGGCGCGCAGGCCGGTCAGGACGCGCAGGGCCTCGTGCAGCAGTTCCGCGTGGCTCTGGTCGTGGAAGGCGCCGTCGGCCGGGCCCGGGCAGTAGCGGAACCCGTGGTCGGGGTGGTGCCGTGCGGCGTCGAGGAGCAGGTCGGCGATGCCGTGGGGAGGTGCGGTGTTCACAAGTACTCCGTTGCCTGGTGGCGCGGCGGGGCGGCGTGGCCCGCGCGACGCGCCGGAGGTAGGGGAACCGTGGATTCGGGGACGTCGGGATCGGGACGTCGGGATCGAGGCGTCGGATGTGGGGACGTCGGGATCGAGGGTCGTGCGACGGCGTCAGGCGGGCCGCACGACGAGGGTGCGGTCGGGGCCCGCCGGCAGCGCGACGGCCGCCGTCCAGCCCGCGGGGGCCTCGACGTCGGCCACCCACCAGGTGGACGGCGTGCCGAGGGCCAGCGTGGTCACTTCCACCGGACCCGGGGTCCCGGGGTGGGTCTCCAGCCGGGTGAGTTCGTCGGTGATGCCCACACCGACCGCCTTCAGCACCGCTTCCTTGCGGGTCCAACAGCGCAGGAACGCGCGGCTGCGCGCGGCCCCGGCCGGTTCGGCCAGTACGGCGTCGCGCTCCCGCGGGGTCAGCGCGACGCCGGCGACCTCCGCGACCGGGATCTCGCGGACGGGCTCGGCGTCGATTCCGACGGGGTGGGAGGAGACGGCCAGCATGCCGAGCCCCTTGGTGTGGGAAAGGCTGATGCGCGGGGAAATCGCGGGTCGGACTATGGCGGGCGGGCCGTGTCCGATGTCGCCGCACCCTCCGCAGGGCGCGCGGCCTAGGGAAATGTCATGGGCGGGAATGCGAAGGTAATCCGACATGATGCGGCGAATGGTGGCGCGGGAACTGATGAATTCCGCGGCGCGCGAAGTCGATGTGAATGCGTGTGCACGGCTCAATTCTTCGGTGTCCAGGAGGGCGAGATCGGACGCGCTGGCACGACCGTCCCGAATCGGCCACCACCACACGAGGACATCGGCGGAATCGAGGCCGGAAGACGCGGTACCGGATGTCCGAACGGTGTGTGCATGGCGTGTGGTCACCGGGGAACCGTAGACAGCAACAGGTCTGACCTGGGGACTCGTTGACAAATTGCGGTCAGCTGTGAAACGTAGGGTGAGGGGGGTGCTGCTGACGGTGTCCGAAACAGTAAGAGGAGGTACCGTTTCCGGCCTTCGCGTGCAGCTTCCTGACATGGCGGGCGGGTAGCCTCGACGCCCCGGGGGCACCGGGATATCTCGCCCGGTCGGGCGGCCGCGTCTCAATAGGGCGATGGTTTCTTGACGGTGTCTCAGGATCTGAACTCGGGACGAGCCGAATCCCGCCGCTCTTGACACCGCTTCGAATAGTTCGCCCCTCAACCACATCTCCGTGGATGGCCAGATTTTTTGGCCGGACACGCCGGGTCCAGTGGTTAGGATGGGTACGACCAGTGCATGCCCTGTGGTAGGGGGCGGCGCTAAACATACGGGGGCGAAATGACGGGAATTAGATTTGAAACACCAAGCGCGGCAGGTCCCGAGGGGGTGGACGGAGCGGGGACCGATCACGCGGCATATCTGGAGCGCGCACTCCTCCAGGCCCACGCGCTGATCGAGTCGACCGTCTCCCTGCACCGGACGCGACCGGTGGCGCCGTCCGCGGTGGCGCGCACCCGCGCCACGCTGACCGGCGACACCCTGGAACAGCTGGTCAAGCGGGCGCGGCACTCGGTCTGTGTCGCCCTCACCGATACCGGTGACTTCTCGGAGGCCGTGCTGGCGCTGCTGGCGACGATCCCCGCCCGGGCGGTCGTCCGCGTGCTCTGCACCGCCGAGGCGGTGGAGCCGGTCGTGACCTTATCCGAGCTTCCGGACCGACGCGTGGAAGTCAGGGTCTCCGAGAGCGATCTTCGAGAGATCCTCGTGGTCGACGGTTCGGTGGCCCTGGTGCGGGCCGCCGGCAGCGCGGGAGACGAGGCGGCCGTGGTGAACGACGTGGCCGCGGTGCGCGCCCTGGAACTCCTCTTCGCCGGGGCCTGGTCGCGCGGCACCCGACTCGCCGACCACCTCCAACTGAGCCCGCGCCTGCGCACGGAGCTGGCCCGGAACATCCTGGAACGGCTCCGGGCGGGCAACACCGACGAGATCGCCGCGCGGGAGTTGAACGTCTCCCTGCGCACCTACCGGCGCCACGTCGCGGACATCATGCGCGAACTCGACGCCAACTCCCGCTTCCAAGCCGGCGTGCGGGCCGTGGAGTTCGGTCTCCTGGCCGAATAACGGACCCCTTCGACCCGGCGTCCGCACACAGGACGCCGGGTCCCGCACGGCTGCCCACGAGCAGCCCCCACGCCGTTCGGATCGTCAGGAAGAGGTGGACACGCGTGTCCCAAAGGGCAGAGGACGTGATGGAGCGTGCCCTGCTCCAGGTGCGGGAACTGCTGGAGTCGACCGTGGCCATGCACCGCGGCCGCAGCCTCCAGGAGCAGGTCATCAGCGTGCTGGAGAACGACTACGAGGTCGTCCTCGACACCGCGCAACGGCTGATCGAGAGCGCCACCGAGAGCATCGACATCGTCCACGCGAGATTGCTGGGTTCGGACGAGAAGCCGATGCGTACGGAGAGAGGACTGATCTACAGCGCGGCCGAGGGGGTGTCCGTACGGCTGCTCGCCTCGCCCGCCCTGCTCGACGAGGAGTTCGTGCGCGAACAGCTCGCCAGGGAACGGCCGGTGGCGGTACGGGTGGCCAAGGTGCCGCCCCTCCAGGCGCTGATCGTCGACGGCCGGGCCGCCCTGGTGGTGGCGGAATCCGCCGTCGGACGACGGGCCTCGGTGATCCGGGTGCCCGAGGTCCTGCACACCCTGCACACCCTCTTCGAGAGCGTGTGGAGCAACGCCGTGCCCGCCGGCGAGCGCATCGTCTTCGGCGACCGGGACCGCGCCGCGCTCGCGCGGCAGATCCTGGGCGCGCTACAGGACGGCGCCACCGACGAGGTGGCCGCCCGGGAGCTGTCGGTCTCGGTGCGCACCTACCGCCGCTATGTGGCGGAGATCATGGCCCTGCTGGGGGCCAACTCCCGCTTCCAGGCGGGCGTACGGGCCGCCGAGCTGGGGCTGCTGCCCCGGTGAGCGCGGGGTCGCCGCCCCGCTGATCGGGGCGCGGCGGGCGGGTTCGCTGGCAACTTCCTGAAAGGAGCGTTGTCCGCGCACCCGCCCGCCCCGTTGTATGGGCCGTCAGGGACGGGTACGCGCCGCACGGCGCCGCTCCCGTCCCCGGCGGCCGGTCCCCCCACCCGAGCGCCGTCGCCGCACGGGGGGCCGCCCCGGAAAGCTCGGGCCGGCCTCCCGTTCCCCCAGGTGAACGCCCAACGGAAGGCAGGACCATGAATCAGTCGGCGGTCGCCCTCGACGTCCAGGCCCGGGGAACACGGGGTCGGAGGTCCGCCGCGACCCGCTGCGGCTGCCCGGGGGGCGGGCGATGAAGGTCCTGACCCAGGAGCCGCGGATCAGCGGCGTCGGCGTGCTGGACAAGGCGTCCGCCCTGCTGGCCATCGTGGAGGACGGCCCCGCCACGCTGGCGGAGCTGGTCACCATCAGCGGCCTGACCCGCCCGACGGCCCACCGGATCGCACAGGCCCTGGAGCGCCTCGACCTGCTCACCCGGGACCACTGCGGCCGCTACCTGCTCGGCACCCGGCTGGGCAACATCGCCGTGGAAGTGAAGCGGGACCGGCTCGTGGGAGCCGCGCTGCCGGTCCTCACGGACCTGGCGGCCCTGACCGGACTCGACGCGAGGATCTTTCGGCGGCGCGGCGAGAACCAGGTCTGCGTCGCCACCTCGGTGGACCCCTATTGCCTCACGGACTGCGTCCCCGTCGGCACCGCCCGACCGGCCAAGGCGGGTGCGGCCTCGCAGGTCCTGCTCGCCTGGGAGGAGCCGGAGGAACTGTACGAAGGTCTGCGCGGCGCCCGGTTCACCGCGGCCCAGCTCGCCCTGGTGCGCCGCCGGGGGTGGGCCCACGGCCCCGACGCGGCGGTGCCGGAAGCGGTCTCGATCGCGGTGCCCGTGCGCGCCGACGACCACCAGGTGGTGTGCGCGCTGGTCCTCACGGGCAAGCGGCCCCGGATGCCCCTCGAACCCAACCGGGCCCTGCTGGGCGCGGTGATCGACGCGGCGTCCCGACTCTGCGACGCGGCGGCGAGGACCCGGGCGCCGGGGGTACGGCGGGGTGTTGGCAGCTAGCTGTCAGGCGTCACCTCGGGTGCGGCGGGCGCGTGATCGACTCGAGGTGGGGCACGGGTGCCCCACGGAACGGGGAGGTAGGACATGGCGCAACCCCATGCGTTCGAGGCGTTCGAGGTCGGCGAGATCGACGGCGTCGCCGCGGTGGAGGGAGGTCCATGAGCGTGCACACCGCCACCGGACCGGGTGCGGGAACGGCCGTTCGCGGCGCGGGCGGCAGCGACGGCCGCAGCGGGAACGAGGACAAGGAGTGGGTCGAGCGCGCCGCGGGCGCCCCGCGGTTGCTGTTCGTGGAGAACCGGGCGCAGGACCGGGCGCGGGACGGCGGCGCCGCGGGCGAGCCGGACGGCTTCAGGAGCGAGGCGGTCACGCAGGTGCTCATGGGCAACTCCGTCGTCCTCTTCCTGGTGCAGGAGGGAGTGGTGCTGGCGGTGCCCGGCCGGGACACCGACATCGACCGGTTCCAGCGCGAGGGCGGCCTGCTGGCCGCCGACCGGTTCTCCCTGGAGGAACACGGCCTCGCCGAGGACGCGCTCCGGCGCGGGACGCGGATCACCGGCATGGACGAGGTGGCCGGCTGGATCCTCGACCCGTCCGTGCGCGTGCTGTGGCACTGACGCGACCGGCCGGTGGGGGAGCGCGTACGGGCCCCCACCGGCCGGTCGCGGACCGTCACGCGCAGCCGCGCTGCCAGTTCCAGCCGATGAAGGTGCTCTTCAGCTCCACGTCGAAGGTGCAGGTCGAGGTCCCGTCACCGTTCAGCCGCACGTACGAGTGGTGGGAGTTCGCGTAGGTGTTGCCGGAGAGGTCGAAGATGCCCTTGTAGGTGAAGTCCGCGTGCGCCGCGTAGGACGCGGTGGCGGCGCCCTGCGCGCTGGAGGACTTCAGCGACCAGCCCGCGTTCCACGGCTCGCGGTTCCACTCCTGGCGGGCCGTGCTGGCGGCGCCCGTGACCTGGCCGTTCGCCGCGTCCCAGGTGGAGTCCGTGTACAGGCCGGTCATCCGGATGTTGCAGCAGTCGAACATCTCGTTCCAGCTGCGGACCGTACGGCTGGTGGCGGCCGCGGCGGCCACGCCCGCGACCTGCGCGCCCTTCGCCTGCTGGCCGGCGGCCGGTACGTAGCGGACCTCGCCCAGCACCGGCTTGCAGTCGGCGCCGATCGTGACCTGCTGCTGCACGGCCATGCCGGCGGGCGGCAGGGGCAGCGATCCGGACAGCTTCACGCCCTCGCACTTCCGGTCGGCCGGGGCCGGGGCCGAGGCGTCGGCAGGAGCCGCGACGGCGGCGGTGCCCATGAGGGCCAGCAGACCGACCGAGGCTGTGACGACGGTTGCGATGCGCATTCTTAATTCCCCTTGTTCTGAGCTGAGTTCCTCGGTCCGTGAGCTTAACCACGGTTATTCGGCGGAAGGCGGGACGCTCCGATGTTGGCAGGAAGATGGCACTGAGCTGGCACGTCGTCAGATGGCGCGGCGGTGGCACCTTCATGCCAATTCCCTTGGGCGACCTTCCGGTGCGGTGCCAGAGTTTCGCTGAGAGCCGCCGTTCGGATGGCGAATGGCGATCCGTCGTGAGGTGGGGGATTCCTCGTGGGTCGTATTCCGGCGCGATCGGCCGCCATAGCCGAGCGGGCGGACGCGGGCAGTGGTCTGCTCGCCCGACTGTGCTTGGACGACCCGGAGTTCGAGCTCCGCATGGGCGACGCGCTGGCCGGTGCGGAGAAGCGGCTGCGGGACTGCGCCACGGACGCCCCGGACCCGAGGATCGCCGACCTCACCGGGCACCTCGCCGCCGCCGGGGGCAAGCGCATGCGTCCGGTGCTCGTGCTGCTCGGCGCCGAGTTCGGCGACCCGTGGCGGGACGGCGTGACGGACGCGGCCGTCATCGCCGAACTGGTCCACCTCTCCTCGCTCTACCACGACGACGTCATGGACGAGGCCGAGACCCGGCACGGCGTGCCCAGCGCCAACGTGCGCTGGGGCAGCCGGGCCGCGGTGTTCGGCGGGGACTGGCTGCTGGCACGCTCCGCGCAGCTCGCCGCCGGACTCGGCCCGCAGGCCCTGCGGCTGAACGCGCGGACCGCCGGCCGGCTCGTGGCGGGCCAGCTGCGCGAGCTCACGGGACCCGCGCCGGGCGAGGACCCGGTCGCCCACTACTTCGAGGTGGTCGCCGGCAAGACGGCCGCCCTGATGTCCATGGCCCTGGGCATCGGCGCGCTGCAGGCCGGCGCGCCCGAGCCGTACGTACGGGCCCTGACCTCCTACGGGGAGCACCTCGGCGCCGCCTTCCAGATAGCCGACGACCTGCTGGACCTGGCCGCCCCGGCCGACGCCACCGGCAAGGAGCGGGGCAAGGACCTGCTCGCGGGGGTCGCGAGCCTGCCGGTCCTGCTCGCCCTCGCGGACCTGGACCCGGCCAACGAGGAGCTGCGGGCCCTGCTGGCCGCCGGCCCGGTGACCGAACCGGCCGCGCACCGCCGGGCCCTGGAGCTGTTCGCCACCGCGTCGGCCACGGCCGGGGCCGAGGCGATCATGCACCAACGGCTGGCGTTCGCCCGGGACGCGCTCGGCGTCCTGCCCCGGTGCACGGCACGCCGGGCGCTGGACGCGCTGTGCGACTTCGTCGCCTTTCGCACCACATGACAAGGACAGGGGTAGGCCATGACGATGCAGGAGAGGGTCGGCGAGCTCACGCGGATCCGTGACGAGGTCCTGGACGGCGGGGCGCAGGCCACCGCGGCGCAGCACGGCAGGGGGAAACTGACCGCCCGCGAACGCCTCGCCCTCCTCTTCGACGAGGGCTCCTTCACCGAGATCGAACAGCTGCGGCGCCACCGCGCCACCGGTTTCGGCCTGGAGGCCAAGCGCCCCCACACGGACGGCGTGGTCACCGGGTGGGGGACGGTCGAGGGCCGTACGGTCTTCGCCTTCGCCCACGACTTCCGGATCTTCGGCGGCGCCCTGGGCGAGGCCCACGCCGCCAAGATCCACAAGGTGATGGACCTCGCCCTCGCGGCGGGGGCCCCGCTGGTCTCGCTGAACGACGGCGCGGGGGCCCGTATCCAGGAGGGCGTCAGCGCGCTCGCCGGCTACGGCGGGATCTTCCAGCGCAACACCCGCGCCTCGGGCGTGATCCCGCAGATCTCCGTGATGCTCGGCCCGTGCGCCGGCGGCGCCGCCTACAGCCCCGCGCTGACCGACTTCGTCTTCATGGTCCGGGGCACCTCCCAGATGTTCATCACCGGACCGGACGTGGTGAAGGCGGTGACCGGCGAGGAGATCACCCAGAACGGGCTCGGCGGCGCCGACGTCCACGCCGAGGTCTCCGGCGTCGCGCACTTCGCCTACGACGACGAGGAGAGCTGCATCGCCGAGGTGCGCTTCCTGCTCTCGATGCTGCCCGCGAACAACAAGGAGATGCCGCCCGGCGCGCCCGTCGACGACCCGGTCGAGCGGCGCTGCGAGCGGCTGCTCGACCTGGTGCCGCTGGACGGCAGCCGCCCGTACGACATGCGGGGGGTGATCGGTGAACTGGTCGACCACGGCGAGTACCTGGAGGTCCACGAGCGCTGGGCCACCAGCGTCATCACGGCGCTGGCCCGGCTCGGCGGCCAGGTCGTCGGCATCGTCGCCAACCAGCCGCAGTCCTTCGCCGGGGTGCTCGACATCCGGGCGTCGGAGAAGGCCGCGCGGTTCGTGCAGATGTGCGACTCCTTCAACATCCCGCTGGTCACCCTCGTCGACGTGCCCGGCTTCCTGCCCGGCGTCGACCAGGAACACGGCGGGATCATCCGGCACGGCGCCAAACTGCTCTACGCCTACTGCAACGCCACGGTGCCGCGGGTCCAGGTGATCCTGCGCAAGGCCTACGGCGGCGCGTACATCGTCATGGACTCCCGTTCCATCGGCTGCGACCTCTCCCTGGCCTGGCCCTCCAACGAGATCGCCGTCATGGGGGCCGAGGGCGCGGCCAACGTCGTCTTCCGGCGCCAGATCCAGGCGGCCGACGACCCCGACGCGACGCGCGCGCAGTTGGTCAAGGAGTACCGGGCCGAGCTGATGCACCCTTACTACGCGGCCGAGCGCGGCCTCGTCGACGACGTCATCGACCCGGCCGACACCCGTTCCGCGCTGATCGGGGCGCTCTCCATGCTCCGGGCCAAGCACGCCCCGCTGCCGTCCCGCAAGCACGGCAACCCCCCGATGTGAGGAGACGCGCCATGTCGACGCACGCACTCGACGGACCCCTCGGTCCCACCATGATCGAGATCATCCGTGGCGCCCCCACCGCCGAGGAGATCGCCGCGCTCGCGGCGCTGCTCACCACGCTGGCGGCGGCCGTCCCGGAGCCGGAGGCCGGGCCCGTGCCCGCCGCCGGCTGGGACCGGAGCGAGCGGACCCCGCCCGTCTCCTGGAGGGCGAGGCCATGAGTTGGCAGCTTGCTGCCAGCCGCGTTGCCGGCCCCCACACACCTTGTTAACCAGTAGAAAGCGGCGTGAACAGGCCGCGTGACCTCGGCCGCGGCCGTGTGATGGGGAGGCAGCTCGTGCGTCAGGTGGTGTTCCGCGTCCTGGGTCCCTTGGACATCAGCGTCGACGGGACGCCGGTGAACCTCACGGGTGCCCGTCAGCGCACGATCATGTCCATGCTGCTGCTCGCCCCCGACCGGATCGTGTCCGTCGACACCCTCGCGGACGCCGTCTGGGACGGGAACCCGCCCGCCACCGCGCGCAACCAGATCGCCATCTGCGTCTCCGCCCTGCGCAAGACCCTCAAGGCCGCCGCCGGTGTCGAGGAGGTCCTGGTCACCAGCCATCCCGGCTACATGCTCTTCGCCGCCGGACACCGCATCGACGCGGTCGAGTTCGAGGAGCTCGCCGAACGGGGCCGCGAGGCCGCCCGCGGCGGTCGGGCCGAAGAGGCCTGCGGCCACTTCGGCGACGCCCTCGCCATGTGGCGCGGCCCGGCGCTGGAAGGCATCACCACGGAACGGGTCGCGGCCGGCGCGGACCGGCTGACGGAACTGCGCCTGGACGTGTACGAGGAGCACATGGGGCTGCGCCTGCACCTGGGCCACCACCGCGACGTGATCGGCGAGCTGACCGCCTTCGTGCGCGAACACCCGCTGCGGGAGCAGGCCAAGGGCCACCTCATGCTGGCCCACTACCGGTCCGGCCGGCGGGCCGAAGCCCTGGAGACGTACCGCGAGGGCCGGCGGGTGCTCAACGGCGAACTCGGCATCGACCCCGGGCCCGGCCTCCAGGAACTCCACGAGCAGATCCTGGCCGACTCCCCGAAGCTGAACCCGCCCGCCCGGACCGCCGTCGTGGTCCCCCCGCGCAGCGTTCCGGCCCAACTGCCCTCCGACGTGGCCTCCCACACCGGACGCGGCGGCGAACTCGTCGCGCTCGACCGGCTCCTGGACCACCTCGACGGCCCGTCCCTGCCCGTCGGATCCGTCACGGGCATCGGCGGCGTGGGCAAGACCGCCCTCGCCGTGCACTGGGCCCACCAGGTGGGGGACCGCTTCCCCGACGGCCAGCTCTTCGCCGACCTGCGCGGCTACGACGAGGAGGCGCCGCTGCGCCCGGGGGCCGTCCTGGACCGCTTCCTGCGCGCCCTCGGCGTACCGGGACCGGAGGTCCCCGGCGACCCGAACGAGCGCGCCGCCCTCTTCCGCAGCGTCCTGGACGGTCGCCGGGTGTTGATCCTGCTGGACAACGCCCGCTCCTTCCGGCAGATCCGCCCCCTGCTGCCCGGTACCGGGCGCTGCTGCGTCCTGGTCACCAGCCGGGACCCCATGGGCGGGGCGCTCGCCGGCGACTACGCCTTCGTCCCGCTGCACCTGGGCGCCCTGGAGCAGGACGAGGCGATCGCCCTGCTCTCCCGGGTGGCGGGCGACGACCGGCTGTCCGCCGACCCGGTCGGCGCGGCCCGGCTCAGCGCGCTCTGCGACGGGCTGCCGCTCGCCCTGCGGATCGCCGCGGCCCGGCTCGCGGCCAAGCCGCACTGGCCGGTGCGCACCCTGGTCTCCCGACTGGAGGACCAGCACCGCAGGCTCGACGAGCTCAGCCCCGACGAGCGCGGCGTCCGTGCGGGTCTGCGCCTGAGCTACCGCGACCTGCCGGCCGCCACCGCCCGGATGTTCCGGCTGCTCGGCGCGGCCAACCTGCCCGACTTCTCCGCCTGGGCCGGCGCCGCGCTCCTCGACATCGACCTGCTGGACGCCGAGGACCTCATCGAGGAACTCGTCGACGCACAACTGCTCGTACCGCAGAGCGCCGCCCCCGCCAGCGGCCACGTCCGCTACCGCTTCCAGGCGCTGCCCCGGCTCTTCGCCCGGGAGGTGGCGCTCGCCGAGGAGACGCCCGAGGAACTGCGGGCCGCGACCCGGCGGGTGGCCGGCGCCTGGCTGGGGCTCGCGGTGGCCGCCCACCGCAAGGTGTACGGCGGCGACTACAGCGTCATCCACGGTCCGGCGCGGCCGCACCCCCTCCCGGGCCACCTCGTGGAGAGCCTGCTGGTCGACCCCATGGAGTGGTTCGAGTCCGAACGCGCCACGATCACCGCCCTGGTGGACCAGACGGCCCGGGACGGCGAGTCGGCGTACGCGTGGGACATCGCGGTGACCGGGGTGACGCTCTTCCAGAACCGCAACCACCTGGAGGACTGGCGCCACTGCGCGGAGCGCGCGCTCGCGGCCGCCCGCACGACCGGCGACCGGCTGGGCGAGGCCGTGATGCTGCACTCGCTGGGAACGCTCGACATCGTCGAATGGGACTACGCGTCGGCCATCGAGCACCTCGGCCTGGCGCTGCTCCTGTTCGAGGAGCAGCGCCAGGATCGAGGACGTGCCCTGGTGCTCAGGAACCTGGCGCTGTGCGAACGCCACCGCCGCGATCTGAAGGCGGCACGAGAGCTGGGACACCAGTCGCTGGAGATCTTCCGAGCCGTCGGTGACCACTATGCGGAGGCACACGTACTGGGGCTTTTGGCCCAGATAGAACTGGAGGGAGGACAGCCGCAGACGAGCTTGGTGCTGTCCTCGGAGGCGGTCGCCCGGAGCAGGGGACTGGGTACGGTCCGGGGCGAGGCGCAGGGAACCGTGCGGCTCGCCGAGGCGCTGATCCACCAGGGCGACGGGCACCGGGCGGAGGAAGCCTCCCGGCGCGCCCTGGAGCTGGTGCGGGGCAGTGGCGACCGCCGCGGCGAGACCCACGCCTTGCGGACGCTGGGCGAATCGCTGTGGCGGCAAGGGCGTTACGAGGAGGCCGAGGCGGCCTTGGGCGAGGCCCAGTTCACCGCGACGATCGTCCCGGACCGCTACCTGGAGGCGCGGGCCGGGGCCGCACTCGGGTGCGTACGCGGCCTGCTGGGCGACCGGGCCGGCGCCGCGGGCTCCTTCAAGTCCGCGGGTGATCTGTTCGCCCAGGTCGGGGCACCGGCCTGGCGGGACCGGACCGAACGCCTGCTGCACCTGCTCGGCACCGGCGAACGGATGGAGTCGGGGGAGCTGTTCGCCCTCATCCAGCCCTGACCGCGGCGGACGCGGTCAGGTCCAGGGATCGTCGGAGCCGGGGGCGGTGGGGTGGCGCAGGCCCGGGAGCCATGGGTTCGACATGGTCACCTGGACCGGGGAGTGAGGCGCTGCATGAGGTCCTCCTGAGATCTGCGGAGTGCGACCGGTCACCGTCGACCGTGTCGCCTCGTCCTGGGGTACGGACAGGAACCTACCGGCGCGGCTTTTCCCGCCGGTTTCGTATCGCTTTCGCGCACGCGAAACGGATCCGAAGCCGCCGGGTAAGCACCGCGCCCTAGCGTGCCGCGGCAGGTGGCGCGCGGCCGGCGCGGGCCCGCGGCAGGCGGAGGACGCCATGCACTTCACGGTCCTTGGAACGGTGTCGGCCCAGGTCGAAGGCCGAGTGGTGGCACTGGACGGCAGCAAGCAGCGCACCGTGCTGGCCGCCCTGCTCCTGGCCCGCGGCAAGGTCATGACGGACGAGCGGCTCACCACGCTGCTGTGGGGCGAGGAGCCACCGGCCAGCAGCACCCACCAGCTCTACACCTACGTGTCCCGGCTGCGGACCCGCCTCGGCGTCCGCCACGGCCTGGAGCGGGTCGGCTCCGGCTACCGGATGGACAGGGGGGACGCCGCCTTCGACTGGGACGCCTTCGGGCGACTGACCGCGGCGGGCCGGGCCGACCTGGCGGCCGGACGGTACGACGACGCCGAACGCGGCCTCGCCGCCGCCCTCGCGCTGTGGCGCGGACCGGCCCTGACGGACGTCACCGACCGGCTGACGGCGGCCGAGGGGCCCCGCATGGAAGAGGCCCGCCTCGGCGCGCTGGAGGACCACACCGAGGCCGCACTCGCCCTGGGCCGGCACGCGGACGCGGTCCCCGCCCTGACCCGCCAGGTCGACCGGCACGCGGTACGGGAGCGGCTGCGCGGCCAGTTGATGACCGCGCTGTTCCGCTGCGGCCGCCGGGCCGACGCCCTGGCCGTGTACGAGGAGGGGCGGCGCGTGCTGGCCGAGGAGCTCGGCATCGACCCGGGTCCCGCACTGCGCGCGCTGCGCCAGAGCGTCCTGACGGGCACCGTCCCCGCGCCCCGGGCCCCCGGGCGCACGACCGGAGCCGCGATGCTCGCGCCGGCCGGGCGCGGCGGCTGGCCCGGCCCGGTGCCCGCGCTGCTGCCCGCCGCGCCCGCCGACTTCACCGGCCGCGAGGAGGAGATCGCCGAGATGCTCGCGACCCTGCGCACGGGCCGGGACGCCGTCGTCACCGGGGCACCCGGCATCGGCAAGACGGCGCTGGCCCTGCGGGCGGCGGAACTGGGCCGCGGCGCCTTCCCGGACGGCCAGCTCTACGCCGACCTGCGCACCCCCGCCGGCGCCGCCCGCACCCCGTACGAGGTGCTCGGCTGGTTCCTGCGCGCCCTGGGCACCGAACCCGCCCGGCTACCGGACGGCCTCGACGAGCGCGTGCAGCTCTACCGGACGCTGCTCTCCGGGCGGCGCGTCCTCGTCGTCCTCGACGACGCGGACGACGACGACCAGGTGCGCCCGCTCCTGCCGGGCGGCGACAGCCGCACCGTCGTCACCGGCGCCCGCCCGCCCCTGGCCTCGCTCGCGGGGACCCGGCTGCTGCGCCCGGCCCCGTTGACGCCCGCCCAGGCCGTGGCGCTGCTGGCGTCGGTGGAGGGAGCCGGCCGCATCGCGCGGGACCCGCGATCGGGCGCGCGGATCGCCGAGTTCTGTGACCGGCTTCCGCTGGCCCTGCGCATCGCGGGCGCACGACTCGCCGCCCGTCCGCAGTGGACGGCCGCCCGCCTCGCGGCCCGGCTGGAGCCCGAGGAGCGCAGGCTGGACGAGCTCCGGCTGGGCAGCTCGGACGTACGGGCCGCCCTCACCCGGGCGGTCGACCGGCTGCCGCCCGATGTCCGCGCGGCCTTCGACGCCCTGGCGGGAGCGGGCCGGACGCGGGTGACGGTCGTCGAGGTGGCCGGCCTGCTGGGGACCGGAACCGAGGAGGCCGAGGCGCTGCTGGACCACCTGAGCGACGCGTGCCTGCTGGACGGCTGGAGCGTCGCCGGCGATCCCTGGCCGCACTACCGCTGCGCGCCGCTCGTCCGGCTGCTCGTCCGCGAGCGCGGCCGTCCCGCGCTCGTCGCCTGAGCCCCTCCGGGCCCGTGGCTCAGCCGCAGCCCCCCGCGTGGCCCACGTCGAGCCCGTACAGCTCGGCGGGGACGCGGGAGTCCTGGGCCTCGGACATGAGCGCGGTGAGCTTCTCGACGTAGTCCGCGAGCAGTGCGGCCCAGGGCGCGGCGCTGTCGCGCAGCAGGATCTCGTGGTGCCGCGACGCCCGCTGTTCGATCTCCGTCAGGAAACTCAGCACGTCGGGCGCCTTGAGCGGGGTGATCTCGCTTTCGAACATCTCTGCTCCTGTGTCATCAGGACCTCATACGGGTCCCGCACGAGCACAGGTTCGGCCGCGTCGATAGCCGAAAACATGCGTGGTTCTGTACCGGGCCGCCCCTCCCCGGACCCGCCGATACAGATTCCGTACAGAGGGCCGCGGCGGCGGCCGCGGGCGTCGGTTGCATGAAGCTGCCACGTTCCGCCGACCCCGCGGCGGATCGGCCTAGGGTGGCCCGCGACCTACCGAGGGAGCACCTTCATGACCCGATTGGCCGACGGCGCGATCGACGACATATCCCTGACGCTCATCATCCTCGCGACCGCGGCGGTCCTGGCGGGCGTCGTCTTCGGTGTGTCGACGGCCTCCCGCCGGTTGCTCGGCATCAGGGTCGGCCCCGTACGCGCCCTCTGCGCCGGACTGGCGGGCGTGGCGACCCTGGCCGTCCTGGAGAAGGTGATGGGCGACACCCAGGACGGGAGCGCGCTCTCCACCATCCAGATCCCGCTGGCCCTCCTCGCCGCGATGGCGGTCCTCGTCTTCGTCGAGGTGTTCCTCCCCTACGGCAGCTGGTCGAGGCCGCTGCAGGCGCTGCGGGGGATGGGCGACCGGATGCGTCGCGCCCGTCGCTACTCCCAGATCAGCCGCATCTTCATGCGGCACGGCCTGAGTCGGATGCTGCGGGGTCGGGTGGCCTGGGAACGGGCGCTGCGGCCCGGGGAGTTCGGCGAGAAGTCGGCCCGCTCCGCCCGGCTGGCGCTGGAGGAGTGCGGCGGAGCGCTCATCAAGATCGGGCAGTTGATGTCCACCCGGCGGGACCTGCTGCCCCCGCACTTCATCGACGAACTGAGCCGACTGCAGAGCAACGTGCCCCCGGCGCCGTGGCCGGAGGTGGAGGCGGTCCTGCACAAGGAACTCGGCAAACCGGTCGCCGACGTCTTCGAGTGGATCGAGCACAAGCCGCTGGCCGCCGCCTCGATCGCCCAGGTGCACAGGGCCCGGCTGCTGGGCGGCCCGACCGTGGTCGTCAAGGTGCAACGGCCCGGCATCCGGGAGACGGTCGAGCGGGACCTCGGCATCGTCATGGCCATCAGCGGGAGCCTGGAGAGCCGGACGCGGTCGGCGCAGACCTTCGGGCTGCGCGAACTGGGCCACGGGTTCGCCGAATCGGTGCGCGAGGAACTGGACTTCCGCATCGAGGCCCGCAATTCGAGCGCCGTGGCCTCGGCGAGCGGGGGGTTGGAGCCCGATGCGCCCGTCCGCATCCCGCGGGTGTACTACGAGTACACCTCGGCCCGGGTCCTGGTGCAGGAGTGGTTGGAGGGGGTGACCCTGGACCGGGCCGGACCGGTCGCCGACCGGGCGGGTCTGGACCGGGAGGAGCTCGCCCGGACGGCCTTCAACGCCGTCCTGCACCAGATCCTGCGCGTGGGCGTCTTCCACGCGGACCCCCACCCGGGCAACATGCTGCTGCTGGAGGACGGGCGGATCGGGCTGCTCGACTTCGGTTCCGTGGGCCGCACCGACACCTCGATCCGGCTCGCGATCCAGGAGCTGTTGGTGGCGGTGGACCGCGGGGACGCCGCGGGGCTGCACGACGCGCTGCTGATGCTGCTGGGCACGCGGGCCACCACCCACGAGGACCTGATGCCCGACCCGGCCCTGTTGGAGCGGGAGCTGGGCCGGTTCATGGCCCGCCACCTGGGAGTGGGCGCGCAGCCGGACACGGAGATGTTCACCGCCCTGTTCCGGATGCTCTCCCGGTTCGGCCTGGCCGTCCCGCCCGAGGTCGCGGCCGTCTTCCGCGCGCTCGCCACGATCGAGGGAACGCTCACCCAACTCGCGCCGGAGTTCAACCTGTTGGACGAGGCCCGGGGGTTCGCCGTCGCGATGCTCATGGACCGTCTCAGCTTCGGCGCCGCGAAGCGCAGGACGACGGGCGGGACGACGACGGGAAGGGCGAGGACGGGGCGGGGGGAGGGCGCGGGCGACGGGGGCACGGGGAGCTTCGGCGTCCCCGATCTCTCGGCCCTGGCCCACGGCGCGGCCCAGGAGGTGCTCGCCGTCCTGCCGATGCTCCGCAGGCTGCCCCGCAGGGCCGAGCGCATCAGCGCCTCATTGGAGGAGGGCCGGCTCGGGGTCCGGGTCCGCGTGCTCGCCGACGAGAGGGAGCGGCGCTTCGTCTCGGGGCTCATCCACCAGATCACCGTCACCCTGTTGGCCGCCTGCACCGGGCTGATGGGGGTGGTGCTGGTGGTGTTCGGCACCGACCGGGGACCGCGGCTGACCGGGAAGCTCGAACTCTTCCCGCTCCTCGGCTACCACGCGCTCGTGGTGAGCGCGATCCTCATGCTCAGGGCGCTGTACACGGCGATGCGCCGCCCCACCTGACCGGCGGGCGGGCGGCGGCCGCCGGCCGGGTCAGAGGAGCACGGGCAGCGCCTCCAGCGGGCGGACCACCACGTTCTGCTGGTACCGCAGCTCCGCGGGATCGACCGCGAGCCGGACGTCGGGGAACCTCTCGAAGAGCCGACGGGCGGCGATCTCGGTGATGACCTTCGCCATGTGGGCCCCCGAGCAGTAGTGGATGCCGAAGCCGAAGCTGAGGTGCGCCGGCTTGTGCCGGTCGAGGTCCAACCGGTCGGGGTGGTCCGGGAACTGCTCCTCGTCCCGGTTGGTCGACATCACGCTGATGATGACGACCTCGCCCGAGGGGATCGTCACCCCGCCGAGTTCGACCGGTTCGGTCGTCACGCGCTGGAGGGCGTTGCTGATGGGGCTGACGTAACGGATCAGCTCGTCCATCGACTTGCCCCAGCGGGCCGGCGAGGCCAGCAGCTCGGCCCGCTCGACCGGGTGGGTCAGCAGCGCCGCGATGACCCCGCCGACCAGGCTGGCGGTGGTGTCGTTGCCGCCCGTCATCAGGGCGAAGCCGGTCGAGAGGATCTCGGTCGGGGTCAGGCGCCGTTCCGGGGCCGCGTGGATCAGGGCGGACAGCAGGTCCTCGCCCCCCTGCCGTTCCTTGTGCGCGATCAACTCCGCCATGAAGGACGACAGTTCCTGGATGTTGGCGTCCAGCACCCCCGAGCCGTCGGCGGGCGAGTAGGTGCGCAGCGCGGCCGACCAGCGCAGGAAGTCGGGCCAGGCCGAGGCCGGTGCGCCCATCAGCTCGGCGATGGCGATGACCGGCAGGGGGTCGGCGTAACCGGCGATGAGGTCCGGGACCGGCCGTCCGGCCAGCCCGTCCAGCAGCTCGTCGGCGATCTGCTCCACCTTCGGGCGCAGGGCCTCGGCCCGGCGCGGGGTGAACGCGAAGCTGATGGCGCGCCGGAGCGGGGTGTGGCGCGGCGGCTCGACGTTCGCGAGGTGGTTGGCCTCCTCCGCGGGCGGGGCCAGCACGCGGCCCGAGCGCTGCGACATCAGCTGGAAGTGCACGTGGATGTCACGGCTCAGCCGTGGGTCGGCGAGCGCGGCCTTGGCGTCCTCGTACCGCGTCACCACCCAGGCGCGGCCGCCGCCGGGCATGGACAGTTCGCGGACGGGGCTCTCGCGGCGCACGTGCTCCAGCACCGGAAAGGGGTTCTGGGTGAAGTCGTTGGTGAGCATCCAGAACTTGGAAAGTGCCCTGGTGCCAGTCATATCCGTCCTCCGTGCCCTAGGCGCCGGCGGCTGCCCTTTCGTGGGACGTTATGGCGCTCCCGCGCTCGGCGCAGGCCCGATCTCAAGAGTTCTATCTGGCCTCGGAACCGGAAGACGGAAGGGGCGAGTATCTATGCCGATTGGCAGATGCGTCCGTCCCGGACCGCTCCTAGTCTCAACTCAATTGCCGGACCACGGTGCACAGTGCTCCGGTCATCGACTGTCAGAATTCAAACCCGATATGGGGAGTGTGAGTCGTGTGACCGCGACGATCTCGACGAAGCGGCAGATTGCCGCCCGAGCAGTGGGCGTGACCAAGCTGTACGGCGAGGGCGAGGCGCAAGTAGCGGCTCTGCGCGGGGTGAACGTCGACCTGGTCGGCGGTGAGTTCACCGCGATCATGGGGCCCTCGGGCTCCGGCAAGTCCACCCTCATGCACTGCCTCGCCGGGCTGGACACCATCACCGCGGGTGACGTGTTCATCGGGGACGCCCAGGTCAACGGGATGTCCGACAAGGACCTCACCGCACTGCGCCGGACCCGTATCGGTTTCATCTTCCAGCAGTTCAACCTGCTGCCGACGCTGACGGCGCAGGAGAACATCCTGCTGCCGCTCGCCATCGCCGGACGCAAGCCCTCCCAGGACTGGTACGACCGGGTCGTCGACACCGTCGGCCTGTCCGAGCGGCTCTCCCACCGGCCCACGGAGCTCTCCGGCGGGCAGCAGCAGCGCGTGGCCTGCGCCCGCGCCCTGGTGTCACAGCCCGAGGTGATCTTCGCCGACGAGCCGACCGGCAACCTGGACTCCACCTCGGGCACCGAGGTGCTGAGGTTCCTCCAGCACTCGGTGCGCACCCTGGGCCAGACCATCGTGATGGTCACGCACGACCCCAACGCCGCCTCGTACGCGGACCGGGTCATCTTCCTGGCCGACGGCGCGATCGTGAACGAGCTCCGGGAACCGACGGCGGACTCCGTCCTCGACATGATGCGGCAGATCGACGTCCGCACGACGGTGGCGTGATGCTGAACGCAACCCTCAAGAGCCTGCTGTCGCGGAAGTTCCGCCTCATCCTGTCCGGTCTCGCGGTCGTGCTCGCCGTGATGTTCGTGTCCGGCGCGATGGTCATCCGCGACACGCTCGACCGTTCCCTGAACGCGCAGTTCAACGGGGCCTACGACGACATCGCCCTCCAGGTCTCGCTCGCACCCAAGCTGGACACCGGAACCGGTGACGCGGCCGCGGCGGTGCCCCCCGTGGACGCGGCGGCCGTGGACCGCGTCTCCAAGGTCGCCGGGGTCGGCGCCGCCACCGGGCTGGTCAAGGCCGAGGGCGCGCGCGCCGTCGGCAAGGACGGCAAGGTCGTGGCGAGCACCGGTGGCCCCCGCTACGGCGAGAGCTGGCGGGGCGAGAGCAAGCTGATCAGCCTCCGTGCCGGCCACGAGCCGCGGACGGACACCGAGGTGGTGATCAACGCGGCCCTCGCCAAGAAGGGGGGCTTCTCGGTCGGTGACCAGATCGGCGTGCTGACCCACGAACCGAAGCGGACCTTCACCGTCGCCGGCGTCTTCGGATACTCCCTGGACCGCGACTCGGTGGGCGGGGAGCAGACCGTGGCCTTCACCGCCCCGGTCGCCCAGGAGCTGATGATCGGCAAGGCCGGCGGATTCACCGGGATCGCCGTCGCCCCGGCACCGGGCGCCTCGGTCGCCTCGGTGAAGGCGGCGCTGACGACGGCACTCGGCGAGAACTTCGAGGTGAACACGGGCGAGGAGCTCGCCAAGAAGGCCTCGGACAAGTCCCGGGGCGTCCTGAGCCTGATGAACCAGGTGCTGCTCGGGTTCGCCGCGGTGTCGGTGCTCGTCGGGATCTTCCTGATCGTCAACACCTTCTCGATCATCATCGCCCAACGGCTGCGGGAACTGGCCCTGATGAGGGCCCTGGGCGCCAGCCGCGGCCAGATGATCCGCTCCGTCCTCGTGGAGTCCTTCGTGGTGGGGCTGGTCTCCTCCGCCCTCGGCCTGGCCGCCGGCATCGGGATCGGCGCCCTGGGCGCCGATCTGCTGGCCGGTGCGATCGACGGCCTCAAGGTGGCCTCCCTCGGCGTCCCGGCGAGCGCCGTGGTCACGGCGTTCACCGTGGGCATCCTGGTGACGATGCTCTCCGCGCTCTTCCCGGCGATGCGGGCGGCGAAGGTGGCCCCCATCGCGGTCATCCGTGCCGCCGCCGCGCCCGAGGGCAAGGGCCGCAAGCAGACCTGGACCGGCTCGATCCTGCTCGGTCTCGGTGTCGTCCTGCTGGCGCTCGGCCTCTTCGGCTCGGGCGGGATCTCACCGATCCTCACCGGTGTCCTGCTGGCCTTCGTCGGCATCGCGCTGCTCACCCCGCTGATCAGCCGTCCCTCCGTCTGGGCGCTGGGTGCGCTCTTCTCCCGCTCGCTCCCCGGCCAGCTCGGCCGGCGCAACTCGGCCCGCAACCCGCGGCGCACGGCCGTCACGGCCTCGGCCATGATGATCGGCGTCGCGCTGGTCACGGCGCTCAGCACGGTCGCCTCGTCCTCCGAGGACAGCATCAACAACGACATCTCGCACAACCTCAAGGCCGACCTGGTCGCCTTCGGCGAAGGCGACACGGCGGCCTCGGCGACCATCGACCCGGGCGCACTGGCCCGGGCGGCCCAACTGCCCGGGGTGAAGAACATCGCGGCCGCGATGTACGACTCCGGGACGGTGTCCAAGGAGGTGCAGGGCGTCTCCTCCTGGCAGAACTGGGCCACGGCGCGCGAGGTGCTCGGCCTGCGCGTGCACGACGGATCCATCGACGCCGTGGACAGCGGAACCGTGGTCATGAACGCGGCCACGGCCAAGGCCCGCGGTGCGAAGGTCGGCGAGAGCCTGACCGTCCAGCTCCAGCGCGGCGAGCCGCGGACCTACAAGGTCGCCGGCGTCTTCGAGGACACCGCCCTCGCGAACGGCCTCATCGTTCCGTGGGCCGACGCGGAGGCCGGATTCGGCAACAAGCTGCCGACCCAGGCGTTCATCCAACTGCGGGACGGCACGCCGGTGGCCGGCGTACGGGCCCAGATCGAGGACCTGTTCAAGGACAGCCCGGAGGTGGCCCTCTCCACCCGGGCGCAGGTGATCGAGAAGTTCAGCAGCGGCTTCGCCATGATGCTCACGGTGGTGCAGGTGCTGCTCGGCGTGGCGATGCTCATCGCGGTGCTCGGCATCATCAACACCCTCGCCCTGTCCATCCTCGAACGCACCAAGGAGATGGGCGCCCTGCGCGCGATCGGCCTCAGCCGGGGCCAGACGGTGCGCATGATCATGACCGAATCGGTGGTGATCTCGCTGTTCGGAGCGGTGCTCGGGATCGTGGTCGGCGGTGTCCTCGGACTCGCCGTGGCCCATGCGATGAAGGACCAGGGCGTCAGCGAACTGTCGCTCCCCTGGTCGCAGATGCTGGCCTACCTCATCGGTGCGGCCGTGGTCGGTGTCATCGCGTCGATCGCGCCGGCCCGCCGCGGCGCCCGGCTCAATGTGCTGACGGCCATCAGCCAGGCGTGACCGGGGCGCGCTGACGACCCCGCGCCGAGGGCGCCCCCGCAGGACGCGGGGGCGCCCTCGGCGCGTGCGCCCCGCAGAGTGGTTGCAGCTTCCTGCCTCATCCATTGCCCCTGCCTCGTGGGTGGGCTGATATGGACTCGATTTCACCGGACACCACCGCCACGGCGGGCGGGACCGGTGAAGCCGATCGTGGTCTACCAAAAAGACGGGGGGCGAGATGCACGAGCGGGAATTCCGCGCTTTTGTGTCCGTGGCTGAGATTGGGCGCATGGACCGTGCCGCGAAAGTGCTCGGGTATTCGCAGCCCGCCATCAGCTACCAGATCAAGTGTCTGGAACAAATGCTGGGCACGAAACTCTTCACCCGCGATTCCACGGGAGCGACGCTCACCCGGGAGGGACGGATGATCCTTCCGTCCGCGCGGGCCGTACTGGTGCTCATCGACAGCATGAAGGGCGTGTGCGCGGCGTGACACGGCCCGCGGCCGCCGCCCGTCCGGTTCTCCGCTCCCGCACGCGGCCGTGAGCTCCTCCCTCCACGAAAGCGAAACCGCCCCATGAATCCTTCCGTTTCCGCCCCCGCACGTCCCGCCGCACCCGGAAGGCCGGCGTCGGTGGCCGGCGATCGATTACCCCCGTGGTCCGCGCGTGCCGCGCTCGCCGCGATCCTCGTCCTCGCCGCCGGCCTCTACGGCTGGTCCCTGGGAAGCCTGGGCTGGGGGAACGTCTACTACTCGGCGGCCGCCAAATCGATGGGCACGAGCGCGACCAACTTCCTCTTCGGCTCCTACGACGCGGCCGGAGTGATCACGGTCGACAAACCGCCGAGTTCCCTGTGGCCGCAAGTGCTCAGCAGCAAGGTCTTCGGAGTGCACGGATGGTCACTGATCCTCCCCCAGGTGCTGGAGGGCGTGGCCGCCGTCCTCGTACTGCACCGCACGGTACGGCGCTGGGCCGGTGAGGGCGCGGGACTGCTCGCCGCCCTCACGCTGACCCTGACGCCCATCACCGTCGCCATCAACCGCGACAACAATCCCGACACCCTGCTGGTCCTGCTGCTCGTCGCGGCCGCCTACGCCCTGACCCGGGCCCTGGAGGGGGCCGCCGCCGGACGCTCGGCGACCTGGTGGCTCTGCGCGAGCGGCTTCCTGATCGGGTGCGGGTTCCTGACCAAGATGCTGGCCGCCTGGATGGTGGTCCCCGCCTTCGCCGCGGCCTGGCTCGTGGGCGGGGCGGGCACCGTGGCCGCCCGGCTGTGGCGGCTGCTGGCCGCGGCCGCGGTGCTGGTCGCCTCCTCCCTCTGGTGGATCGCGCTGGTCGAGGCGTGGCCGGGGGAGCGCCCCTACATCGGTGGCGGCAGGGACGGCTCCGCCTGGGACCTGGTGGTCGGCTACAACGGCCTCGGGCGGATCTTCCACGCCGAGGACGCCGCCGGGAGCAGCGACGTCTTCGGCGGCCCCGCGGGCGCCGGCCGCCTCTTCAACGAGCAGGTGGGCGGACAGATCAGCTGGCTGCTGCCGCTCTGCGCCGTCGCACTGGTGGTGGCCGTGACGGCAGCGGTGCGGCGCCGGCGCGGTCGACTGGCCGCCGACGCGACGGTACCCACCTCCGGCTGGGTGCTGTGGAGCGTGTGGCTCATCGTGTGCGCGGGCCTGTTCTCGACCCAACGCGGCGTCTTCCACCCCTACTACACCAGCCTCCTCGCGCCGGCCGTCGCCGCGCTGTGCGGCGGGCTGCTGTCCGCACTGGTACGGGCGCACCGCGCGGGCGCGCGCTGGGCGGTCCCGGCCGCGGTCGCCGCCGTCGTCGGGTCGAGCGGTTGGGCCGTGGCGGTCATCCGCCGCGCCCCGGACTGGCACGGCTGGCTCGTCTGGCCGGTGCTGGCGGCCGGCCTCCTCGCCGTCGCGCTGCTCGGGGCCTCCCGCCTGCGCGGCGCCCTGCTACCCGCCGCGCTCTGCGGCGCGGTGGTCGCCGTACTGCTGGCGCCCGGCGCCTGGGCGGCGAGCGTCCCGGGATCCCCCCAGGTCATGGGCGGCCTCAACCCGATCGCGGGGCCGACGAAACTACCGCCCGTGCCCAGCAGCAGCGCCCGACTGACCGCACTCCAGCAGCAGATCCTCGGGTACGTCACCGAACGGGCGGGCACCGGGCGGATCGCCCTGGCCGTCGAATGGGGATCCATGGGCGCCTCGTCCTACATCCTGAACACCGACGCCCCGGTCATCGGCATGGGCGGCTACGGCGGTGACAACGACGCGCCCTCGGTCCGGCAGCTCCAGGAATGGACCGCCGGCGGCGAACTGCGCTACGTGCTCAGCGCGGACGGAAGCGCCCCGGGAGCCGAGATGTTCACCCGGCGGACCCACTGGATCAGCGAGCACTGCGCCAAGGTCCCCGCCACCGCCTACGGGGGCCCGCCGCGGCCCGCGCAGGCACCCCCGGCCATGGGATTCGGCGACGACGTCATCCTGTACGACTGCGCGCCCAAGTGACGGCGGGATCAGCCGGCGAGGCCGTTGTCCCACACCCAGGCCGCGATGCCGACCCGGTTGCGGGAGTCGAGCTTGCGCTGGATGTTGGCGACGTGGGTCTTGGCGGTGCCGGCCGAGATGAAGAGCTCGGTACCGATCTCCGCGTTGGTGAAACCCTTGGCCACCAGCCGGGCGATCTCCGTCTCGCGCTCCGTCAACGCCTCGACCGGCTGCCCCGCCGCGCCGACGGCCCTCGCCTGCGCGGGACGGTGCAGGTGTTTGAGAAGGCGCACGGTCAGTGACGGGCTGATCAGGGTGTCGCCCGCCATCGCGGCGCGCACCGCTTCGATGAGCAGCGTCGTTCCCGACCGCTTCAGCAGGAACCCGCAGGCACCGTTGCGCAGCGCGGTGTGCACGTACTCGTCGAGGTCGAAGGTGGTGACGACGACCACCCGCACGGGCTCCTTGACCTGGGGGCCGGCGAGCCGTCGCGTCACCTCCAGTCCGTCTAGGCGCGGCATGCGGATGTCGGCGAGCACGATGTCCGGCTTCAACTCCTCCGCGAGGGCGAGGGCTTGGACACCGTCGGCCGCCTCGCCGACGACCTCCATGTCCGGCTGGCTGTCCAGGATCAAACGGAAACCGATGCGGACGGCTTCCTGATCGTCTGCGAGAAGTATGCGGATCGTCACGTCCAGCACCGTAGTTGCAGGTCGCGCAGGTCACCAACGCGGCGTATTCAAAGATTCTCTGCGGGCTTCGCTCGGGATTCGGCCACTGACAGCCTCGGGAGGGTTGCGACCCGAGCGCCACGCACGGCGCCGGCCCGATGTTTTGGAGTGGTGAATGGGTATGGCTCCCCCCGGAAAACTCAGAGTGCTGACCACGACGACCGCCATGGCGGCACTCTGCCTCACCCTGCTCGGCGCCGAGTCCCCCGCGGCGGCCGGATCCGGCGGGAAGACCCCGGCGTCCCGCTCGGCGTTCCTGGCGGCCCCCGCGGGCCTGCCCGTCCAACCGGCCTGGCCGTCGGGCGAGTTCGCCGGCGGCTCCGGAGCGCTCACGGGAGGCCCGGCCGCGCCGGCCCCCACCGGACCCGCCGACGGGGCCGCCCTCACCGACTCCGTGCCCCGGCTCGCCGCCGAGCCGCGGAGCGGCGCGGCCGCCTACGAGTTCGTCGTCTCCGACGGAGCCACCGCGCGCACCGGCCTGGTCACCTCGTCCGGCTGGATCGACGCTCCGCAGTGGCAGGTTCCGGCCGGACTGCTGAAGGACGGCGGACAGTACAAGTGGACCGTGCGGACCAAGGACCGCGGCGGGCGCGCCGGCGCCGATGCCCCCACCCGTTCCTTCTCCCTGAACCAGCGGCTCGGTGCCCAGGCCCCCGGCGGCCCGGTGCCCACGGACACCCTCGGCCCCGTCACGGTCGCCCTGCCCACGGGGAACGCCGCCGTCTCCGTCACGACACCGCAGGTGTACTCCGGTTCCGGCGTCCTGGGGGCGACCTTCCGCTACGACTCCCAGGCCGTCGCCACCTCGGCGGGGCTGACCGGCTCGTACTACCCCGGTGACGCGGACTCCGGCATCGCCGCCGGCGAGAAGGCGGCGTTCGTACGGACCGACTCCCGCATCGGCTTCCGCTGGGGCGCCGAGGCCGCCTACCCGGGGGGCGCGCCCGCCGCGCCCTTCCGCGTCCGGTGGACCGGGCGGTTGCAGGTGCCCGCCGACGGTGTCTACCGGCTCGGCGGCTCCTACGACGGCGGCGTGCGGATCCTCGTGGACGGCCGGCCGGTCCTCGACGAATGGCGGGGCACGCACCCCGCCGGCGCCCGCGAGGTGTACGGCCGGGGCGTCGCGCTCCGGGCCGGGCAGGCCCACGACGTCACGGTCGAGTACCGCCGCGGCGCCGGCGGCGCGGAGGCCGGGCTGTGGATCAGCCGGGCGGGCCGATCCGTTCCGGTACCGGCGTCCTGGCTGCAACCGGCCGGCGCCGTGCTGCCGCCGGGATGGAGCGTGACACCGGGCGCGGCCGGCCCGGACACGGCCGGCGCGGCGAACGCGGCCAACGCCGCCAAGGCGGCGAACGCCGCCGACGCGAGCGACCCGGCGGCCGGGAAGGTCTCCCGGGGCGCGGAACCCGCCCCGTCCGCGGCCCCGGCCCGCGGTGCCCGCAAGGCGCCGGCGCCCGAGCGGCGCACGGCCGGTACGGACGCCGCGCGCGCGGGGATCCAGAGCGCCGAGGACAGCGGGCTCACGTTCTTCTACGCCGGCAGTACGGAGTGCGCGGACGGCGCGGCGCCGGCCGGCTACGTCTGCGCCGTCCGGGTCCCCTCGGCGGGCACGACCCAACTCGTCTACCGGGGCGGGAAGTTGGTCCGCTTCGTCAACCCGGGTGAGGAGACGACCGACTTCGGCTTCGCGGCGGACCACCGGCTCACGGCCGTGCGCCCGCCGCTCGTCATGGACTGGATCGCGGCCGGCCCCCGCGGGCGCGACACCGCGGCCGCCCAGTACCAGATCGCCTACCGCGGGGCTTCGGCAGCGGTGGCCGAGGTGACCGCACCCGACCCGGCGGGCACCACCGGCCACCCCGAGCGGCGCCCCCAGCACTCCTACACCGTCTCGCCCGGCTCGGCGCAGGTGCGCACCGCCGGCATCGGCACGCCGCAGGGCTGGACCCGCGAGGTGACCTTCGACCCCGCGGGCCGGCTGGCCACGGACACGGACGCGACCCTGCGCACCGAGCGCTTCACCTGGACGGCCACCGACGCCCCGGCGTCGACGACCGACGCCGCCGGCCGCATGAGCACGACCGTGTACGACGGGAACGGCATGCCCACGGGGTCGTACGGGCCCGGCCCGCGCGAGTGCTTCGGCGCGGACCTGCGCCCGCTCACCCCGGCCCCCGGCGCCTGCGCCAAGGTCGCGGCCACGACCACCTCGTACGGTCCGACGGGATCGCGGACCGAGCGCGCGGACTCCGACGGCGTGCCGCAGCAGGTCGTCGAGACCCGGCTGGGCCCCATCGGTCTGCCCCTGGCCACCGTCGCCGACCCCGACGGCCTGGCCCTGAGCACCGGCTACGAGTTCGACGAGGCCTTCCGGCTGACGGCCCAGGTCGCGCCCGGCGGCGGGAAGAAGACCACCGCCTACTACGGGCCGACGGAGGACGCCGACAACCCCTGCACGCCCGCGCACGACCCCGCCCCCCAGCGCGGTCTGCCGAAGTCCGTCAGCCTGCCCGATCCGGCGACCGGCTCGACGCGGGTGGAGAAGCTCGTCTTCAGCGCACGGGGCCTGCCGATCGCCGTGACCAACGGCGCCAAGGACTGGACGTGCGTCACCTACGACGCGCGCGGCCGGATGTCCGCCACCGCCGTGCCCGCGGACGCCAACGCCCCGGCGCGGACCGTGCGGTTCGACCTCGCGGTCGGGGGCGACCCGCTGGCGTCGCGCGCCACCGACAGCCTCGGCACCGTCAGCTTCACCACCGACCTGCTGGGCCGCACGACGCGCTTCACCGACGTCCACGGCACCCGCACGGACACGGAGTACGACCGCGCCGGGCGACTCGTCCGCGAGCGCGTGACGCTGCCGACGCCGCTCGACGCACCGCAGGTCAAGACCCTCCGCTACGACGCGGCCGGCCGGATCCAGGCCGTGTCGCTCGACGGCACCGCGCTCGCTTCCGTCCGTCACGACGCGGGCGGGGACGTCGCCGCCGTGGACTACGCGAACGGCGCGCGGCTCGCCGTGGAACGCGACCCGCAGGGCCGGACGGTCGCCAAGAAGTGGACCCTCGCGGACGGGCGCACGCTCGCCAGCACGGTCACCCGGTCCCGGTCCGGCACCATCGTCGACGAGTCGACGGCGGGCGAGGACCCGCGCCCGGACGGCCCCAACTACCGCTACGACGCGGTCGGCCGGCTCGTCGACGCCTACGTCACCGGGCACCACTACGGCTACGACTTCACCTCGCCCGCCGCCACCGACTGCCCCGCGGGCACCGCCGCGAACGCGGGAGCGAACGGCAACCGGGTCGCCCTCGTCGACCGCACGGCGTCCGGCACCGCCACCACCCACTACTGCTACGACGGCGCCGACCGGCTGCTGGCGACCACCGGCGCCCAGGTGATCGACCACCCCCGCTACAGCGTCGCCGGCGCCCTGGCCGGCTACGACCTGGGCGGGACGCCGACGGGCCAGCTCTTCGACGCCGCCGAGCGCTACATCGGCAAGAGCGCCGGAGGTCCCGACCCGGCCGTGATCTCCTACCCGGGCGACATGCTCGACCTGCACGCGGGCCGGACGATCGCACAGGGACCGGCCGCGGCCACCTTGCTGTACGGGTACACCAGCGCCGCCGACCCCCAGCTCGACCTCGTCATGGACCGCGACAAGAGGCTCCTGACCCGCACCGTCGCACTGCCGGGCGGGGTGGTCCACGTGGCCAAGGGGCGTTCGTACCGGGGCGAGGCCAGCTGGAACCTGCCCACCGTCCGCGGTGACGTCTTCCTCGTCGCCGGCGCCGACGGCCGCCAGCGGGGCGACCTCTACCGCTACGGGCCCTACGGGGAGGCACTGCTCGCCGACGGCCGCGTGGACGCCGACCACGTACCGGACAACCTGCCCGGCGAGAACGACTACGCCTGGCTGGGCCAGTACGAGGTCCGCTACGAGCACGCCGGGAGCAACGCGGCGTACTTCCTGCGCACCCGCGTCCTGGAGCCCGTCACCGGCCGGTTCTCGGGACCCGTGACGCACGGTCCCTTCGCCAACCCCTACGACTACGGATCCGGCGATCCGATCAACCACGTGAGCGTCGACGGAGTCGGCCTGAAGGAGGAGGACAAGTGACGGCAGAGCAGTTCACCGCGGCGGACACCGAGGTCGTCGAGCACGGCGGGACCCGACTGGTCCGCGTCACCCCGCTGCACGACGGTGACCGCCGGGACTGGTTCCGGCGCAACACCGGGGCCCTGCGCGCCGCGATGTACGAGCACGGCGCGGTGATGGTCAAGGACAGCGCCCTGGCCGAGCAGGCCGAACTCGCCGAACTCGCCGCGGAGATCGGAGGGGAGACCCTGGAGTACAACGAGCGCTCCACGCCGCGCAGCCGGGTCACCGGAAACGTGTACACCTCCACCGAATATCCGGCCGATCAAACGATTCCCCAGCACAACGAAGCGGCCTATTCGGAATCCTGGCCGCACAACGTCTTCTTCTATTGCGCGCTGGCCGCGCGGAGCGGCGGCGAGACCCCGGTGGCCGACAGCGCGGCGGTTCTCGACCGCCTCCCGGTCGCCCTGGTGGAACGCTTCGCCGCACACGGGGTGCTCTACACCAGGACGTACCGCCAGGGCATGGGCCTCTCCTGGCAGGAGGGGTTCCAGACCGAGGACAAGGGCGAGGTGGAGAGCTACTGCGCCGACCACGCCATCGTGACCGACTGGGACGGTGACGTCCTGCGCACGCGACAGCGCCGGCCGGCGCTGATCGTGCACCCGGTGACCGGGAAGCGGGTGTGGTTCAACCAGGCGCACCTCTTCCACGTCAACGCCCTCCCGGAAGACGTGCGGGAGGGCCTGCTGGAGCTCTGCGGGGCGGACGGCCTGCCGCGCAACGCCTACTACGGCGACGGCACGCCCATCACCGCCGACGAGCACGCCGTCATCACCGCCGCCTACCAGGAGGCGACGCTGGCCGAGGAATGGGCCACCGGGGACCTGATGATGGTGGACAACATCCTCACCACGCACGGCCGGCGCCCCTTCACCGGCGAGCGCAAGGTGCTCGTCGCCATGACCCGGCGCACGAGCTGACCGACCGCCGGGCGCCCGCCACGGAGCGCCCGGTCCCGGGACCGGAACCCCCGCCGGTTCAGGGCCCTGATGCCCGGCCTCCCCCCGGCCGGGCATTCGGCGTTCCCGGCCCGCGGGCGCCGCCCCCCCTACGCGGCGAACCCCGCCCCCAACAGCTCGATTTACATTCTTCGATATGCGATTCAGGGCGGATCGAAGTTTTTCATGAGCCCGAAGCCGTCGGTGCAGATCTTCGTAGTGTGGGTGCCGGATGTTTCGTCGCGCTTACGCAATCGAGGTGGATGGCAATGGCCGATCAGAATCGGTACGAAATGCCGTTGACGGCCGCCCAGTCCGGCATGTGGCTCGCGCAGCAGATGAATCCGGACAACCCCATGTACAGCATCGCGGAATGCGTGGAGATACACGGTGGGGTCGATCCGGAGGTCTTCGAGGCCGCGCTGCGCCGCGTGGTCGACGAGGCGCAGACCCTGCGGATCCGCTTCGTGGCGGGCCCCGACGGACCGCTCCAGGTCATCGCCCCCGCGCCGCGGGAGCTGCTGCACGCGCTGGACGTGAGTTCCCTGGCCGACCCCGCGGCCGCCGCCGAGGAGTGGATGCTCGCCCGCACCGCGGAGCCGGTCGACCTCGCCGGGGGTCCGCTCTTCACCTTCGGCCTGATCAAGCTCGCCGCGGACCGCCACACGTGGTTCAGCCGCGTGCACCACGCGATCGTCGACGGCTACAGCTGGTCCCTGATCGTCGCCCGGGTCGCCTCGCTCTACACGGCGATGGCGGCGGGCGAGGAGGCGCCGGCCACGCCGTTCCACCCCTTCGCCCGGCTCGTCGAGCAGGACGCCGACTACCGGGGCTCCGAACGGTTCGCCGCGGACCGCGCGTTCTGGACCGAACACCTCGCGGCCCTCCCCGCCCCGGTGAGCCTCGCCCCGCGCCCCACCCGGGTGCCGACCGATCACGTCCGGCAGACCGGCGAGGTGTCCGCCGCCGCGGCCGACGCGCTGCGCGCCCTGTCCCGGGAGATCGGGGTCAGCTGGCCGACGGCGGCGGTCGCGGGCATCGCCGCCTACCTGCACCGCCTCACCGGCGTCGAGGACGTCGTGCTCGGCCTCGCCGTCGCCGCCCGCCCCGACGCGGTCGCCCGGGCCACCCCCGGCATGGTGTCCAACGCCGTACCCGTCCGCCTCACGGTCCGCGCGGACACCACCGTGGCGCAGCTGCTGCGCGCCGCGAGCGACGAGGTCCACACCGTCCTGCGCCACCAGCGCTACCGCTACGAGGACATCCACCGCGACCTGGACCGGGTGGGGGAGCGCAAGAGGCTCTGGGGCCCCGAGATCAACCTCATCATGTACGGCCAGCGACTCTCCTTCGCGGGCCACCCGGCCACGGTGCGCGGCTTCTCGATCGGCCCCGAGGAGGACCTCTCGCTGATCGTGGACAACCGCGAGGCGAACGACGGCTTCCTCGTCGACCTCCACGCCAACGCCGACCTGTACGACGCGAACGCGGCCCGCGGACACCGCGACGGGCTCGTCGGCTTCCTCTCCACCCTCGCCGCCGCCGACCCCGACCAGCGGCTCGACGCACTCGACCTGCCCCTGCCCGCGCACTGGACGCCGCCCGCGGACCCCGCGGCCGCCGCGGCCGCCGACGGGGACCGCCGCCGGGAGCCCGCGCCCTACCGGGCACCGGGCACCCCGCGCGAGGAGCGGCTGTGCGCGCTGGTCGCCGAGGTGCTCGGCGTGCCGCGGGTCGGTCTCGACGACGACTTCTTCGCCCTCGGCGGCCAGTCGCTGAGCGCCATCCGCCTCCTCAGCCGGATCCGCGAGGTCTTCGGCGCCGAGCTGTCGATCCGCACGGTCTTCGAGGAGCCGACGGCGGCAGCCCTGGCGGGGCGGATCGAAGGCGCCCGCCGCGCCCGCCGTTCGGTGGCGCCCATGCCGCGGCCCGCCGAGGTCCCGCTGTCGCCCGCACAGCAGCGCCTCTGGTTCATCGACCGGTTCCAAGGAGCCACGGGCGCCTACAACATGGGCCTCGCCCTGCGCCTCGGCGGCCGGCTGGACCGAGCGGCGCTCGCGGAGGCCCTCGCCGACGTCGTCGCCCGGCACGAGAGCCTGCGCACCTTCTTCCCCGACACCGAGGGCAGGCCGCGCCAGCAGGTCCTCGCCCCCGAGGCGGCACGACCGGTGCTGCGGGACCGGCGGGTCGCGGCGGACGACCTCGACCGCACGGTCGCGGAGGCCGTCGCCGAGGGCTTCGACCTGGCGGCGGCCCCGCCGATCCGGCCGCTGTTGCTGGAGGTCGGCCCCGAGGACCACGTCCTGCTGGTGATCCTGCACCACATCATCGGGGACGGCCTGTCGCTGACCCCCCTCGCCCGTGACCTCGAACGGGCCTACGCCGCCCGGGTGCAGGGGCTCGCACCCCACTTCGAGCCGCTGCCCGTCCAGTACGCCGACTTCACCCTGTGGCAGCGCGAGCTCCTCGGCGCCGAGGACGATCCGCGCAGCCCCGTCGCCGAGCAACTGCGCTACTGGCAGGAGACGCTGGGCGACCTGCCGGAAGAGATCGCGCTGCCGGTGGACCGGCCGCGGCCGGCCGAGCTGAGCCAGCGCGGGGAGATCGTCCGCTTCGACGTCGACGCCGCCCTGCACGCGCGGCTCACCGCCCTCGCACAGGAGCACCAGGTGAGCCTGTTCATGGTGTTCCAGGGCGCCGTGGCACTGCTGCTGAGCAAGCTGGGCGCCGGCCAGGACATCCCGATCGGCGCTCCCGTCGCCGGACGCACCGACTCCGCGCTGGACGACCTCATCGGCTGCTTCGTCAACACCCTCGTCTTCCGCACGGACGTGTCGGGGGACCCGACCTTCGGCGAGCTGCTCGCCCGGGTGCGCGAGAGCACCCTGGGGGCGCAGGCCCACCAGGACGTTCCCTTCGAGCGACTGGTCGAGGCGCTGGGCCCCGAGCGCTCCCGCTCCCGCAACCCGCTCTTCCAGGTCATGCTCGACGTGGACACCTCCCAACCCGCCACCCTGGCACTGCCCGGCCTGACGGCCGTCCCGCAGCAGGTCGACCCCGGCCTGATCAAGGTCGACCTGGTCTTCGGCGCCGAGGAATCGCTGCGCACGGACGGCACGCCGGCCGGCATCGCGGCGCGCCTCGAATACAGCCGCGACCTCTTCGACCGGGAGACCGTCGAAGCGATCGGGGAGCGTCTGCTGCGCCTGCTCGACGCCGCGGCGGCCGATCCCCGGCGGCCGGTGAGCCGGCTCGACGTGCTGTCCGCCGACGAACGGCGGCGCATCCTCGTCGAGTTCAACGACACCACGAGCGGGACGGCACCCGGCGGGAGCTTCCCGGAGATCTTCTCGGCGCGGGCGGCGCTCACCCCGGAAGCACCCGCGGTGCTCTTCGAGGACACCGTGCTGAGCTACGCCGAACTGGACGCCCGCACGAACACCCTCGCGGCGCTGCTCGCCGAGTACGGCGTCGGCCCGGAGAGCCGCGTCGCGGTGGCCCTGCCGCGGTCGGTGGAGTTCGTCGTGGCGGTGCTCGCCGTCCTCAAGGCGGGTGCGGCGTACGTGCCGGTGGACATCGACTACCCGGTGGAACGCATCGCCTACATCCTGGAGGACTCCGCCCCGGCCCTGCTCGTGAGCGTCCGGGAGACCGCCGGGAACCTCCCCGGCGCGGGCGTACCGGTCCTCCTGATCGACGAAGTGGCCTACGGGGCACCCGCCCCGCTCGCGGCGCCGCAGGCCGCGCCGTCCGGGGCCGCGTACGTGATCTACACCTCGGGTTCGACCGGTCGGCCCAAGGGCGTGGTGGTCTCCCACGCCGGCGTCGCGAGCCTGGCCCGGTCGCAGGCGGTGCACCTGGGCGTCGGTCCGGGCAGCCGCGTCCTGCAGTTCGCCTCGCCGAGCTTCGACGCGGCCTTCTGGGAACTGTGCATGGGGCTCCTGACCGGAGCCGCCCTGGTCCTGGCCCCGGCCGAGCGACTGCTGCCGGGCGAGGACCTGGCCGACGTGCTCGCCCGGCACGGCGTCACCCACGCCACCATCCCCCCGGTCGCCCTGGCGGTGCTGACCACCGCTCAGGTCCCGGCCGGGATGACCCTCGTGGTGGCCGGCGAAGCGTGCGCACCGGAGCTCGTGGCCCGCTTCGCGCCCGGCCGCAGGATGATCAATGCCTACGGCCCCACCGAGACGACCGTCTGCGCGACCATGAGCCACCCGCTCACCGCCGACGCGGGCACGCCCCCGATCGGCGGCCCGATCCGCGACACCCGCGTCTACGCCCTGGACGCGGCCCTGCAACCCGTGCCCCGGGGCGTGGCCGGTGACCTGTACGTGGCCGGGGCGGGCCTGGCCCGCGGATACCTGGGCCGGCCCGGCCTGACGGCCGAGCGCTTCGTCGCGGACCCCTACGGCGCGGACGGCGGCCGGATGTACCGGACCGGCGACCTGGTCCGCTGGCGCGCCGACGGGCAGTTGGAGTTCCTCGGCCGCGCCGACGAACAGGTCAAGCTGCGCGGCTTCCGCATCGAACTCGGAGAGATCGAGTCCGTCCTGGCGGCCCACCCGGACGTGGCCCGGGTCGCGCTCGCGGTCAGGGAGGACGAGCCCGGGCGCAAACTGCTGGTGGCCTACGTGGTGCCCGAGGAGGGCCGGCGGACCGAGGCCGCGGAGCTGCGCCGGCACGTGGCCGCCGCCGTTCCCGACTACATGGTGCCCGCGGCGTTCGTCGTCCTCGCCGGCATGCCGGTCACCCCGAACGGCAAACTCGACCGCCGCGCGCTTCCCGCGCCGCAGTTCGGTACGGCCGAAGCCGACGGCGCTCCCCGCGACGAGCGGGAGGAAGCCCTCGCCGCCCTGTTCGCCGACGTACTGGGACTCGCCGGCGTCGGCCTGGAGGAGAGCTTCTTCGAGCTGGGCGGCGACAGCATCCTCTCGATCCAACTGGTCAGCAAGGCCCGACGGCTGGGGCTCGACCTCTCACCCCGGGACGTCTTCGAACACAAGACGGTGGCCCGGCTCGCCGAAGTGGTCACGCCGCTGGCCGCGGGTCCCGTCGTCTTCGACACGGACGCCGGCATCGGCGAGCTGACCGCGACCCCGATCATGCGCTGGTTGGAGGACCGCGGCGGCCCCGTCGACACCTTCAACCAGTCGATGCTGCTCCAGGTGCCCGCCGGCCTCGACGCGGGGGAGCTGACCACCGCGCTCCAGGCGGTGCTCGACCGGCACGACGCCCTGCGCATGTGCCGCCGGCCGGGAACCGGGAGCCAGCCGTGCACCTACGAGATCGCCGGGCGCGCGGACGTACGGGCTGAACGGCTGCTGCGGACGGTCGACATCACCACCCTGGCGGACGACCGGCTCGGCGAGGTCATCGGCGCCGAGGCCCGCGCGGCCTGGTCACGGCTGGCGCCGGAGGCGGGGGTGATGCTCCAGGCCGTCTGGTTCGACGCGGGCGCGGAGCGGCCCGGCAGGCTGCTCCTGGCCGCCCACCACCTCGTGGTGGACGGGGTGTCCTGGCAGATCCTGCTCCCCGACCTGCGCGCCGCCCACGAAGCCGTCGTCGCCGACAAGGACCCGCAGCCGGCTCCGGTGGGCACACCGCTGCGGCACTGGGCGGATCTGCTGCGCTCGGAGGCCCTGCGGGACACCCGGGTGGCGGCGGAGACCACGCTCTGGACCGAGGCCCTGCGCCTTCCGGCCCCCACCCTGGTGGACGCGGAACTCGACCCGGAGCAGGACGTCGTGGGCACCGCGAGGAAGCTGAGCCTGAGCCTGACCACCGAGCAGACCCAGCGCCTGCTGACCAGCGTGCCCGCGGCCTTCCACGCCACCGTCCAGGACGTCCTCGTCACCGCCCTCGCGCTGGCGGTCACCGACTGGCGCGAGCGCCGCGGACGGACCGGCGCGGGGGACGTCCTCCTGGACATCGAGGGGCACGGCCGCGAGGAGATCGCCGAGGGCCTCGACCTGTCCCGCACGGTGGGCTGGTTCACCAGCCTCTACCCCGTCCGCCTCGACCTCGACGTCGCGGACCGCGAGGAGCTGTGGTCCGGCGGGGCGCCGGCGGGCGCCGCGCTGCGCACCGTGAAGGAACACCTGAGGTCCCTGCCGGACGGCGGCATCGGCTACGGCCTGCTGCGCCACCTCAACCCCGTCTCGGGGCCGGAACTGGCGGCCCTCGCCCGGCCGCAGATGCTCTTCAACTACTTCGGGCGGGCCGCGGCCCCGGGCGACACGGCGAGCGCCGACTGGGGTCCGGCCGCCGAGTCCCAGGTCGTCATCGGCGACGGCGACGCGCGGCTCGCGCTCACGCACGTCGTGGAGGTCAACGCCCTGGCCCAGGAGCACCCCGACGGTCCACGGCTCCTCGCCTCGTGGACCTGGCCGGAGCGGCTCCTCGCCGAACCGGACGTGCGCGAGCTCGCCGAAGGGTGGTTCCGGGCGCTGGACGCGCTCATCGAGCACGCGCAGGCGCCGGACGCCGGCGGCTACACCCCATCGGACCTGGCTCTGGTGGAACTTTCCCAAGACGAGATCGACATGCTCGAAGCCGAGTGGAGGACGTTGTAATGACGAAGTCGGGTCCCGAGGACATCCTTCCCCTGTCGCCGCTGCAGGAGGGCCTGCTCTTCCACGCGCTGTACGACGAGCAGGGCCACGACGTGTACACCGTCCAGGTCGTCCTCGACCTGGCCGGCACCGTCGACGTGGCGGCCCTGCGGGCCAGCGCCGTCACCCTGCTGCGCCGCCACGCCAACCTCCGGGTCGGCTTCCTGCACCCGAAGCAGAGCCGGCCCGTCCAGGTGGTCGCCCGGCAGGTCGAACTGCCGTGGGAGGAAACCGACCTGGCGGGCCTCGACGCCCCCGAGCGGGCCGCCGAGCTGGAGCGCCTCCAGATCCAGGAGCAGGCCCGGCGCTTCGACCTGGCCCGTCCGCCCCTCATGCGCTTCCGCCTGATCGACCTCGGCGACGGGACGTACCGGCTCCTGTGGACGTTCCACCACCTGCTGCTCGACGGCTGGTCCACCTCCGTCCTGCTCGGCGAGTTCTTCGAGCTCTACGGCCACGCGGGCGACGACCGCGCACTGCCCAAGGTCACCCCCTACCGGGACTACCTCGCCTGGCTGGCCAAGCAGGACCGGGGCGCGGCCGAGTCGGCGTGGCAGCAGGCGCTCTCCGGCCTCGACGAGCCGACCCGGCTGGGCGGCGGCCAGGGGCAGGGGCACGCCGTCGTCAAGCCCGAGCTGGTGTTCCTGGACCTGCCGGCCGACACCACGGAAGCGATCGCCGCCGTGCTGCGCGGGCACGGGCTGACCTTCAACACGGCCCTCCACGCCGCGTGGGCCGTCGTGCTGGGCGCGCTCACGGGCCGGGAGGACGTCGTCTTCGGCACGGTCGTCGCGGGTCGCCCGCCGGAGATCACCGGGTCCGAGCGGATGGTCGGCATGCTGATCAACACGCTGCCGGTCCGGATCCAGGTGCCGACGCGGGCTCCGCTGCTCGACGTCCTCGGTCGCATCCAACGCGAGCACACGGACCTGATGCCGCACCAGCACCTCGGCATGAGCGACATCCAGCGGGTCTCCGGGCACGCGGAACTGTTCGACACCTACGTCGCCTTCGAGAACTTCCCCTTCGACCTGGAGGCGCTGCGCACCCAGGCGGGCGGCCTGCGGATCGAGAACTTCGAGGTCATCGACGCCAACCACTACCCGCTGTGCCTGATCGCGCACATCGAGGACGGCCGTCTGCGGCTCCAGTTCAGCTTCCGTCCGGATGTGTTCGGGCGTGGGGTGGTGGAGTCGATCGCCGCTCGTGTGGTGCGGGTGTTGGAGTCGGTGGTCGGTGGTGTGTCGGGTGTGGTGGGTTCGGTGGAGTTGTTGTCGGGTGAGGAAGCGCGGTGGTTGTCGGGTGGGGGTGTGTCGGGTGGTGAGGTGCCGGAGGCGGTGACGTTTTCGGAGTTGTTCGCGGGGCAGGTGGCGCGGACTCCGGGTGCGGTGGCGGTGGAGTCGGTGGGGGAGTCGTTGTCGTATGCGGAGTTGGATGCTCGGGTGGAGCGTCTGGCCGCGTATTTGGTGGGTTTGGGGGTGGGTGCTGAGGGGGTTGTGGCGCTGGTTCTGGGTCGTTCGGTGGAGTCGGTGGTGGCTTCGTTGGCGGTGATGCGGGCGGGTGCTGCGTTTTTGCCGGTGGATCCGGATTATCCGGCGGAGCGTGTGGAGTTCATGTTCGGTGACGCGCGTCCGTCGGTGGTGGTGACGTGTGCGGAGTTCGCGGGTGTGGTGGCGGGTTTCGATGGTGTGGTGGTGGTTGTGGATGAGGTGGTGTTGCCGGAGTTGGAGCCGGGCGATTCGGTTGTTCCGGGTCCGGTGTCGGTTTCTTCGCCGGCGTATGTGATTTATACGTCGGGTTCGACGGGGGTGCCGAAGGGTGTGGTGGTGACGCATGCGGGTTTGGCGGCGTTCGCGTCGTCGGTGCGTGAGCGTTTCGCGGTGTCGGGTTCGAGTCGGGTGTTGCAGTTTTCTTCGCCGAGTTTTGATGCGTCGGTGTTGGAGTTGTGCATGGCGTTGACTTCGGGTGCTGCTTTGGTGGTGCCCGAGGTGGGGGCGTTGGCGGGTGAGCTGTTGGCGGA
>NZ_JBVHUE010000040.1:66169-75674 GCF_055565515.1 Streptomyces sp. NPDC028419 | reverse complement strand
GCCCGCCTACTGGACGTAATCGGGCGTTCCGACAACGCCGCGAGGTGCGGTACCAGGCGTCGCGAGCCAGGAGGGACTTTCGAAACACGCCCTAGGCGTACCCCGTCGCGAGGGACGGCACTCAGGCCCCCGCAGTCGTGTCGGCGTCGGCGGCGGCGGGCAGGGCCCAGCCGCGCATCGTGAAGACGCCCTCGTCCACGGCGCCGGCCGAGCGGTACGTCGCGAGCGCCGCCTCGTTGTCGGTGTCCACGCCCACCCACATCCCGTAACAGCCGCGCGCCCGGGCCTCGTCCGCGAGCGCGCGGGTCAGCGCCTGTCCGATCCCGCGGCGCCGGTGGCCCTCGTCCACGCTCAGCTCGTACAGGCACATCTCGGTGCCCTTGTCGGGGTGGCTCATCTCGACGCCGGAGACCATGCCCGCCGGCACGCCGTCCACGTAGGCGATGAGCATCAGGTGCCCGGCCGCGGCGAGGAACCGGGCGGCCCAGTCCTCGCGCGCGGGGCCGTCGAAGAGGCCCTCGGCGGCGACGAGTTCGGCAACGCTGCGAGCCCGGCGAATGTCCATGCGGCCCAGGCTAGCGCCACGTCGGGACGGTTCGGGGCACGGTTCAGGCCGCGGGGCCCGCCTGTACGGCCAGTGCGGCCGCGTAGCCGCGGGGGGCCGGAAGGTCGGTCAGGGTCCAGCCCGCGACCGCGGCGGGGGCGGGGGCGGAGCCGACGTACGGGTCGACGAGGCCCAGGGCGAGACCCGTGCCGGTGGCCTTGAGGTAGGCCTCCTTGCGGCACCAGATCCGGGACAGGGCCAGCGGCCGTCCCGACTCGGGCAGGGCCTTCAGCTCGGCGGTCTCGTCGGGGTGCAGGGTGTGCAGTACGTCGCTCACGGCCTCGGCGCTCGGTATCGCCTCCACGTCGACCCCGAGCGGAACCCGGGAGAAGGCGAAGTAGGCCAGGTCCCCGCTGTGCGAGAGCGAGAAGTGGATCGCGCCGCCGGCCACGGCGGGGCGGCCGTGCGGGCCACCGCAGCAGGGGCAGACCTCGCGGACGAGCGAGACCCGCTCGGGGGCCAGGCCCAGATAGCCGCCGAGCAGGACCCGCAGCCCGATGTGCGAGGCCAGGTAGCGGCGCCGGTCGGCCTGCTGGCGGCGGCGGCCGGCCTGGTCGCGCTCGGCCGCGTCCAGCAGGGACAGTGCCTCGGTGACGCGGTGGCCGCCCACCACGTCCAGCGTGGTGTCCAGGGCCCACAGGGACACGGCGCTGCCCTGGGGCAGCGCGCCGATCCGCGGGGCGCCGCCGCCGAGTTGGTTCACGTACTCGATCACCTGAACGAGGGTAGTCGAGGCCGGGGGCGCGCAACCAGGGCGGTCCGGTCCCGTGCTCCGGCGCACGTCAGCGCGTTGCCGTGGCGCCGGCCATCGTCGCCGTGGGCGGGACCGCGCCGGGCGTCACCGAACCGTTGGTCCAGGCGTAGACCTTCTGCCCGCGCACCACGACGTGGTAGCGGCCCCGGCACTCCGGGCTCGCCTTGCTCCCCGCGTCCTTCGGCCACCACTTGGCCGCGAGCTTGGGACCGCCGGGCTGCGCCGGGGCGTCCGCGCAGGGGGATCCGCCCATCGGGGTCCGGCCGAGGGTGAAGCGGATCAGCTTCGCGTCGCCCGTCGTGTGGGCCTTCACCTTGACCCGCTTGGCGTCCTGCGGGATCCAGTCGGGCAGGACGAAGGCGGGGTCGCCCTGCTTCGGCGCGTCCGCCGCGGTGGCGAACGTCTTCTCCGCGTTGTTGAAGAGACGGGCGTTGACCATGTCGGTCACCGGGTTCGGCGGAAGGTTCGGCAGCGCGACGGCGGCGACGGCGATGACTCCCACGGTGGCGAGGGCGATGACGAAGGGACGCTTCATGTCTTCCAGTGTTGCCGCCGGAATCCCCCGGCGGGTCCGCCCTGCGGACGAACCTCCATGACCCGCAGGTCTGATACGGATATCCGCCCCCGCCCGCCTCTCCCTTTGGACAGAGGAGCCGATCCACCGTGAGGTGTACGCGGGAGACCCCTACGACCTCGGATAATCGGGGATATGTCTTTTATGGGGCGCGCCATGGCCCGCGCCGCGGCCGAAGCGGTCGGCGGCGGCCTCCTCATTCTCGCGGCGTACGAGGTGCTCAACCGGATCGGTGGCGCCCTGGGGCTGAACGCGAAGCTCGCGCTGACCCTCGTCGCCCTCGCGGTCTTCGTCGCGCGCCGCCGCTTCCCCGAAGCCGCGCTGGTCCTCATGGGCGCCCTGCTCGGCGCGATGACCGCCCTCGCCCCGCTGGCGGCGGTGACCGCGTACACGGTGACCCGGCGGTTGGCGGGGACCGGGCGGCGGGCCGCCGCCCTGCTCGCCGCCAGCGCGGTGACCGTCCCGACGGCGGGCCTGGCCGTCTACCGGCAGACCGGCGGCACCTGGGACTACGGGCTGACCATCGGCGCGATCCTGGCCGCCGTCGCCGTCCTCGTACCGGGGCTGGTCGGTGCCTCCGCCGGCCAACAGCAGCGGCTGCTCGTCGCGCTGCGGGAGCGGACCGCCGCCGCCGAGGAGGCCCGGCGGCTCGCGGACAGCGAATCGCGCATCCACGAACGGTCGCGCATCGCCGCCGAGATGCACGACCTGGTCGGACACCGGCTCAGCCTGATCGCCCTGCACACCGGCGGCCTGGAGATGGCGCTGCGCGGCCAGCCCCAGGACCTGCGGGACAGCGCCGCGCTGATCCGGCAGGCGACGAGGGACGCCCTGCGGGAGCTGCGCGAGGTGCTCGGGGTGCTCGGGCCGCTGGGCCGGGACACCGGTACGGACGCCCTGACCGACGCCACCGGCACCCGGGCCGACATCGAGGCGCTGGTCGCGGAGTCCCGGGCGGGCGGGGTCGCCGTGGACTTCTCCTGGACCGGTCCGGACACCGACCGGCTGGAGGCGCGGGTCCGCCGGGCCGTGCACCGGGTGGTGCGCGAGGCCCTGACGAACGTCCACCGGTACGCGGTGGGGGCCGCCGTGGAGGTGGCCGTCGCGCACACGGCGGAGCTCATCGAGGTGAGCGTGGTCAACGGCGCCCGCGCCGCGGCCCCCGATCCGCGGGCCGCACCCGTCGGGTCCGGGCGCGGGCTGTCGGGGCTGCGCGAACGGGTCTCCCTGCTCGGCGGCATGCTCTCCGCCGGGCCCTGGGGCGTCGGCTTCGCGGTCGTCGCCAGGATCCCGGTGGGGCCCGGCCGCGGCGCCCCGGCCGACGGCGCGGGGGGCCGTACGCGGGAGGGGGCGGGGAGCGCGGACGCGGGGGGTGCGGGCGAGGGGAGTGCGTACGCGTACAAGGGGGTACGGGCCGGCGCCGGGCCCGGGAGCGCGGGGGAACCCGCCGCCGGCGACGGCTTCGCCGGGCGGATCGCGGCGGCGGCCGGGCGGCTGCGCCGGGCCCCCCTCCTGGTGCCCCTCGCCCAGGCCGCGTCCGCGCTGCTGGGCCTCGCCGGGATCGTGGCCGTCCTCGCGGCCGGCTTCCAACTGGCGGCGCACGCGCAGCCCTCCCGCTACGTGGCGCCCAAGCCGCCGCGGATCGGCATGGACCGGGGCGAGGCGCGGTACGCGGGCGTCGTGGACTTCGGCCTCGCCCGCGCCGCGGCGGCGGGACACGAACCGCCCCGGCCCGCGGGCGCCACCGAGTGCGTCTTCCCGTACGTCGGCGACCGCGACACGGACGACGCCGACACCCTGCGGCTCGTCCGCTACTGCTTCCGCGACGGCATCCTGACCACGATCGACCGATTCGAGGTGCCAATGGCGCCGAGGAGTTCACGATGAACCGGATGAACCGACAGCCCACTCCTGACCAGGCCCCTGACCACGCTCCTGACCGCGCCGCCGTGCGGGTGCTGCTCGCCGACGACGAGCAGATGATCCGGGCCGGGGTGCGGATGATCCTGCGGCACGCGGGGGGCATCGAGGTCGTCGCCGAGGCGGCCGACGGCGCCGCCGCCGTCGAACTCGCCGCCCTGCACCGCCCGGACGTGGTGCTCATCGACATCCGGATGCCCGTCCTCGACGGCCTCGCGGCGATCGCCCCGCTGACCGCCCTGGAGCCCCGGCCCCAGGTGGTCATGCTCACCACCTTCGGCGACGACGACAACGTCCTGCGCGCGCTGGCCGCCGGAGCCACCGGCTTCCTGCTCAAGGACGAGGGCCCCGACGAGCTGATCAGCGCCGTACGGTCGGCGGCCGCCGGTGACGCCGTGCTCTCGCCCGGGGTCACCGGAACCGTCATCCGGCGCATGCTGGAGGGCGGCGGCGCCGTGCAACCCGCGCGCGGTCCCGCACCGGGAGCCCCCGACGCCCGGATCGCGGCGCTGACCGAGCGCGAGCGCGAGGTGCTGGGCCTGCTCGGTGCCGGGCTGGCCAACGCGGCGGTCGCGGGGCGGCTCGGGATCGGCGTCGGCACGGTCAAGACGCACGTCGGCTCGATCCTGGAGAAGACGGGCTGCACGAGCCGGGTGCAAGCCGCGCTGCTGGCCCACCAGGTGGGCCTCGGCGGCCCGGCGGACCCGGCGCCCGGGGCCTGACGCCCGACGCGCCCGATCCGGCCGGGCTACGTCAGGCAGAGCACGGCCAGTGCCGGCAGCCGCCGGGTGATCTCCTCCTCGTCGTCGAAGTCGACGTCCCACTCCGGGTCGAGTTCGGGATAGCTGATCGTGAGCGAACCGTCCGGCAACTCTCCCCCGGTCGCCGCGCGGTAGGCCTGCCAGACGATGTCCAGGGTGTCCTCGCACTCCAGGCCCTCCGCCACGGCCGCGGCGACCGCGGGCAGGGTCGCGAGCGAGTCGGGATCGGCCAGCGCCCGCTCGAACGCCGCCCGGCCGCGGGTGATCAGCCAGCCGCGAAAGTAGTCGAAGCCGTCGTCCGAACAGCCGCCGTTGATCAGGTGGGCGGCGGCCCACAAGGGGCTCCGGTACGACTGCGCGAGCAGGTCCCACAGGACCTGCTGCGCCCGCGCGATGTCCGCCGGATCCAGCTCCGCGAGCAGCGCGGACGCCTGCCCCGCGACCTCCCGCGCGGCCGGATCGGCGCCGGTCCGCGCGTCGGCGCCCGCCCGGGTCCGGGCCTCTTCGATCAACTGCCAGAAGCGCTCTTCGTCCATGGGGCGATGGTGGCAGCGGGGTCTGACAACGGCGGCCGACCACGGTGGCCGGTCGGTGGGACGGGGGAGATCAGGCTCGGGCTTCGACGGGGTCGGGTGCCGGGGCCGATGTCGGTGGGGGCGCCGGCTCGGGTGCGGGTTCGGGCACCGGGTCGGGGGAGGACCGCAGGTGCGGGAAGCGTTCGATGTTGGCGATGCGGCGCGCCCAGGCCAACGCCGCCGCGTCACCGACGGGGTTGGGTTGCGGGGCGAGCCCGGCCGGTCCGCCGGCCGCGACGGTTTCGCCCCACCGTGCGAAGTGCTCGGCCTCGTCCTCGTCGAGCAACTCGAACAGCGGCCGGCCGAAGTCCGTCGCCGTTCCGGGAGCCGGCCCGGTGGTCAAGGAACGCTGGAACGCCGCGACCAGGAAGGCCAGTTCGCCGCTCTCGTCGTCGAGCCACTCCGGCAGCCGCCGGACGTCCAGCCGCCGCAGGTCCGGGCGGCGTGCGTACGGGCTCACCCATCCCGGGCTCCGTAAGTCCCGGCTCCGTAAGTCCCGGCTCCGTAAGTCCCGGCTCGGTGAGTCCGAGCCGCGTAAGTCCGAGCCCGGTAAGCCCGAGCCGCGTAAGCCCGAGCCGCGTAAGTCCGAGCCGCGTAAGTCCGAGCCCGGTAAGCACGGGGCGTGCCGCAGCAGGATCCGGGCGACCCGGGCGTCGGGGGCCAGCCCGTCCTGCCAGTCGGCCAGTTCGCCGAGCAGCGCGGCGTGTTCGCGCTCCAGCCGCAGCACCAGCGCGACGGCGGCGGTCAGGCGCCGCCGGTCGCGCTCGCCGTCCGGCGCGTGCTCGGTGAGGGCGAGGTAGTCGACCAGGACCGTACGGGCCCGCGGCTCGTCCCCGGGGTCGTCCGTGCCCAGCAGCAGCGCGTCGGCGCCGAGGGCGCTCATCGCGTAGTGCGCGCCCACCACCTCGGGCAGGAACGGCCCGGGCAGCCGGGCGAGCGCCAGGTGGAATGCGGCGTGCAGCAGGGTCAGGGGGCGCGCCTGGGAGCGCCGGAGGAACTCCGGGGCGCCGGGAGCGGGCAGTCGTACGCCGAGTTCCGCGAGGGCCGGGCCGCGCCGTCGGGCGCGGCCGGGCAGGAGGAGGGGGGCCCGCTGGCGCAGGACGAGGCGCCGGGTGGCACGGCCCCGCCCGACCAGGTCCGTCAGGAGCGGCTCCAAGGCGTCCCGCACCGCGCGGACCCGGTCGGCGATCGCGTCCGCACCCGTGCCCTCGGGCCCCGGGCCGGGGGCTCCGGTGGGCGCGGACAGGAACGCGTCCAGGATCCGGCGCGCGACGAGCGCCGTCGTCGCGCGCCGAGCCCCGCGGGGGCCGGCCGGGCCCTCCTCGACGGGGCCCTCCTCGTCCGGGGGCTGCGCATCGCCGCGGTCCTCGTCGTCGAGCAACCACCGGAACACGGCGGCGGGTCCGGTGGCGAGAACCGCGGAGGCTCCCTCGCCGGCGTCCGTGTGAGCGTCCATCGGGCCTCAGTCCTCCGTGGCGGTCGGTGCGGCCGCCGTCATCAGTGCGTTGACCTCGGGGTAGGGGAGGGCCTCCGCGCCGAAGCCGAAGGTGCCCCGCGTACGGATCTCCTCGGCGGCGCGGACCACCGCGCCGAGCGCCGCCCGCGACAGCGCGGAGCCGACGCTGATCCGGCGCACGCCGAGTTCCCCGAGGTCCGCCACGGACAGCGCGAGCGCGGGCGAGCCCATCAGGACGTTGACCGGGCGGTCGACGGCGGCGCACACCGCGCGCACGGACTCGGCGTCCGGGAGCCCGGGCGCGTACAGCACGTCGGCGCCGGCGGCCTCGTACGCCCGCAGGCGTCGGATGGTGTCGGGGAGGTCCGGCCGGCCCTGGAAGAAGTTCTCGGCGCGGGCGGTCACGGTGAAGGGGAAGTCGAGCGCGCGGGCGGCGGCGACGGCCGCGGCGACCCGCTCCACCGCCTCGTCCAGCGGCCGCACGGGATCCTCGGCGCGGCCGGTCGAGTCCTCGATCGAGCCGCCGACCAGCCCGGCCGCGGCGGCGAGCCGCATGGTCTCGGCGACCTCGTCCGGCGTCTCGCCGAAGCCGCTCTCCAGGTCCGCGGTGACGGGCAGGTGCGTCGCGGAGACGATGACCGCGGCGTTCGCCAGGACGTCGTGCCGGGTGACCCGGTTGCCGCCGTCGGGCAGGCCGAGCCCGTAGGCCAGTCCCGCGCCGGTGGTGGCGAGCGCGGCGAAGCCGAGTCCGCTGAGCAGGCGGGCGGTGCCGGCGTCCCAGGGGTTGGGGACGACGAAGGGGCGCGGCTCCTCGTGGAGCCGGCGGAAGGCGAGGGCGCGGGCGAGCTGGTCCGCGGGGTCGAGCTGGTTCACGGCGGGGTTTCCTTCGGGGTGGAGGGGGTACCGGTCGTGTGTCGACGTCAGCCCTTCGGCGCCGCCGGGCGGGCGGGGCGCCGCCGGGACACGGCGACGCCGCTCAGGCAGACGGCGCCGCCGAGCAGGGTCAGCCAGCCCGGCACCTCGTCCAGGGCGAGCCAGGAGATGAGGATCACCACGGCCGGCACCGCGTAGGTCGTCGCGCCCATCTTTCCGGCGGTGGTCCGCGACAGCGCGTAGGCCCAGGTGGTGAAGGCGAGCGCGGTCGGGAAGAGGCCCAGGTAGACGACGTTGAGGGTGGCCGACGCGGGGGCCCGCGAGAGGTCGGAGATCAGCTGCCCGCTGAACGGAAGGCAGAGGACCGTGCCGATGACACAGCCGAACGTCGTCACCTGGAGCGGGGTCGCGTGGCGCAGCGCGGGCTTCTGGAGCACCACCCCGGACGCGTACGCCACGGCGGCCAGCAGGCACAGCAGCAGGCCCAGGACCGACGACGACCCGCTCCCGGAGGTCGAGAAGCCGACGATGACCGCGCCCACGAAGGACACGGCCATGCCGGCCAGCAGCAGCGGCGGGAACCCCTCCTTGAGGAACCAGCCGCCCAGCAGCGCGATCAGCACCGGGCCGATGTTGACGACCATGGCCGCGGTCCCGGCGTCCACCAACTGCTCGCCCCAGTTCAGGACGACCATGTAGACGCCGAACCAGAGCAGCCCGGATCCCAGGATCCCGGGCCATGCCTGCCGCGGCGGCACCCCGCCGCGCTGCACCACCAGGAGGAGCGCCAACACCACGGACCCCGTCAGCAGTCGCCCGAGTGCGAGGGCGCCGGGGGTGAAGTGCTCGGCGGACGCACGGATGGACACGAACGCGGAAGCCCAGAGCAGCACGGTGACGGCCGCGGCGAGCAGCGCGCGCCGGTCCGTCCCGGGGCGTTCGGAGGTGGACGAGGTGGTCATCCCCGCAATCTAGGTATACGACGGATCCCCGAACAAGATCGGCACCCGTGCCGTGTCACAACGGCCCGGACGCATCGTGCGATACCGCACCTCCACCCGCGACTCCGCCCGCGCCCGTCCCCGGATCCGTACCCGGATCCGTACCCGCCGGCGCCCACCGCTCCCGGATGATCCGGCGGCACCGGCGGGCGCGCTCGGACACCGCGCCCTCCAGCGGGGCGAGTTCGTCCAGGTAGCGGAGCAGGTCGACGACCGGCTCGTGGCACCGCGCACCGTCGAGGAAGGTGACGGTCGCCTCCACCAGGTCGTCGTCGTCCGCGCGGTCCTCGTGCGGTGCCAGGAGCAGGGCCCGCAACAGTGCGAACAGCCGGCCGATCTCCGCCGCGAAGGGTCCGGACAGCGGAGCGGAGAGCACGTCGGCCCACTGCCGCGCACAGGCCGCGAACCCCGACTCCAGGGTGTCCAGCAGCACCCTCTCCAATTGGTACGCCGGCTCGGCGGGTTCCGCGGCGAGGGCCCGCTCCAGATCCTCGCGCGCCCCCGCCAGGTCGCCCGCCTGTCGCCGCGTGACGCCCCGCAGGACCCTCGCCCAGATGGCGGTGGGGTCGAAGGTCAGCGAGCTGGTGAAGTCGGCGACGGCCGGACCGTAACGGCCGCACTGGCGGTGGAGGTCGCCGCGGGCGCCCAGCACCCAGGCTTGGGTGGGGTCGAGCGCGAGGGAGGCGGCGAAGTCGGCCAGGGCCTCGTCGTAGCGGCCGAGTTGGCCGTACGTCTCCCCGCGCGAGCCCAGCACCCAGGAGTCGCCGGGGTCGAGCGCGATCACGGCGTCGAAGTCGACGAGGGCCCGTTCGTGGCGGCCGGCCTGGCGGTGGGCCTCGCCGCGCTGGCCGAACGCCCACAGGAGGGTGGGATCCTGCGCGAGCGCGGTGTCGAAGTCGGTGACGGCCAGGTCGTATCGGCCGGCCAGGCGGTGGGCCAGGCCGCGCTGGGCGGCGGCCCAGGTGTAGGCGGGGTCGAGGGTCAGCG
>NZ_JBVHUE010000040.1:0-66073 GCF_055565515.1 Streptomyces sp. NPDC028419 | reverse complement strand
AGCGCCCTGGTGAAGTCGGCGACGGCCTCGTCGTAGCGGCCGGCCATGCGGTGGGCTTCGCCGCGGGAGTCGAGCGCCCAGGAGTAGTCGGGGTTGATCGCGAGCGCCCTGGTGAAGTCGGCGACGGCCTCGTCGTAGCGGCCGGCCATGCGGTGGGCTTCGCCGCGGGAGTCGAGCGCCCAGGAGTAGTCGGGGTTGCTGTCGAGCGCCCTGGTGTAGTCGGCGACGGCCTCGTCGTAGCGGCCGCTCTCGTGGTGGGTTCGGCCGCGTTGCGTGCGGGCCCAGACGTAGTCGGGGTCGATGTCGAGCGCCCTGGTGAAGTCCGCGAGGGCCGCGTCCCGCCGCCCGCTCTCGCGGTGGGCCTCGCCGCGGGAGGCGAAGGCCCAGTCGCTGTCGGGGTCGGCCTCGATCGCGCGGTCGAGGTCGGCGATGGCCTGCTCGCGTTGGCCGGCCATGCGGTGGGCCTCGCCACGGCGGGAGAGGCACCAGGGGTTACCGGGGTCGATGCCCAGGGCGATCGTCAGGTCGGCGACGGCCCGTTCGTAGTCGCCGAGACAGCGGTGGGCGTCACCGCGCAGGGCCCAGGGGCGGCCGGTCAGGGGATCGGCGGCGATCGCGCGGTCGAGCTCGACGACCGCCTCCGCTTCGCGGTCGTCGAGGCAGAGCTGCCGGCCGCGCAGGGTGTGGGCCAGGGCCCGTACGGACCGCGGCAGGTGACCGTGGCTCAGCAGCCCGGCGAGGCAGTCCAGCGCGGGCTGGTCGCCCGCCACCGCCTCCTGGAGGCGCCCCGCCCAGCGCGCGAGGGCGGGATCGGAGGTGTCCCGGGCCGCCTGCGCCAAGGCGTCCGTGTACTGCCACAGGGCCGCGGGATCCTCCCCGGCCGCATGGACCGCCAGCTCCAGCGCCTCCGGTAACGCGGCGGTGGGCCGCGCGCAGAGCCGGTGGTACGTCTCGTCCATCAGGTGCCCGCGCCACAGGGCGTCGCCCCACCACTTCGTCTCGGGGAGCCCCGCCTCCACGGCGGCCCGCCAGCCGGCGTGCGCATCGGCGAGCCGCAGGTGCGCGTCGGTCCAACGGCGTGGCGAACGGGTGCGCTGCTGGCGCACCATGCTCGCCCGCACCACCGCGTGGTACTGCTTGTAGCCGCCGTGGCCGGTCACGAAGGGCTGCCCGCACCACCACGTCCACAGGTCCAGCGCCCCGGGCGGCACGGCCGCGGCGAAGACGTCCTCGTTGAGCCGCGGGGCCAGCGCGCACGCCAGGACGGCCTCGCGCTGGAGCAGGTCCGTGCACCACTGCACGAACCGGTCGACCGCCGCGTCCACCACGTCGCCGCCCGAGTCCACGTCCTCGGCGGAGCCCGGCTGGGCCAGCGCGAGGAGCTCCACCAGCAGCGGCAGCCCCATGGACAGCTGCCACACCGCCTCCACCACCCCCGGGTCCGTCACCCCCCGCGCGGCCAGCAGCGCCCGCGTCTCGACCTCGGTGAACTCCTCCAGCGGTACGTCGGCCACCTGCGCCCGCAGCGCGGCCCACTCGCGCTCGGCGAGCTCGTCCCGGCCGGCCAGCACCACCATGACGTTGACCGCCACCGGCCCGAAGGCGTCGTCGAGCAGGTCCCGCAGCCACTCGTCCAGGGCGCGGCCGGTCTGCTCCCAGGTGTCGAAGAACAGCACCACCCACGGGTACCGGTCGCAGAGTCGCCCCAGCTCGGCGACGAACACCCGGCTCACCCCGGCCGCGTCACCCCCGCGGGGCCGGCGGCCGCGGCCGCGGACACCGGCCCGGAGCCGGTCCAGGCCCTGGGCGGCCGCGTCCGGATTCGTCATCGCCGTCACCACCGAGGCGCCGGGCAGCAGCGAAGCCGTGCCGAGCGCCGCCTGCGTCACGAGCCGGCTCGACAGCGAGGCCTGCTCCTGCTGCGCGTCCGGCGCGGGCATCGGCTCGGCCGACGCCTCCAGCTCCCGGCGGTACTGCTCGGCGGCCCGGTCGAACTCCTTGAGCGGACCGGCCTGTTCCGCCAACTGCCGGGCCAGCTCGACCAGGGTCCGCTGGACGCCCTGGACGTCCCCCTCGTCCACCACCGCCGTGACCGCGCCCGCGCGCCGGGCCGCCTCCTGCCACTGCCGCAGCAGCGTGGACTTGCCCACCCCGCCGACCCCGCGCACGTGGAAGAGGAACTCCGCCGGGTCCACGTCGGACTCCGGATCTCTGGCCAGGTTGTCCGCGAACAGCGACAGCTGCGCACGCCGGCCCACGAACTGCCCCCGCGCCCGCTGTCGGATCAACTCCCCGCGCGACCGCCCCCGCTGCCCCGCCATCGCCACCCCGTCCCTCGCCGGCGTCCCGCCGGTACGGACACTCTCACGCGCTCCCCCTTCCCGTCCCCCGGAACCCCCCACGGAACACGCCCGGCCCGGCGAGCGCGGCCGGGAAACGAACACGGACGGGAGGGAAGGGTGGCGATCCGGCCCTTATCAGGGCGCTACGAGCGGCTCGGTAGGGTCCGGGAACCTACGCGAAAGCCCTCCCGGGGGAGGGCTTCGAGGCGTGGAGAAAAAGTGCCCCCGGCAGGACTCGAACCTGCGGCCAAGTGCTTAGAAGGCACCTGCTCTATCCACTGAGCTACGGGGGCCGGAAGGTGGCCTTGTGGGGCCTGGAGCCCCGGGGTGGGGGTGGGACTGCGGTCCGTGCCGGGTCAAGGATAGGGCTCCGGCCGCCTTGTCCCGGTTGCTTCCCCCGCGTGCCACGATGTGGAGGTTCGGTGAAGCGGTCCCGATAATCGCAGGCAGGTGCGATTCTCGCATCGCTTTTGCGCCGCGGCGCCCCGGGTGTTGTGCACTCGTTATGCCTGTGCCCCACTCGTCCCGTCTGTCTGTGATGTCTCGGCAGGGCGTGCGCCCGCCGTTGGATGCCGCCCCGGCGGCCGCGCGCCGCCCGCCCGTGCGGGGGCCGCCCGGAGCCCGTCGGAAGTGGCCGGGATGCCCCACCCGAGTCGCGTTCGCCGCGCAGGAGGCGTATAAGCTTCAAAAAAGGTCACAAATTGGGCATTCTTCACATGTGGTGACCTTGGATGTTCGGCCTCAGCTGCTCGATGCCCTCTCCGCCGTGCGCGACCGGGTAGCCTCCGTGCGTCTACCGCTGCCCCTGCCCGGTGCCCCGCGCGCCCGTCAGACCAGGTCAGAGTTGCTCGCACAGCTCGACGACTACCTCGTGCCCCGGCTCAAAGCCCCCGAAGCCCCGCTCCTCGCCGTCGTCGGCGGGTCCACCGGAGCCGGGAAGTCCACCCTCGTCAACTCTCTGGTGGGCCGCCAGGTGAGTGAAGCCGGAGTGCTCCGGCCCACCACCCGCACACCCGTGCTCGTCTGCCATCCGGATGACCACCACTGGTTCGCCGGCATGCGCGTGCTCCCCGACCTGATGCGCGTCTGGCTCCCGCAGGACGAGGAGGAGGCCGTTCCGGTCGGCCTGAAGGGGCTCGGTCGCCGCTCGACCGCCGCGGGCGGCGGGCAGCCGCGCGAGGTGCGCATCGAGACCGTCAGCACCCTGCCGCGCGGCCTGGCCGTCCTCGACGCCCCCGACATCGACTCCCTCGTCGTCGACAACCGGACCCTGGCCGCCCAACTGATCTGCGCCGCCGACGTCTGGGTCATGGTCACCACCGCCTCCCGCTACGCCGACGCCGTCCCCTGGCACCTGCTGCGCACCGCCAAGGAGTACAAGGCGACCCTGGTCACCGTCCTGGACCGGGTGCCGCACCAGGTCCTGGGCGAGGTCTCGCGGCAGTACGCCGCGCTGCTCACCCGGGCCGGGTTGGGCGACGTACCGCGCTTCACCGTGCCGGAGCTGCCCGAGTCGGCCGGGGACGGCGGGCTGCTGCCGGCCAGCGCGGTGGCGCCGCTGCTCGCCTGGCTCAGCCACCACGCGCAGGACCCCGCCGCGCGCCAGCAGGCGGTGGGGCGGACCGCGCTCGGCGTGCTGGACTCGCTCTCGCGCCGGATGCCCGAACTGGCCTCCGCCGTCGCCGCCCAGCACGCGGCCGCCGTACGCCTGACCTCGGCCGTCGAGGACGCCTACAAGCGGGAGGGCAAGCGGGTCCGCACCCGGCTCGACGGCGGCGCGGTGCTCGCCGGGGACGCCCTCACCCGCTGGCGCGGCTACCCCCTCGACACCACGCCCGACGAACTCCTCGACTCCCTCGCCGAGTCGCTCGGCGCGCTCTTGCAGTGCGCCGTGGCCGCCGCGGACGAGCGGATCGCGCAGGCGTGGCGCCGGGAACCGGCCGCGGCCGCGCTCGCGCTGCCGGCCCCCGACCAGGAGGCGGCCGAGCGGATCGGGATGGCCGTACGCCGCTGGCGGCGCGTCCTGGAGGAGCTGGCCGAGGAGGAGGTGGCCCAGCTGGAGAAGCAGCCCGGGCCGGATCCGGACGGCGTGGCCGCGCTGCTCGTCGCGGTGCTGCTCGGCGGCAAGCGGGCCCGCGTGGCGGGCGAGAAGCTGGCCGAGCGGGTCGGCGTACAGGTCGCCCTGCGGCTGCGCGACCGCGGCGCAGAGCTGGTCGGCGCCCACCTCGACCAGGTGCTGCGCGGCGAACGCGACCGCCGCCTCGCGCCCCTCGAAGCATTCGAAGTGACCCCGGAACCCCAGGCGGAACTGATCGCCGCGCTGTCCGTGCTGCAGAAGGAGAGGTGACGCGGTGACCGCCCTGACCGACCGAACCGACGACCGTGATCACGACTACGACGACCGCGACGGCCGCGACGACCGCGGCCTGGCCCACGGGAACGAGCGCGAGCGCGAGCAGGAGCACGAGCACGAGCGTGATCGGGGCGGGGAGGGTCGGCCGCGCTGGGACGACGGGTTCATCGCGCGGTCGCGCCGGTTGGACGTGGGCCCGGGCGACGACGACCCCGACGGCAACGGCGGTGCCGACGAGGCGCTCGTACGGGCCGTCTCCGGCGCGGAGAACGACGGCGGCAAGGCCCCCGCCGCACCGCCGCTCAGCCCCGAGGGCCAGGCGCTGCGCAGCCGGCTCGAAGCGCTGCGCCAGCTGGTCGGGCTGTCCCGCACCCGGCTCGACGGCAAGACGCTGGCCGAGGCGGGTCGGGTGCTCGACGAATACGCCGCCCGGCGCGGGCTGTCCGCGCAACACACGGTCGTCGCGATCGCCGGAGCCACCGGAAGCGGCAAGTCCACGCTCTTCAATTCACTCGCCGGGGTACAGATTTCCGAGACCGGCCTGCGCCGCCCGACCACCGCCTCGCCGATCGCGTGCAGCTGGTCCGACGGGGCGGCCGGGCTCCTGGACCGGCTGGAGATCCCCGGCCGGCTGCGCCGGCGCCCGCGCGAGACCTCCGAGGCGGAGGCGCTGCGCGGGATGGTCCTGGTGGACCTGCCCGACCTCGACTCCGCGGTCGGCGCGCACCGTGACCACGTGGACCGGGTGCTGGCGCTGGTCGACGCGGTGGTGTGGGTGGTCGACCCGGAGAAGTACGCCGACGCCGTGCTGCACGAGCGCTACCTGCGCCCGCTGGCCGGGCACGCCGAGGTGACGTTCGTCGTGCTCAACCAGGTGGACCGGCTGCCCGGCGAGGCGGCCGACCTGGTCCTCGACGATCTGCGCCGGCTGCTCGACGAGGACGGGATCGCGCTCGGCGAGCACGGCGAACCCGGCGCGACGGTCCTCGGGCTCTCCGCGCTCACCGGTGAGGGGCTGGGGGAACTGCGCGAGATGCTCGGACAGTTCACCCAGGAGCGGGGCGCCGCGACCCGGCGGATCGCCGCCGACCTCGACCGGGCGGCGGGTCGACTGCGGCCGCTGTACGTCGCCGACGGGCACGCGGCACCGGAGATCGGCGAGGCCGCGCGGGCCGGGTTCGAGGACCGGCTGGCCGAGGCGGTGGGTGCGTACGCGGCCGGGCTCGCCGCCGAGCGGGCCTGGCGGCGCAATGCCGGGAAGGCGTGCGGGACGCCGTGGTTGCGGCTGTGGCGCTGGTACGAGGGCCGGCGCGCCCCGCGCACGCTCGCCGGGCTGGCCGCCCTGGCCGCGATCGGGGGGCGCGGTTCCGGTACGGCCCCGGCGCCGGTCGAGCAGGAAGTGACCGCCCGCCAGCGGGTGGAGCAGGCCGTACGAACGGTCTCCGACGAGGCGGTCAAGGGGCTGCCCGACCCCTGGGCGCAGGCGGTGCGGGAGACCGCGGTGCGCGGTGGCGAGCTGCTGCCGGAGGCGTTGGACGAGCTGACGGCGACGATCGCGGTGCCCGGCGGGAAGCCGCCGCGGCCCGCCTGGTGGCCCGCCGCGGTGCTGACCCAGGCGGCCATGACGCTGCTCCAGATCTACGGCGGGCTCTGGCTGGTGGGCCAGATCGTCGGGGTGCTGGAGCCGTTGCTGCTGCCGCCGGTGCTGCTGATGGTGGCGGGCATCGTGGGCGGACCCCTGGTCGAGTGGGCCTGCTCGATCGCGGCCCGCGGCCCGGCCCGGCGGTACGGGCAGGACGCGGAGCAGCGGCTGCGGCAGGCGGCGGCCGGGTGCGGGCGGGCGCGGGTCCTGGAGCCGGTCGCGGCGGAGCTGCTGCGCTACCGGGAGGTGCGCGAGCAGTACGCGACGGTGGCGAGGTTGTCCACAACCCGCCAGTAATCCACAGGCCGGGGCGGGCTGCGGTCGGTCGGGGTCAGCATGGGTGGGACGTGCTGATCACCGCGACGGCCGGTGGACGAAGGCGAAGGTGAAGGGGAGGGGCGGGGATGAACGACACCCTGGTGACGTTGGTGGGGAATGTGGCGACGGGGATGGACTACCGGGAGTCGCCGAACGGAGCAGTGGTCAGATTCCGGTTCGCGGTGACCCCGCGGTACTGGGACCGGCAGCGGGAGAGCTGGAAGGACGGTTCGACCAGCTTCTACACGGTGTGGGCGCGGCGGGCGCTCGCCGTCAACCTGGCGGGGTCGGTCGCCTCGGGGGAACCGCTGGTGGTGCACGGGCGTCTGCGGGTGCGGGACGAGGAGGGGGACGGGGACGGCAAACGGTGGGTCTCGGCGGAGATCGACGCGGTCGCCATCGGGCACGACCTCAATCGCGGGACCTCGGCCTTCCGGCGCGTCGTCCGCACGGACGCCGTACTGACGGAAGCTCAGAAGGCGGCGGTGGGTTGAGTGTTCGAGGCCGCTAGGATTCCACGGAACTCACGGGCACCTGGGTCTATGGCCCGGAGGGGAAGACTGTGTCGATCGCCGTTCCCGCATCCTCTGCTGCATCTGCTGAACCTGCTGCATCTGCTGCGTCCACTGAACCTGCCGCTTCCACTGAACCTGCCGCGTTCCCCGAACCGGCCGAATCGGGGGGCGGGCTGCGGGCCGCCGCACGCCGTCCGCTCGCCATGGCGCTGCTGGCCGCCGCGCTCGCCACCGCGCCGGGCACCGCGGCGGCCGCCGGGACGGACGGCGGGGGCGCCCGACCACCGGAGGGCGCGAGCGCCGTGCTGGACGGGTTGAAGACCTACGGGCAGGCGGTCCTGCGCACGCAGGACGGCGGGGTGCAGCAGATCCCGGCCGGGTTGTACGAGATGCGGGTCGACGGCGGCGGGATGCTCCAGACGTACGGGGTCGGCCTGGCCGGCTTCGCGCAGCCGCAGGCGCACTACACCGAGACCGCGTGGAGCCGCAGTCCGCTCGGCGGGCACGGCGACGCGGGCCGGATCCGCTGGGTGTTGGAGCACTCCTACCCCCAGTTGAACGACCTGACCGGACTGGCCAAGGCCGCCGGGGCCGGATCGCTCACCGCCGAGAGCGCGGCGGCCGGGACCCAGGTGGCGATCTGGCGGCTGGCCGACGGCGCGCAGGTGGAGGCGTCCGATCCGGAGGCGGAGAAGCTGGCCGACTACCTCCAGCGGGTCGCGGGGCAGCTGCCGGAGCCGCCGGCCTCGTTGGGCCTGGATCCCGGGGAGGTGTCCGGGCCGGTCGGCAGCAGGATCGGTCCCGTCACCGTCCGGACCGGCGCCCAGAGCGTGACGGTCACCCCGGACGCGGGGGCCGTGGCGATGGGCGTGCGGGTGGTGGACGCCGACGGGCAGCCGGTCACCACCGCGGGGAACGGCAGCAGGCTGTTCTTCGAGGTCCCGGCGGGCACCCCCGACGGGGTGGCCTCGGTGACCGTGCAGGGCGCGATGAGGGTCCCGGTGGGCCGGGTCTTCACCAGCGGGGAGCAGACCCAGGCCCTGATCGTCGCGGGGTCGAGCGAGTCCTCGGCCTCGGCCGTGGCCACCGCGGTGTGGCCGACCCGGGTGGTTCGGGTGCCGGCCGACGGCCAGCACGCGCAGGGCTCGGCCGGGACGTCCGTGGGGCCGCCGACCGGGGCGACCCGGTCCACGACGGGGACCACGGGGCTCACCGACGAGGAGCGGCTGGCGGCCAGCGGCAGCTCCGCGGCCACCCCGGTGATCGCCGGGCTGGCGGTGGGCCTGGTGGTGCTGGGCGGCATGGTCGTCCTGCTGCTGCGCAAGCGGCCGCTGGAGGAGGACGGGATCGGCGCTCCGGCCGGACCGGAGGACGACGGCGCGTAGACCCGTACGGCCGGGATCGGACCGGCCCGTACCGTGCCGCCCGTACCCGTACCCCGCCGCCCGTACTCGTGCCCGTACGCCCGCCCGGCCCGTCGCTCGTGCGGGGGGCCGTTCGGTGGGCGAGGCTGGTTCGAAAGGGGTTCGGCGGGTAAGGGCGTGGAATGGTTGATCAGGAACTGACCTGGCAAGGAGCGGTCGCCCGGGGCGACCGCGCGCTGTTCGACGCGGTGGCCCGCAGGCACTGGCCCGGGGCCGACCGGGTGTTGCCCCGACTCGGCCGGGCCGCCAACCACGGGGTGCTGTGGGCCGGCGCGGCCTCGGCGCTGGCGGTGTTCGGCTCGGCCCGGGCCCGGCGCGGGGCGGTGCGCGGGATGGCCTCGCTCGCGCTCGCCTCCGCCACCATCAACACCGTCGGCAAGTGGTCGGTCCGCCGGACCAGGCCGCTGCTGGAGGGCGTGCCCGCCGCGCGGCGGCCGGCCCGGCAGCCCCGGACCACCTCCTTCCCCTCCGGACACTCGGCCTCCGCCTTCGCCTTCGCCTCCGGGCTGGCGCTGGAGTCGCCCGGCTGGGGCCTCGTCGCACTCCCGGTGGCGGCCTCCGTGGCCTTCTCCCGGGTGTACACCGGGGTGCACTACCCGACCGACGTCATGGCCGGGGCGGCGCTCGGCGTGGCCGCGGGGTGCACCGTGAGGTGGCTGGCCCGGGACATCGAGCGCCAGCGGGTCTCGCCGGGCGACGAGCGTCCGGCGGCCGACGCCCCCGCGCTGGCGGACGGCGAGGGGCTCACGGTGATCGTCAACCAGGGGTCGGGGACCGCCGCCGAGGCCGGGCTCGACCTGGTCCGGGAGCGCCTGCCCAAGGCCGAGCTGATCGAATGCCAAGGGCCCGACCTGCCCGCCGAGCTGGCCGCGGCGGCCGCGCGCAGCGCCGTCCTCGGGGTGTGCGGGGGCGACGGTACGGTGAACGCCGCCGCCACCGCCGCGCTGCGGGCCGGAGTGCCGCTCGCCGTGTTCCCGGGCGGGACCCTGAACCACTTCGCGCTCGACCTCGGGCTCGTCGGGATCGAGGACACCTGCCGCGCGGTGGCCGCGGGCCACGCCGTCAAGGTGGGAGTGGGCCGCTTCACGCCCGGTCCGGCCCGGGCGGAACCGAGCGACGACCCGAGCGCCGCCCCGGTGCCCGCGCCCGGCGCTAGCGGCCGGGAGGAGTTCGGGTACTTCCTCAACAACTTCAGCATCGGCGCCTACCCGGAGCTGCTCGGGCACCGGCTGCGGTGGGGACCCCGGATCGGTGGCGGGCCCGCCGCGCTGCTGGCCTCCTGGAAGGTGCTGCGCGCCGAGCGCCCCGTGCGCATGCGCCTGGCCGGGCGGAGCCGGGCCGTCTGGCTGCTCTTCGCGGGCAACGGGACCTACCAGGGCAGCGGTCCGACCCCGCGGTACCGGATGAGCCTCGGCGAAGGGCTGCTCGACGTACGCCTCGTCTTCGGCGGGGGGCGCCCCGGTCCGCGCCTGCTGGCCGCTGCCCTCGCGGGCCCGCTCACCCGCTCGCCCGTCCACACGGCGACCCGGCTGCGCAGCCTGCGGGTCTCGCAGGTCCCGGAGGGCACCCCGCTCGCCTACGACGGCGAGTACGCGCTGGCCCCCGGAGCCTTCGTCCTGGACGAGCTGCCCGACGCCCTCACCGTCTACCGCCCGCACTGACCCCCGCACCGGGGCCGCGGGCGCGTCACACCCCCGCCGGCCCCGTGCCCACCACGTCCGCGGCCGCGCGCGGCGCACCGACCCGCGGCGCCGGATCCGCGCCGAGGCCGGTCCGCATCGCCGTGCGGACGGCGTCCCAGTGGTCGCGCAGGCCCAGTAGCTCCGCGTGGACGTCCTCGAAGGAGACGTCCGGGTCCTGGGAGCCCAGGCGCAGCACCCGGCTGTAGACCCGGGCCAGGACGTCCATCAGCCGGTCCAGCTCCCCGAGCACCTCCCCGGACGCGATCATCTGGGCCTCGGCGAAGGCGGCGTGGTGCCCGCTCCGGGCCTCCTCCAGCGCCGCCCGCTCCGCCGGGGTGACCTCGTCGTCCCGCACCAGCCACAGGAAGGTCATCAGGGAGATCCGGTAGCGGCGGTAGGCGGCGCCCGCCGCGATGTAGCAGTCCCGCCGCAGGCCCAGCTCCGCGACCTCCCGCTCGCGCAGCCACTGCGCGTGCGCGGCCCGCTGCTGCCGCTCGAACTGGTCCGCCTGCACCCGGGCCAGCATCCGCTGCGACAGGGCGGTGGCCAGCAGCGTCCCGGCCACCCCCACGACCGCCGCGGCCAGTGCGACCAGTCCGTTGTCCACGCCGATTCCCCCGCCCCCGGTGCCCCCGGTCCTCCCCGATGTCAGGGACATCCTGCCGTGCGGCGACTGGGCTCGGGGGCGGTCGCGGGACCCTTCTCGTTTCCCCCAGGGGGTGGACGCCTGGCAAGATGGGGTGTATCTGCCCACCATCGATCTGCCGGACGGTTTCTCTTGGCTGAGTTCATCTACACCATGCGCAAGACGCGCAAGGCGCACGGCGACAAGGTGATTCTTGATGACGTCACCCTGAACTTCCTGCCCGGCGCGAAGATCGGTGTGGTCGGCCCGAACGGCGCCGGTAAGTCCACCGTGCTGAAGATCATGGCGGGGCTGGAGCAGCCGTCCAACGGTGACGCGTTCCTGTCGCCGGGCTTCACCGTCGGCATCCTCATGCAGGAGCCCAAGCTCGACGAGTCGAAGACCGTGCTGGAGAACGTCCAGGACGGCGCGGCCGAGATCATGGCCAAGCTGAAGCGCTTCAACGAGGTCGCCGAGGAAATGGCGACCGACTACACCGACGCGCTCATGGACGAGATGGGCAAGCTCCAGGAGGACCTGGACCACGCCAACGCCTGGGACCTCGACGCCCAGCTGGAGCAGGCCATGGACGCCCTGGGCTGCCCGCCCGGCGACTGGCCCGTCACCAACCTCTCCGGTGGCGAGAAGCGCCGCGTCGCGCTCTGCAAGCTGCTGATCGAGGCCCCGGACCTGCTCCTCCTCGACGAGCCCACCAACCACCTGGACGCCGAGTCGGTGAACTGGCTGGAGCAGCACCTTTCGCAGTACAAGGGCTGCGTCATCGCCGTCACCCACGACCGGTACTTCCTGAACAACGTCGCCGAGTGGATCCTCGAACTCGACCGCGGCCGCGCCATCGCCTACGAGGGCAACTACTCCACGTACCTGGAGAAGAAGGCCACCCGTCTCAAGGTCGAGGGCCGCAAGGACGAGAAGCGCCAGAAGCGCCTCAAGGAAGAGCTGGAGTGGGTCCGCTCCAACGCCAAGGGCCGCCAGACCAAGTCCAAGGCCCGCCTCGCCCGCTACGAGGAGATGGCGGCCGAAGCGGACAAGATGCGCAAGCTGGACTTCGAGGAGATCCAGATCCCGCCGGGCCCGCGTCTGGGCTCGATCGTGGTCGAGGTCAACAACCTCAACAAGGCGTTCGGCGACAAGGTCCTCATCGACGACCTGTCCTTCACGCTGCCGCGCAACGGCATCGTCGGCATCATCGGTCCGAACGGCGCGGGCAAGACCACGCTGTTCAAGATGATCCAGGGCCTGGAGACGCCGGACTCCGGCGCCATCAAGGTCGGCGACACGGTCAAGATCTCGTACGTCGACCAGAGCCGCGCCAACATCGACCCCAAGAAGACCCTCTGGGCCGTCGTGTCGGACGAGCTGGACTACATCAACGTGGGCCAGGTCGAGATGCCGTCCCGCGCGTACGTCAGCGCCTTCGGCTTCAAGGGCCCGGACCAGCAGAAGCCGGCCGGTGTCCTCTCCGGTGGTGAGCGCAACCGCCTCAACCTGGCGCTGACGCTCAAGGAGGGCGGCAACCTGCTGCTCCTCGACGAGCCCACCAACGACCTCGACGTCGAGACCCTCTCCTCGCTCGAGAACGCGCTCCTGGAGTTCCCGGGTGCGGCCGTGGTCATCTCCCACGACCGCTGGTTCCTGGACCGGGTCGCGACGCACATCCTCGCCTACGAGGGCGAGTCCAAGTGGTACTGGTTCGAGGGCAACTTCGAGTCGTACGAGAAGAACAAGATCGAGCGGCTCGGCGCGGACGCGACCCGTCCGCACCGCGCCACGTACAAGAAGCTCACCCGCGGCTGAGACTGAGGCTGAGACAAGCATGGCCAGACACCTCTACCGGTGCCCCTTGCGCTGGTCGGACATGGACTCCTTCGGGCACGTGAACAACGTGGTTTTCCTCCGCTACCTGGAGGAAGCCCGGATCGACTTCATGTTCCGGCTGGCGCCGGGGGAGGGCAGCGAGTCCTTCACGGGCGGTTCCGTCGTGGCCCGCCACGAGATCGACTACAAGCTGCCCCTCGTGCACCGGCACGAGCCGGTCCTCATCGAGTCCTGGGTGACCCGGATAGGCGCCGCGTCCCTGACCATCGGCTACGAGGTCAAGGACGTGGCGGAGGGCGACCGGCCCGAGCAGGTCTACGTACGGGCCTCGACCGTGGTCGTGCCCTACAACCTCGCCGAGGGGCGGCCCCGCCGCATCACGGCCGAGGAGAAGCACTTCCTGCAGAAGTACCTCGACGAGCCCACGGGCCCGGAAGGGGCCGTCGCGGCATGAGCGAACGGCTGTGCCTCGCCGATTCCGGGGAGGCGGCGGACCTCGCCGCCTTCCTGGGCCGGCTCGTGCACTACGACCGGGCCGCCGCGGTCCGCCTCCAGGTGGGCGGCGGCGCGCTCGCCGTCTTCGGCCGCCCGCCGTCCTTCGAGGTGCTGGCGATCCGCACGGCCCGGCTCGCGGAGCCGCTGGCCGCGGCGCTGGACCGGACCGTCTCCGCCGGGGAGTTCCTGGAGGCGATCGACGAGGCCTCGGGCAGCGCGACCGTGCCCGCGGCCGTCACCGGGCCGCCCTGGACGGGAGTACTGCCGCCCCGCGGCGGTTGGCAGCAGGTGCCGGGGCTGCCCGGCGCCGAGGCGATGCGCGCGGCCGTGGCCGGGGCCGTCGCCGAGTTCCGCGCCCGCGACGAGGCCCTGCCCGCCGCGCACCGGACCCGCGCCGAGCGCGACCGGATCGGCCGGGAGATCTGGTCCCGCACCCTGGGCGAAACCGCGCTGCCGTTGCGTGCCGTGCACGCCGCGCAGTCCCTGGGCTTCCTGCGGCCGGTACGGTCCACCGTGCCCGCGCAGCCCGCCGTGCCCGACGCCCCGGAGCCGGTGGCGCTGCTGGCCTGCGGGAGCTGGCTGCGGCTGCGCACCCCGTACGGCTCCGTCGTCACCCGTCGCCCGGGCGAGGGCGGCGGCCTGGGCGCGCTCCAGGTCCGCCCCGTCTAGGGAACCTCCTGCGGAGCCTCCTGCGGACCCCGCCGGTTCCCGGCCCGCCCTCCGGGGGCGCCTCAAACGCCGGCGGGGCTGACGGGACCGGCTCCGGAGCGCCCTTCGGGGGCGCCTCAAACGCCGGCGAGGCTGACGGGACCGGCTCCGGGGCGCCTCGAACGCCGCGGCGGGGCTGAGGGGACCGGGCTTTCAGCCCTCGGTGTTGATCATCGAGGCGGCGGCGTACGTCACGTAGCGCCACAGCTGGGCCTCGTGCTCCGGCGCCAGGCCCAGCTCGTCGATCGCGTCCCGCATGTGGCGCAGCCACGCGTCGTGCGCCGCCCGGTCCACCTGGAACGGAGCGTGCCGCATCCGCAGGCGCGGGTGGCCGCGGTCGTCGCTGTAGGTGGTCGGACCGCCCCAGTACTGCATCAGGAACAGCGCGAAGCGCTCCTCGGCGGGGCCCAGGTCGGCCTCCGGGTACATCGGACGCAGCAGCGGGTCCTCGGCGACCCCCTGGTAGAAGCGCCGGACCAGGCGGCGGAAGGTCTGCTCGCCGCCGACCTGCTCGTAGAAGGTCTGCTCCTGAAGGGTGCTCCGCGGAATCTCGTTCACCCGACCATCGTCTCAGACGCCCGGACGGAGGACCCCGGTCCTAGGACCACCGGATGCCCACCGGGCGCCCGGCCGACGGGCGGCGCCGCGGCGTCGGCAGCACAGTGGAACCATGGGCGGCACGGAGACCAGAGCGACCCGGGACCTGCGGGAGACGGCCCACTCGGCCCAGGTGCGGGAGCTGACCGCGGCCGGGGTGCTGACCGACCCCGCCTGGCTGGCGGCCTTCGCCGCGGTGCCCCGGCACGTCTTCGTCCCCTTCTTCTGGACCGGCCGCGGCGCGGGCCACGAGCGGCTCTGGGCCGAGGACCCCGATCCCGAGTGCCGGGCCCGCTGGCTGCGCGGGGTCTACACGGACGCCCCGCTCGCGACCCGGCTGCGCGACGGCGAGCTGGTGTCCTCCAGCAGCCAGCCCTCCCTCATGGCGCGGATGCTGGACGCGCTGGAGGTCCGGGACGGGAACAACGTGCTGGAGATCGGCGCCGGCACCGGTTACAACGCCGCGCTGCTGTGCCACCGGCTCGGCGAGGACCTGGTCACCACGGTCGACCTGGACGAGGAGATCACCGAATCCGCCCGGGCCCACCTCGCGCAGCTCGGCTACCACCCGGCCGTGGTCACCGGGGACGGGGCGCGCGGATGCCCGGCCCGGGGCCCCTTCGACCGGATCATCGTCACCTGCACTCTGCCGCTGGTCCCGGCCGCCTGGCTGCCCCAGTGCCGTCCGGGCGCGCGCGTGCTGGCGCCGCTGTCGACGGGGCTGATCGCCCTGCGGGTGCGGGACGCGGGCTTCGCGGAGGGCCGGTTCCTGCACACCTCGGCGTACTTCGTCCCGCTGCGCGGAGCGGGGGCCTCGCCCCCGTGGGTGGCGGCCGGGCTCCCGTACGAGCTGTTGGAGAACGAGCGCTTCCAGTTCATGCTGATCCTCACGGCGGGCGTGCTGCACCCCCGCGAGGCCCTGGACCTGTGGCGCCGCGAGGACCGCCCGTCGCGCGAGCGCTTCGGCGTGACGGTCACCGACGAGGGCCAGTGGTCCTGGCTGGACGACCCCCAGGGACCGTACGTCTGGCCCCTGGGAGACGAACCGGAAGGGACACCCTTTAGCCCCGGCGGACGGTGACCGTGGTCCAGGCGCCGACGTGGACGCGGTCGCCGTCGCGCAGCGGCACCGGTACGTACGGCTGGATCGGGTCCTCGCCGCCGTTGATGTAGGTGCCGTTGGTGGAGTTCTGGTCCACCACGGCCCAGCTGCCGTCGGGCTGCTGGACCAGGACCGCGTGGGCGTGCGAGACGCCCGGGTCCTCCGGGGGCACCGACAGGTCGACGTCCGGGGACTCGCCCGTGGAGGCGCGGCGGCGGCCGATGGTGATCTGGCCGCCGGACAGCGGGAGGTGCTGCTCCGGTGAGTACGCGGGCAGGTTGAGCCCCGCGGCCTCGGGGCCGCTGCGCTGCATCATGGCCATGAAGTACGACCGGTCGGGGCCGATCGTCGCGGTCCAGGCGCCGCCCTGGGGCGGGATCGGGACCTGCTCGGGCTGCTCGTACGTCGGGCGGTACTCGGCCTGCGGCGGCTGCTCCTGCACCGGCGGCGGCAGCACCCAGTCATCCTCGCGCTGCAAGGACTCGGCGGGCCGGTTGACCTGCGAGGGTCGCGAATCGCGGTACTCGTAGGGGTCCTGGGTGTACGAGGCCTCCGCGGTCGGCAGCGGCTGCGCGCCCGTGGTCACGGCCGGCCCGCGGACCGGGGCGGGCCCGGGGGTGGTCGCCGGGTTCGGGGCGATCGGCGTGTACGAGGTCGCCGTCCGGGTCAGGAAGTTGAAGCGGCACTCCTCGCAGTACGGGGCCATCGCCTCGCGCGGGGTCCGGCATTGCGGGCACAGCTCCGCCTGCGCGGTGGGCTCGCCCCCGGCCATCGGGAAGCTGCCGTAGTCGTAGGAGGGCGGCGCGGGAGGCTCGTGGCCACCCGCGGGGGCCATGCGGTGACCGCATACTTCGCACCAGTCGTCGGAGACCGATTGGTGCCCGTTCGGGCAGGTCGGCATGTCGGCCGTTCCCCCTTCTCCCTGCGTCGGGACGTCAGTTTCGCTTCACTCGAACGGTCTGGGTCGACCGTGTTTCGAGGGTCATCTCGTCGGCGTCGGCGACCTTCGCCTTCAGCCGCACAGTACCCGCAGCGACATCCACGACATCCACCACCTTTGCCAGCAGTTTCGCAGTGTCCTCGTTCCCGGACACACCGGCCAGCTGCACGGCACGGCCGAGTTTGGCGGTGGCGCCGCCTATATCGCCCAGTTTGCGTGCTTCCAGGCCCTGCTGGATGGCCTCGGCCAGCTCGGCCTGGCCGGTGTAGTGGGCCACCTGCGCGTTGATGGCGGTGGAGGCGGCCAGGTCGTCCGTCCACACCGCGCGGACCAGCCCCTGGGACTCGGAGAGCGTCGTGGCCGCCTCGCCCTCCCGGCCCGGCAGGACCAGGGAGACCCGGGAGGCGAGCATCTCCTGGCCGACGGAGGCGCCGGGCACCCGGACGCAGACGTGGTACTCGCGGGACTCGTCGCCCCAGGAACCCGTCGGGTAGTCACCGGCGCGCGGGCCGGCCGCGGTGCGGCGGTCGGTCAGGTCCTGCACGGCGGGCGCGACCTGCTTGACGTACTGGATCTCCGCGCCGACCGGGCTCCACAGCCGCAGCGCGACGTCGGCGACCTCCTTGCCCATGACGTTCTCCATCATGAGCGTGAAGTCCTCGGCCAGGTGGGCCGGATCGGCCACGATGTCGGCGGTGCCGAGCAGCGCGCTCGCGATGCCCGTCACCTCCTTGACCTCCCAGTCGGTGCCCACCCCGCGGGCGTCACAGGTGAACCGCCCGGCGCAGGCGTCGAGGGTGGTGCGCAGCAGCTCCGGGCTCTCGTGCTCGTTGCGGCCGTCGGTCAGCAGGATGCCGTGCCGGATGGTGGCGGGGGACTGGCGGAGCAGGCCGTCGGCGAGGCGCAGCCAGGTCCCGATCGCGGTGCCGCCGCCGGGGGTGAGGGCGTCGAGGGCGCCCTTGGCCTGGGCGCGCGTCACCGGGTCCGCGACCGCGAGGCGGCCCTGGCCGGGGTAGACCTCCCGGGCCACGTGCGTACCGGAGATCACGGCGAACGAGGTCCCGTCGTGCAGGGTGTCGATCGCGGCCGCCGTGGCCTCCCGGGCGCCGGTCATCTTGGCGGGCGGGTACGCCATGGAACCCGAACAGTCGACCATGATCACGACAGCCGCGCCGCTGCCCGGGGTCGCGACGCGGGTGGCGGCCGCGCCGCCGGTGGACGTGACCGTCACGATGGCGTGCACGTCCTGCCCGCCCACCGGGAGGAACTCGTTCTGGTACACCTCCAGGGTGAAGCGCGGTGCGCTCGGCTTGGCGAAGTTCGCCATCAGGACGGTCTCCTCGGGTGTGCGGCGGGCTGGTTGGCGGGGGGTCAGGCGGCGGGTGCGGCGGTCGCCTCGGGCACCGCGAACGGCACGACGGCCACGGTCACGTTGTCGTGGCCACCGCCGTCCAGGGCGTGGCCGACCAGCACCTGGGCGCTGTGCAGCGGTCGGGCGGCGGCATCGGCGGGCAGCACCCGGGCCATGTCCTGCGCGGATTCGGCGTAGTTCCACAGTCCGTCGGTGCAGACGACCACGACGCCGGGCCGGTCGGGCTTGAAGGCGACGGTGTGCGGCTCCAGTTCGTACGCGTCGGCGCCGAGCCAGCCGGTGATGGCGTGGGCGCGGACGTCGGCGTAGGCCTCGGCCTCGTTCATCAGGCCCGCCGCGACCATCTGGGCCGCCCAGGAGTCGTCCTCGGTGAGGCGGGCGGGCGGGGCGGAGCGGTCGTCGGGCACCCAGTACGCGCGGCTGTCGCCGACCCAGCCGATGATCAGCAGCCCGCCCGCCGTGACCGCGCCGACGAGGGTGCAGGCGGGGGCGTTCTGCGCGCCGGGGACCTCCGGGGCCAGGGCGTTGACGGCGGTGGAGGCGGCCAGGATCGCCTCGTGCATGGCCTGCTGGGGCAGGGCGCCGCGCGGCAGCGCGTCCAGCAGGGCCTCGTTGGCGGCGACGGCCGCGGCGGCGGAGGCCTCGTCGGGGCGGCTGGCCGAGGACACGCCGTCGCAGACGATGGCGACGGTCGCGGCGCTGCCGTCGGGCAGCGCGGTGGCCGCGACCGCGAAGGAGTCCTCGTTGCGGTGGTGGCGCAGGCCGCGGTCGCTGACGGCGGCGACGCTGCCGAGCTCCTCTTCGAGGTGGTCCCGCTCGCGGGGCTGGGCGTGGCCGCAGTGCTCGCAGTAGCCGTCGGTGTCGACGCGGCCCGCGCGGCAGGCGACGCAGGTCTTGCCGGTCGGCTCGCCGCCGGGGCCGGTCCCCGCCGCGGGCGAAGCCGCGGCCGAGGCGGCGTCCGCACCGCTCCCGGGGTGGTCGGTGGTCGCCCCGTCGGGCGCGGCGACGCCCCACCCGGCGGGCTCGTCGACGAGGGTCGGCACGGGCGCGGCGGCCCCGGCCGTGGCCGACCATCCCGCGCCGTAGCCGGCGCTCCCCGCGGCCGCCTCGGCGCGAGAAGCGGAAGCAGAAGCAGAACCGGAAGCAGAACCGGAGGCCGAACCGGAAGCCGGACCGGACACGGAGCCGGCAGCGGCCGGCTGCCCGGGCGGGTACAGCGCGGGCGCGGGCGCCGGGCCCGCGACGTGCGACGCGTCGGACCAGCCCGCGGGGCCCGAGGGCTCCGGCGTGCCGGCCGACGGCGGGAAGTCGGGCCGGGCCGCCGCCCGGCCGGGAGGTGTCAGGGCGACCGTCGGGTGGTCGTCCGGAGGCGGGGGATCCGCGGACAGGGCGTATCCGCAGACCCCGCAGAAGAGGTCACCCTCTTCCAGCGGTTCCGCACAGCTGGGGCAGCCCGACGGCCGATGCATCGACATCACTCACACCCACGTCCGTGGACGGAAACGGTTTGCCCGTTCCACCAGTTCGATCCTCTCCTCGCCCCGCTGCGCCAGACGGGCCAGGACCCGGTAGGAGCGTTCCAGGCCGAAGCGCAGCCCCCGCTCGTCCAGTTGGCTGCCGAGCAGCGAGGTCCGGCCGGGGTCAGGACCCCGGCTACCCGACAGTACCCAGTCGAGCGCCGAGCCCAGAACCTCCGCCGTCAGCACCTCGTAGCGCACGGCGTCCAGACCGAACCGTCGCAGCGCCTCCACCTGCCCGGAGGCCGCCCGCAGATCGTCCAGGAGCGGCTCCTCGGGGGAGCGGTCGCGCAAGCGTGCCCGTACGGCCGCCACCCGCGCGGCCGTGTAGTGGATGGACGACTCCGGTACGGATTCCAGCGTGCGCACGGCCGCGACCCGGTCCCCGGCGGCCAGCTGGACCCGGGCCAGCCCGAAGGCCGCGCTCACGAAGCCCGGGTCGGTGACCCAGACCAGGCTGTAGTACTCGGCGGCATTGTCCAACTGGCCCAGCACCTCCGCGCACAGGCCCAGCGCCAGCTTCGGCGCGGGCTCGCCGGGGAAGGCGTCGTAGATCGCGTCGAAGGACAGCGCTGCTATTTCGTCGTCCCCGGTGGCCAGGGAGGCGATCCCGCGCGCCCACACCACCCGCCAGTCGTCGGGGTGGTGGACCTCCAGCTCGGTCAGGGTCTCTCCCGCCACGGCGAGTTCGCCCAGCTCCAGGTGGGCCCGCAGCGCGCGCAGCCGCAGCTCGGCGGAGTCGGCGGGCGCCGCCCCCAGCGCCCCGAGCAGGTCGGCGGGCGCCGACGCCAGCAGCGCGGCCAGGAAGCCGGCATTGGGGTCGGCCGGGTCCACCAGCGGCACCGGCAGGGCCAGCGCGGTGCCCCGGGCGTCCAGCCCGGCGAGCGCCGCGGATCCGGGCACCCCGGCGGGGTACGCCCGTACGGCGGGCGGGGCCGGGAGCGGGGCGGCCCGCGGCGCCGGAACGGACGCCCCGACCGGATCCGGTCGCGCGGCGACCCCGAGGGTGCCCGGGCCGCCCGTCATGTGCGTGGCCGTCGTCGCCAGCGCGGGCACCGGGGTGGCGCCCGTGACGGGCACCACGGAACCCACGACGGACACCGCGGCGGCCGGGGCGGTCGCCGTCACGGCGGACACCGCGCCGTGGGCGCTGCCCGAGCCCACGGCCGGGGTGGGCGCCGGGCGGCGCCGGCCGAACAGTGCGCCGCGCCGCGAGGTCACGTCCCGCGCGCCCAGCCGGGACACCTCGGCCCCGGCCTCCTCGGCGAACAACAGGGTGTCGGTGACCCGCAACTCCGGCCCGAACAGGGTGGACAGCTGCGGTCGCGGCCTGCCCGTCTGGAGCGCGACCACCTCCCGCAGCACGCCCGTCAGCTGGTCGGCCATCTCCTGCGCCGAGGCGAACCGCCGCCCCGGATCCGGGTCGGTGGCCCGCACCAGCAGGCGGTAGAAGGACTCATAGCGCCGGAAGACCTCGATGTGGTCGGGGTCCGGCAGGCTGTCCGCGAAGACGTTCGTGTAGCCCTGGAAGTCGAAGGTCAGCACCGCCAGCGTGCGCGCGACGGTGTAGAGGTCGGAGGCCACCGAGGGCCCCAGCTCGGCGACTTCGGGCGCCTGGTAGCCGACCGTGCCGTAGATCGCCGATTCCTCGTCGTCCATCCGGCGGACCGCGCCCATGTCGATCAGCTTGAGCTGGTCGGCCTGCTGGATCGCGTTGTCGACCTTGAAGTCGCAGTACAGGAGGTTGCGGCTGTGTAGGTGACCGAGTGCCTCCAGCGCCTCGATGCCGTACGCGCAGGCCTGCTCGACCGGCAGCGGGTCGCGCCGCCCGTCCGCCCGGCGCCGCTCGTTGGCGATCTCCTTGAGGGACTTGCCGCCGACGTACTCCATCACGATGTAGCCGTCCAGCGAGCCGGTCCGCTGGTCGAGGTGCTCGACGAAGTTGTAGATCCGTACGATGTTGGAGTGCTCGATCTCCGCGAGGAAGCGCCGCTCCGAGATGGCCGCGGCCATCGCGTCCTGGTCCCCGGTGTCCAGCAGGCCCTTGAGGACCACCCAGCGGTCCGAGACCGCCCGGTCCACGGCGAGGTACACCCAGCCGAGGCCGCCGTGCGCCAGGCAGCCCGCCACCTCGTACTGGCCGTGCACCACGTCGCCCGAGGCCAGCTTGGGCACGAAGGAGTAGGGGTGCCCGCACTTGGTGCAGAACCCCTCGGTCCGGCCCGGCCGGTCGCCGCGCGCCCGACCGACCGGGGCCCCGCAATCCGACTTCGAGCAGAACCGCTTGCGCTCCGGCACCTCCGGGTTCTCCAGCACCGCGGCCGAGGGATCGGGGCGCGGCACCTCCGGTACGGACACCAGCCCGGCGCCGAGCCGCCCGCGGCCCGAGGGCCCGGACGCCGAGCCCGAACTGCGCACCGACACCGAGCGGCTGGACGCGGCGGTCCCGGACAGGGCGCGCGAGAGCCGCCCCGAGACCGAACGCCGGGAGGACGAGGAGCGCGAGGACCGCGCGGAGCGGGCCGAGCCGGAACCGCGCGCCGAGGGCTGCGAGCCCTGGGAGCCGCGCGCTCCGGCGCCCCGCGCCGCGCTGGTCATCCCGGTGGGCGGCGACACCAGCTCACCGGCTCCGGCCGACGCGCCCGCGGGCGACGTGGCTCCGGCCGGCGCGGCGCTCGGCAGCGGCGCCAGTCCGCAGGTGTCGCAGTACAGCTCCCCGCCGCCCATGTCCTCGTACGTGCCCGGGCAGCCGGGCCGGCCGCACGGAGTCCCGATCAGGCTCATGCGTCCTCCTTCCCCGGCCCGACGGGCCGGTCCTGCTGCGGCACCAATGACTCGGCGGCGACCTGCTGGTAGCGCAGGACGGCCTGCTCGGCGGCCCGTAGGTCGCAGGGCGCGCTCCACAGCATCCGCCGGGCCGCGTCGTACCGCTCAACGAGCAAGGGGTCTCCCGCCGTTCCGTGCCGGGTCATCTTCGCCCGGTACGCGTCCAGCCTGCCCCGCAGTTCGGCCCGCACCGCCAGCGGTGCGGTCACGGCTGTCAACGACGCCCGGGCCCGCTGCAGTTCCTCCTCGGCCCGGGCCTCCAGGGACTCCAGCAGGGGGGAGAGCCGGTGCCACTGGGACTGGCGCCGGTACTCGGCGGCCGCCGCGAGCTGTTCCTGGAGCACGGTCGGCGGTCCGCTGACCGCCGGCACCTCGGAGGCCGCGATCTTCGCCAGCACCTCGCCGCGCGCGGTCCGCGCCTCCGACAGCGTCCGGTCGGCCCGCGACAGCACGTCGCGCAGGCTGATCAGCCGCTGCTCGGCGTCCTGCCGCACGGTCAGCACCGCCTCCACCTCGCGGCGTACGTCCTCCAGCGCGCGCGCCGCCCGGTCGTAGCGGGCGGTGTCCGGTCGCCCGCCACCGGGCGCCGAACTGCCCTGGGTGGGCGTCCAGAAGGCCAGCGGGTCCTCGATGACCTGGGCGCGCAGCTCCGCCAGCTCGGCGGTGATCGCTTCCAGTTCGTCGCCCGAGGGGTGTGCGCCCGGGCGGACGCCGACGGAGTGCGCCAGCGAGCGCGTGCGGTGCAGCTCGGCGGCGAGCAGGTCTATCCGGGCGGGCAGCGCCGACCACACCGCGTCGGCGGCCACCACCATGTCCAGCGACGACGCGTACAGCTCGTTCATCCGGGCGACCAGCTCGGCGAGCGAGAAGCGCTCGGCCAGCTGGGCACCCTCCACCGCGCCGCCCGCGATCATCACCCCGGCGCCGCGCAGCCGCTCGGTCAGCTCGACCAGGTCCTCGCGGCTCGGCCAGCGGCGCCGCTCGCGCAGCTCCCGGGCAGCGCTGAGCGCCCCGCTGTAGGCGTCGAAGTAGGTCCACAGGCGGGTGATGGCGGCGTCGGCGGCGGCCCACCGCTCGCGGGTGATCCCGACCAGGGCGGCGCCCTCCAGCAGTCGGCGCCCGGCGTGGTCCTGGAGGGCGAGCAGCGAGGTCTCGACGGCCTCGTGCTCCGCGTCGAGCCGGGTCAGCGCGCGGTCGACGTCGTCCCGGTCCATCACCGCGGACCCGGCTCCTTCTGTTTCCGCCACGGCGCTCAGCCGTCCCGGTACTTGGGCGTCGGCGGGCCGGGGATGCCGGGCAGTACGGATTCCAGGTGGGTGCGGTAGGCCTTGACCCACTGGCTGCCGTCACCGCCCGCCCGGTAGTTCTCCAGCACCTTGTTGATCCGGCGCACCAGATCGGTCGCGTCCTTGTTCATCGCGACGCCGTAGAACTCCTTGGTGAAGGGCGAGCCGACCAGCTTGATCGTCGGGTCCTGCGCGGCCTGGCCGGCCGCGAGCGCGTTGTCCGTGATGATGCCGTCGACCTCGCCCAGCTGGAGCCGGACCAGGCAGTCCAGCTGGTTGGGGACCGTGACCGACACCGATCCGAAGCTGCTCTCCTTGAGCTTGCTCTCGGCGATGGAACCGGCCGCCGTGCAGATCTTGCGGCCCTTGAGGGAGCCGTCGTAGCCCGTGATGGGCGAGCCCTTGGGCGCGAGCACCTGCTGGCCCGCTTCGAAGTACGCGGTGGAGAAGGCGACGTCCTTGAGCCGGGCGCAGTTGATCGTCATGGTCCGCACGACGATGTCGACCCGGCCCTCCACCAGCGCCGGTATGCGCTGACTGGTCGGGATCGCCCGGTATATGACCGCGTTCTCGTCGCCCAGGATGTCCTTCGCTATCGCCTTCACCAGGGCGATGTCGAAGCCGTCGAGCTTGCCGTCGACCGGATTGCGGTAGCCCCAGCGGAAGCTGTTCTGGTCGACACCGGCGACGAGCTTGCCCGCCGCCTTGATCCGGGCGATGGCCGCTCCGTCCACCCCCGCCGGCCGCAGGCTGGCCTCCGGGTCCTGGCAGGTCTCCTCCACGCCGGGGGCGGCCGGTGCCACCGCGGGCGCGGCGACGCCCTGGTGGACCGTGCCGGTGCGGCCCGGCTCCGGGGCCGCCAGGGCCAGCGGCAGCAGGACGGCGGCCGCCGTCACCGCGCAGGCGGCGGCCATGGCGCTCACCCCGCCCCAGCCGCGCAGCCGCCGCGGGACCTGCCCGCCGCCGTCGCCTCGCTCCACCCGCAGCCCTCGCATCCGCATCACCTGTACTCCGAAAGCCTGCGCCCGATGCCGAGCAGCGCGGCCGCCGCTCCGAGGACCGCCAGGGCCGCCCCGCCCGTGACCAGGCCGCCCAGGGCGCCGAGCCCGGCGCGGGCGGCCCGGGTGAACTCCTGCTGTTCGTGCGCGATGGCCTGCTCCAGGGAGGCGTCCACCGTGTCGAAGGACGCCCCGCTGCTGTCCTTGCCCCCGATGACCTGGGGCAGCGCGAGGTCGTAGTCGCCCTTGTTGTCGGTCTCCCGGGCGGCCGCGTGCCGCTGCTTCCACTGGGTCACGCCCTCGACGGCGTGCGCGACGGGCGTCCGGCCGCTCGTGTCGTCGGCGAGCCGCGCGGCCTCGGCGAGGCCCGCGTCGAGGTCCTTCATGTTCTTGGAGAAGTCGACGTCGTACTTGTCGGACTTCTTGTCGTCGGCGAGGACGGCGCCCCGCGCGATCAGCGTCAGGTTCTCATTGGCCCGCGCCTGGAGCGAGGAGATCCGGGCGTCATTGAGCACCTTGAGCGACTCCTGCCCGCCCGAGCGGGCCTCGCTCAGCTCGGTCCGGGCCACCGTGTGCCCCACGGCCAGCCACAGGAGCACCACCGTGGACGCGGCGGTCGCCGCCAGCAGCCCGTGGTTGAAGACGCGGTGCGTGCGCCGGTAGTTGCGCCGCTGGGCCCAGACCAGGGCCCCGATGGCGAGCAGGCCCGTACCGAAGGAGCCCACGGGGAACGCGCGGGCGTCGTCGTAGTCCTGGTAGAGCCGGTCCGTCTCCGCCCGGTAGAGCCGCTGCGCGGCGGGCAGCAGCTGGGTGCTCATCTGCTCGTTGGCGTAGCGCAGGTAGGCCCCGCCGAGCGGGAGCCCCTGCCGGTTGGTGGCCCGGGCCTGCTCTATCAGGCCGGTGTAGCGGGGCAACTGCTCGCCGAGCAGCGCGATCTCCTTGCGGGACTCCTCGTCGCCGCCGGTGTTCGCCGCCGCGTTGACCAGGAGCCGGGAGGCGTTGGCGATGTCCTTCTCGTAGCGCTCGCGGACCTCGCGCGGCTCCTGGCCGCCGGCGAGGAACCCGCTGGAGCTCGCCGTGTCCGCGTCGGCCAGCGAGCGGTAGATGCTCGCGGCGTCCGCGCTGAGCGGCTGGCTGCGGCCGACCACGTCGTCGGCGGCGCCCGACCGGTCGGAGATCTCCCAGACCGTCACCACGCCGAAGAGGAGCACCAGCGCGGCCAGGGCCGCCCCGATGATCCGCAGCCGCCCGGGCTCGGTGGTCGCCGCGTCCCGCAGCCGCTCCACGCCCTCCGCCCACGCGCTGCGCCGCCCCGGCAGCGCCGGGTCGCCGCCGGCGGGCCCGACGGGGCCGGGCGTGGTCGTGGGCGCGGACGCGGGTGCGCGCGATGTGATGGCCACCGTGACCTCCCCCTCGGTCGTGGACTGCTCGGGAGCAGTATGGCCGTACTGACGGCTCAGCACAGCACCCGGTGCTGGATCTTGAAGTGATGTGCCCCCCGGCACCCCTTCACCGTCAATACGTTCCTACGGCCGCCACAGTTCCAGACATGACCCGGCTCGGGGCGGGTTCACCCGAAATGGGCACGGAGTTTTCCGTACGCGGCAGCCGGCGCACCGATCGCGTCCAGCCCCAGCAGCCCCGCGCCCAGCACCGGCGGCGCGGTCACCACCGACACCCGGGCCAGCGGGGCCCGTTCGGCGAGACCCGCCCCGACCCGGTCGTTGAGCCGGGCGTGCCCGGCCGCCAGGACGCTGCCGCCCAGGAGTACGGGCGCCTCCTCTTCCAGCAGGTCGAGCCGCTCCAGCGCCACCGCGGCCAGGGCCACGACCTCGTCCGCCTGCCGCTCCACCAGCGCGCGCGCCACCGGGTCACCGGCCCCGGCCACCGCGAAGAGCACCGGCACCAGCTCGTGCGTGCGCTCCGGCGCGATCGCGCCCAGGTGCACGGCCTCGATCAGCTCGGTCATCGACGCCAGCTCGAAGTGCTCCGGCAGGGCCGCGGCCAGCGCGGTCGGACCGCCCCGCCCGTCCTCGGCCCGGGCCGCCCACCACATCGCCTCGGCGGCGAGGCCGCCCCCGCCGCCCCAGTCGCCGGAGAGCTGGCCCAGCGCCGGGAAGCGGGCGGTGCGCCCGTCGGGGCGCATGCCCACGCAGTTGATCCCGGCGCCGCAGACCACGGCGACCCCCAGCGGCGGCCCGCTGCCCACCAGACCGGCCCGCAGGATGGCGAAGGTGTCGTTGCGGACCTCGACGGTGCGCCCCCACCCCCGTGCCCGCAGTCCCTCGGTCAGCGCCTCCTCCTCGACCGGGAGGTCCGCGCCCGCCAGACAGGCCGACACGTGGGCGACCCCGTCCACGGAAGCAGAACCAGAACCGGAACCGGAACCAGAACCGGAACCCGCCAGGTGGGCCGAGCCCACCGGCAGGCCCAGGGCCCGGGCCTTCGCCCGGGCCTCCTCCAGGGCCGGGGCGATCGCGTCGAAGGCCGCCGCGACGCCGACCGCCTGCGGGCGGAAGCCCGGCCCGCGCGCGGTGACGAGCACCGACCCGTCCGCGTCGACGAGGGCGAGGTCCGTCTTGCTGTTGCCCGCGTCGACGGCCAGCAGCACGGTGCCCCTCACGCCCATGCCAGGTGCTCCTTGTTGTGCGCGAGGAGCCGGTCGGTCAGTTGCTCGGCCAGGTCGAACTGCCCGACCAGCGGGTGCGCGAGCAGCGCCTTGGCCACGCGCTCGCGACCGCCGCGCACCGCGGCGTCCAGCGCGAGGTCCTCGTAGGCCGTGACGTGCGCGATCAGCCCCGCGTAGAGCGGGTCCAGCCGGGGCACGGCCAGCGGCACCGGGCCGGAGCGGTCGACCCGCGCCTGCACCTCGATGACGGCGTCGTCCGCGAGGAAGGGCAGGGTGCCGTTGTTCAGCGTGTTCACCACCTGCACGGGGCTGCCGCCGTCGCCGAGCAGCGCCGCCGCCAGGTCCACCGCGGCCTCCGAGTAGAAGGCTCCGCCCCGCTTCGCCAGCAGCGCCGGCTTCTCGTCGAGCGCGGGATCGCCGTACATCGCCAGCAGTTCCCGCTCCATCGCGGCCACCTCGGCGGCCCGCGAAGGCTTCTCGCCCAGCTCCCGGACCACCTCGTCGTGCGTGTAGAAGTACTTCAGGTAGTACGAGGGCACGACGCCGAGCCGGTCCAGGACCGCGCGCGGCAGCCGCAGGTCGGCGGCGACCGCGTCCCCGTGCTCCGCGAGCAGCCGCGGCAGCAGGTCCTCCCCGTCGGGGCCGCCGCGGCGCACCCCGAGCTCCCAGGTGAGGTGGTTCAGGCCGACGTGGTCCAGGTGCAGCTCACCGGGGGGCACGTCGAGCAGCGAGGCGAACTGCCGCTGGAGGGTGATCGCGACGTTGCACAGGCCGACCGCCTTGTGCCCCGCCTGGAGCAGGGCGCGCGTGACGATCCCGACGGGATTGGTGAAGTCGATGATCCAGGCGTTCGGGTTGGTGCGCCGGACCCGCTCGGCGATGTCGAGGACGACCGGAACCGTGCGCAGCGCCTTGGCGAGCCCGCCCGCGCCGGTGGTTTCCTGGCCCACGCAGCCGCACTCCAGCGGCCAGGTCTCGTCCTGCTGCCGGGCCGCCTGTCCGCCCACGCGCAGCTGGAGCAGGACGGCGTCGGCGTCCGCGACCCCGGCGTCCAGGTCGGAGGTCGTGGTGATCGACCCGGGGTGGCCCTGGCGGGCGAAGATCCGCCGCGCCAGCCCGCCGACGAGCTCCAGCCGGTCGGCCGCGGGGTCGATCAGCACCAGCTCGCTGATCGGCAGGGTGTCGCGCAACCGGGCGAAGCCGTCGATCAGTTCGGGGGTGTAAGTGGAACCGCCACCCACTACTGCGAGTTTCATGTTTCCTAGCCTTTCACTCCGGTCAGGGTGACGCCCTCGACGAACGCCTTCTGGGCGAAGAAGAAGAGGACGATCACCGGGGCCATGACCAGCACGGTCGCGGCCATGGTCAGGTTCCAGTTGGTGTGGTGCGCGCCCTTGAAGGACTCCAGCCCGTAACTGAGCGTCCAGGCGGCCGGATTGTCGGAGGCGTAGATCTGCGGGCCGAAGTAGTCGTTCCACGCGGCGAAGAACTGGAACAGCGCGACGGCGGCGATGCCGGGCTTGGCCATGGGCAGGACGACCCGCAGCAGCGTCCGCAGCTCCCCGCAGCCGTCGACCCGCGCCGCGTCCAGGTACTCGTCCGGGATGGTCAGCAGGAACTGGCGGAGCAGGAAGATGGAGAAGGCGTCCCCGAAGGCCATCGGGATGATCAGCGGCCACAAGGTCCCGGACAGGTCGAGCTGCTTGGCCCAGAAGAGGTACATCGGGATGACCACCACCTGTGGCGGCAGCATCATCATCGAGATCACCAGCAGCAGCGAGAGCCGCCGGCCGCGGAAGCGGAACTTGGCGAGGGCGTAGGCGACGGGCACCGAGGACACCACGGTCAGCAGCGTGCCGAGCCCGGCGTACAGCAGGGTGTTGCGCCACCACAGGAGGAACCCGGGGGTGTGCCACACCTTCGCGTAGTTGCCCCACTCCCAGGTGTGCGGCCACAGGTCGCGGGTGAGCGCCTGCTGGTTGCTCATCACCGAGGTGAGGAAGAGGAAGACGAAGGGGAGGACGAAGAAGAGCGCGGCGGCCACCCCGAGGGAGTGGACCGCGACCCAGTGCAGCACCTCGTCGCGGCGGTGGCGGGCCGTCGCCGGACCGGTCGCCGCGGCGGGCGGGGCCGTCTTCGGGGGCACGGTCGTGCCGGTGGTCACGGCCATCTCAGTCACCGCTTCCGATCAGTCCGCCACGGCGCCGCATCAGGAGCGCGGTGAAGGCCATGGACAGGGCGAAGAGGACGAGCGCGATCACACAGGCGGTGCCGTAGTCGAAGCGCTGGAATCCGAGGTTGTAGACGAGCTGGGGCAGGGTCAGCGTGGACTTTTCCGGGTAGCCGGGCTCGAACTGCTGGCCCGAGCCGCCGATCACCCCGGCCGCCACCTTCCCCGCGATCATCGGCTGCGTGTAGTACTGCATGGCCTGGATGACCCCGGTGACCACCGCGAAGAGGATGATCGGGGAGATGTTCGGCAGGGTGATGTGCCGGAACCGCGCCCAGGACCCGGCCCCGTCCAGCTCCGCGGCCTCGTACTGCTCCCTCGGTACGTCGAGCAGCGCGGCCATGAAGATCACCATCAGGTCGCCCACCCCCCACAGCGCCAGCGCGGTCAGCGCGGGCTTGGACCAGTCGGCGTCGGTGAACCAGCCCGGCGCGGGCAGCCCGACGGCCTCCAGCATCGTGTTGACCGGCCCGGTACCGGGATTGAGCAGGAAGACGAAGCCGAGGGTCGCGGCGACCGGCGGGGCCAGGTAGGGCAGGTAGAAGAGGGTGCGGAAGATCCCGACCCCCGTCTTGATCTTCGTGATGAGCAGGCCGACGCCCAGGCCGAAGGCCACCCGGCAGGCCACCATGATCACGACCAGCCACAGCGTGTTGCGCATCGCCGGCCAGAACATGGGGGACTTGGTGAACACGTACGACCAGTTGGCCAGGCCGTTGAAGACCGGCGGGCGGAAGCCGTCGTACTGCATGAAGGAGAAGTACACGGTGGACAGCAGCGGGTAGGCGAAGAAGACCGCGAACCCGATCAGCCACGGGGACATGAAGGCCGCGGTCCGCAGCGCGGAGCGGCGCCGCTTCGCGCGCGGGGTGAAGGTCGTCATGGCCTACTCGGCCTTCGCGATGTCCGTGTCGATCTGCTGGTCGGTCTTGGCGAGCCCGGCCTGGAGGTCGGACACGGCGCCCTTCTCGACCCCGTACGCGAAGTCCGCGAAGGTCAGCTGGTAGGTGCCGCCGTCGGCCTGGGCCGGGGTGGTGTTCGACTTCGCGTGCTTGGCGATGTCGATGAAGGTCTTGAACTCCGGCGTGACCTGGAGCTTGGGCGAGTCCAGGGCGGCGAGCGTGGAGGGGATGTTGTGGATGTCGTTGGAGAAGGCCACCACCGCGTCGGTGTCGGTGGTCATGTACTTCACCAGCTCCCAGGCGGCGGTCTGCTTGGGGCTCTTGGCGGCGATGCCCATGACGGTGCCGGACAGGTAGCCCTTGCCGTAGTCGGCCAGCTGGTCGTCCGGCACGGGCAGCGGCGCGGTGGCGATCTCGAACTTCGCCCCGGCCGCCTTCGCCATGGCGGCCCGCCACTCGCCGTCGATCTGCATGGCGACCAGGCCCTTGTGGAAGGGGTGTTCGGGACTCCACTCGTCACCGAAGGTCGTGCGGAACTTCTCCAGCTTGTCGTAGCCGCCCAGTTTGGCGACCAGGTCCTTCTGCGCGTTCAGCATCTTCGTGAAGGCGGGGTCCTTGGCCAGGTTCGACTTCCCGTCGGCGCCGAAGTACGTCGGGCTCCACTGCGCGGCCAGCCGCATCGGGGTGGTCTCGTACCCGTGGAAGGTGGGCATCAGGCCGAGCTGTTCGTAGCTGTCGCCGCTCTGCTTGGTGAGCGTCTGCGCGTCCGCGACGAACTGGCTCCAGGTCTTGGGCGGTTCGGTGATCCCGGCGGCGGTGAAGGCGGTCTTGTTGTACACGAGGCCGTAGGCGTCGTTGAGCAGCGGCAGCGTGCACTGGTTGCCCTTGAACTGGGTGTACTCCAGCAGGGTCTTGGGGAAGATCTTCGTCTTGTCGAGGCCCGACTTCGCGAGGAAGGGGTTCAGGTCCGCGAAGGCCTGCGAGGTGCAGAACTTGCCGACGCTGTCGGTGCTGAAGGACGACACGACGTCCGGGGCCTTGCTGCCGCCCGCCCGCAGCGCCTGGTTGATCTTCTCGTCGGTCATGTTGCCGGTGACCTTGACCTTGATCTTGGGGTGCGCCTTCTCGAACCGCTCGATGTTGGCCTCGATGGCCTTGACCTCGCGGGGCTCCACCCAGCCGTGCCAGAAGTTGAGGGTCACCTCTTTGTTCGGGTCGTCGGAGGAGCCGGCGCCGCTCTGCCCGGTACACCCGGTGGCGAGGGCGGATATCGCGGTGAGTGCGGCCGCGAGGGTGGTGAGGCGGCGGGTGCGTCCGGGCATGGCGGTGTCTCTCTCTGCGCGGGGAACGTCCGGTCGGGGTCCAGCGGGAGATGCGGGAGGTGCGGGGAGGTGCGGGGAGGTGCGGGTCGTGCGGGAGGAGCGGGCGGTGCGGCAGGTGGGGCGGGTGCGGCAGGTGGGGCGGGCGGGTGGATCAGCGGGAGGTGTCGAACACCTCGTCGCGGGTGGCGGCGAGCGCGCTCTCCAGCGCGCCGCGCAGCACGGGCCGCGTGCGCACCTCGCCGGTGACCAGCCGGGGCCGGGACGGGGCGAGGTCGGCGAGCTCGGTCTCGATCAGTTCGCGCAGCGGGTCCCCGCCCGCGGTGGTCACGGCACCGGAGAGCACCACGATCTCCGGGTCCAGTACGGAGACCAGGGAGGCGAGACCGGTGGCGAGCGCCAAGGCGTACGCCTCCAGCAGCCGCAGGTGCGCTCCCACGGGGTCGGCCGCGGCCCGCTCCAGCAGCTCCACCGCGCTGGCCACCTCGGCGGCGTGCCCCGGCGTGCCCGGCGCGGGCGGCTCCGTCCACGGCATCTCCAGGCCCAGCCCGGCGGCCAGCGCGGGCAGCACCTCCACGCCGGCCAGCTCCTGGTAGCCCCCGGAGTTCTCCCGGGTCACATGGCGCACCAGGGGCCGTCCGGGCACCGGCAGGTAGCCGACCTCGCCCGCGCCGCCGGTCCAGCCGCGGTGCAGCCGTCCGGCGATCACCAGGGCGGCGCCGAGGCCCTCCTCGTTCCACAGCAGGACGAAGTCCTCGTGGCCGCGGGCCGCGCCGAGGCGCTGCTCGGCGATGGCGGCGAGGTTCACGTCGTTCTCGTACTCGACGGGCATGGGCAGCGCCGCCGCCAGCTCCTCCAGGAGGGTGGGGGAGTGCCAGCCGGGCAGGTGGTCGGCGTAGCGCAGGACCCCCGTGCGCGGGTCGAAGGAGCCGGGGGAGGCGATGACCAGGCGGTGGACGTCGCCGCGCTGGAGCCCGGCGGCCTTGACGGCGTCGCCGAGCGCCTGGGTGACCTGGTCCACCACGGGGGTGCCCGGGCCCGGGTTGGGCAGCTCGCAGCTGCCCACGACCTCACCGGTGAGGTCGGCGACGGCGGCGACGATGCGGCCCGGGGTGACGTCGAGCCCGGCGGCGTAGGCCGCTCGCGCGTTGATCGCGTACAGCTGGGCGTTGGGTCCGGGGCGTCCGGTGGCGGTGCCGGTGGCGACGACCAGTCCGCGGGCCTCCAGTCGGGCCAGCAGTTGGGAGGCGGTGGGCTTGGAGAGGCCGGTGAGCCGGCCGATCCGGGTCCGCGACAGGGGGCCGTGGGCCAGCAGCAGGTCCAGTGCGGCGCGGTCGTTCATCGCGCGCAGCAGGCTGGGGGTTCCGGGGGTGGTGCTGGCCATGGGGTGTTCTCTCCCTGACGCAGGTGTGAACTGTTAGGTAAGTTTCCTATCAGCTGTCGGCCCATGTCAATGGCGGTGCGACAACGACGCTGCCCCCGCGGGGAACGACCTGCGGGGGCAGCGGCGGGCGCGATGGCGGGAAGGCCGCGCGAGCTGCGCGGACCGTGGCGCCTACTTGGTGATGCGGGGCATTCCCGGTCCGACGGGCGGCGGGATGGGGGTGGTGGCCATCGACTGGGGCGAGGCCGGGTTCGCCAGCGCGGAGGGTGCGGCGACGGCGGCCGACGGGTCCGCGGCCTCCTCCTCGTCCGCCGCGGCCGGCAATCCACCGACGATCCCGATGCCCGCGTCGTCGAAGGCCTCCTTGATCCGCCAGCGCAGCTCGCGCTCCACCGAGAACTGCTGGCCGGGCATGGTCTTCGCCGCGACCTTGACGGTCATCGACGCGAGGAGCACCTCGTCCAGGCCCAGCACCTCCACCGGGCCCCAGAGCCGCTCGTCCCACGGCGTCTCCTTCGCCATGGCCTCCGCGACGCCCCGGATCGCCTCGCGGATCCGGCCCATGCTCTCGGACGGCTTGACCTGGATGTCCACGCTCGCCGTCGACCAGCCCTGGCTGAGGTTGCCGATGCGCTTGATCTCGCCGTTGCGGACGTACCAGATCTCGCCGTTGTCCCCGCGCAGCTTGGTGACCCGCAGGCCCACCTCGACGACCTCGCCGGAGGCCACGCCCGCGTCGATCTTGTCCCCGACGCCGTACTGGTCCTCAAGGATCATGAACACGCCGGAGAGGAAGTCCGTCACCAGGTTCCGGGCGCCGAAACCGATCGCCACACCGGCCACACCGGCGCTCGCCAGCAGCGGGCCGAGGTTGATGTCGAGGGCGCCGAGCACCATCAGCCCCGCCGTGCCCAGGATCAGGAAGGACGCCACCGAGCGCAGCACCGACCCGATCGCCTCGGAGCGCTGGCGCCGGCGCTCGGCGTTGACCAGCAGCCCGCCCAGGGCCGTGCCCTCGACGGCCTCCGCACCGCGGTTCATCCGGCCTATGAGCTTGGTCAGCGACTTGCGGACCACCGAGCGCAGCGCCGCCGCTATCACGATGATCAGCAGGATCTTCAGGCCGAGGAACAGCCAGTCGGCCCAGTTGTCCTGGATGAAACCGGCGGCGTTGTTGACGCTCTGGGTTGCTTCCTCGGTGTTGCGGGGCACGACGGGTGCGTCGTCGGCCAGCGGATGCGGGGCGGCGGGCCAGGGCACGGCAGGAACCTCCAGGCGTAGCGGTCTGCCCGGCGAGGACACCCCCGGACGGGGTCCGGAGCGGATGCGCGGGCAGACCAACCACACTAACGGGGCAAGGCCCGTGACCCCGTTGCCGTGTTCCGGGGAGAGAGGGGACTCACGTCGCGGCGGCGGCGTCGTGCGGTCGGTGTGTCGCCGACGTGCCACCGATGCGCTGCCGATGTGGGCGAAAACACCTCCGACCCGTTACGGGCGCGTGGTGGCGCTTCGACCAGCGGTGAGGAGAGACTGGAAGGCAGATCGTCCCGGCGCGAGCCACGCGCCGCCGGCGTACAAGGAGGCAGTCCGTGCCGCACGTCCTGGTCCTCAATGCGTCGTACGAGCCCCTCGGCGTCGTACCGCTCCGCCGTGCGCTGGTCCTCGTCCTGGAGAACAAAGCGGTCTCCCTGGAGGAATCCGGCGCCTTCCTGCACAGCTCGACGAGGGTCGTCCCCGCGCCCAGCGTGGTCAGGCTCAAGCGATTTGTGCGGGTCCCCTACCGGGGGCCCGTTCCACTCACCCGGCGCGCGCTCTTCGCCCGTGACGGCGGGCGCTGCATGTACTGCGGGGCCGTCGCCACCAGCGTCGACCACGTCATCCCGCGCAGCCGGGGCGGTCAGCACGCCTGGGACAACGTCGTCGCCGCGTGCCGCCGCTGCAACCACGTCAAGGCCGACCGGCACCTGCTGGAACTGGGCTGGCGGCTGCGCCACCAGCCCGCCCCGCCGTCGGGGCTGGCCTGGCGGATCATCGGCACCGGGCACCGGGACCCGTGCTGGATGCCCTACCTCCAGCCGTACGGGGCCGCCGACGCGCTCGACCGCATCGGCGTGGCCGCGACCGACCCGTCCCGCATCGGCGCGGCGGTGTCCTGACCCCGGCGGCGGACCCGGCGGCAGGTGCGGTCCCCCCGCCGGGAGCCGCTGGGGGGCGTGCGGTGCGGGTCGCGCGCCCGTCCGGGCTCCAGTGCGCCGGGTCGCGGAGGCTCGGGTTCCGCCGGAGGCGGGCGTTCTGGTGGGGAACGCCGGGAATGCGGCACGGCCGGATGGGTAGGGCTGCGGTGTTCCCCGTAACGGGTCCCGCCCGCGCGTCGTCAGCCATGCGAGGAGTACCGCCGTGAACGCCCGCCCCGCCCACCAGCCCGCCCGCCCCGCCCGCTCCAGACCCGCCGCCGCCACGGCCGTCGTGCCCCTGCTCGCCCACCTGCCCCGGCGGCTCTCCGTGACCGAGGGCGCCACCTCCGGCCCGCTGACCAGCGAGTCCCCGCTCGCCGACACCGCCCACGCGCCGCTCACCAGCGAACCGCCGCTCACCGACGAGGCTCCGCTGACCAGCGAGCCGACCACCCCCGCGGCCGCCGCGGGTTAGCCGAGGGATACGCATGGACCTGGCCCGGCTCGCCGCCCACCACGGGGTCGCCACCTCCTACCACCCCTCCGAGGGCGTGACGGTCCAGGTGCCGGAGCGGACGGTCGTGGCCGTGCTCGGGCTGCTGGGCGTCGAGGCCGGGACCCCGCGGGAGGTACGGGGCTCGCTCGCGCGCGCCGAGCGGGAGGCGGCGGAGCGGCTGCTACCGGTCACCCTCGTGCACTGGGCGGGCGCCGAGCCCCCCGCCGCCCTCGCCGCGCTGCCGCCGGGCACCGAGGTCCGGCTGGTACCGGAGGCGCGGGAGGGGACGGCGGGCGAGCCGCTGGTCTGGGAGACCGGGCCGCGGGGGCCGCTCCCGGCCGCCGGGCTGCCGCTGGGGGTGCACCGGATCACCGTGACCCGGCCCGACGGGCGGACCGGCGCGGCCACCTTGATCGTGGCCCCGGACCGGGCGCCGGCCGCGCCGGAGCGCGCCCACGGGCTGCTGGTGCAGCTCTATTCGCTGCTGTCCGAGGACTCCTGGGGCATGGGCGACCTCGGGGACCTCGCGCGGCTCGCGCGCTGGGCCGCGCGCACCCACGGCGCCGGCTTCGTCCAGGTCAACCCGCTGCACGCGGCGGTCCCCGGCACGCCGACCGACCCCTCGCCCTACCGCCCCTCCTCGCGCCGCTTCCCCGACCCGGTGCACCTGCGGATCGAGGACCTCCCCGAGTACGCCGCCTGCCCGGACCGGGTGGCCCTGGCCGAGCTGGCCGCGCGGGGCGCGGGGCTGCGCCACCTGGTGCTGGAGAAGGACGCCCTGATCGACCGGGACGCGGTGTGGGCCCTCAAGCGGGCCGCCCTGGAGCTGTTGTACGCCGTCCCGCGCGAGGCGGACCGCGAAGCCGCCCTGGAGCGGTTCCGCGCGGAGGGCGGGCCCGCGCTGGCCCGGCACGCCGAGTGGTGCGCACTGGCGGAGCGGTACGGGGCCGACCCCGCGGCCTGGCCCGCGGACGCCTCGGCCGGGCCCGCGGAACTCGCCTTCCACGGCTGGCTGGCCTGGCTGACCGACGCCCAGCTGACCGCCGCCCAGCGCGGGGCGCGGGAGGCGGGGATGTCGGTGGGCATCGTCCACGACCTCGCGGTCGGGGCGCACCCCGAGGGCGCCGACGTGCGGGCCGCGCCCGGTACGTACGCCACCGGTGCCTGCGTGGGGGCCCCGCCCGACGCGTTCAACGCGCGCGGGCAGGACTGGGGGCTGCCGCCCTGGCGCCCCGACCGGCTCGCCGCCTCGGGCTACGCGCCCCTGCGCGACCTGCTGCGCGGGGTGTTCCGCTATGCCGGGGCGCTGCGGATCGACCACGTGATGGGCCTGTTCCGGCTCTGGTGGATCCCCCGGGACACCCCGCCCGCGGAGGGCACGTACGTCTCGTACGACGGCGAGGCCATGCTCGCGGTCCTGGTGCTGGAGGCCCACCGGGCCGGGGCGCTGGTCGTCGGCGAGGACCTCGGCACCGTGGAACCGGGGGTCCGCGAGGCCCTCGCCCGGCGCGGGGTGCTCGGCACCTCGGTGCTGTGGTTCGAGCGGGACTGGGCGGGCGGCGCTGCCCCGCTGCCCCCGGCGCACTGGCGCGCCGACTGTCTGGCCACCGCCACCACCCACGATCTGCCGCCCACCGCCGCCAAACTGGCGGGGGCTCACGTCGAACTGCGCGACCGGCTGGGCCTGCTGACCCGTCCGGCCGAGCTGGAACGGGCCGAGGACGCGGCGGACACGCAGGAGTGGCTGGCGGTGCTGGACCGGCTCGGTCTGGACACCAAGGGCGAGGAGGCCGCCGTACGGGCCCTGTACGGCTTCCTGCTGCGCACCCCGGCCCGGTTGGTCGGCGTGTGGCTGCCGGACGCGGTGGGCGACCGGCGGCCGCAGAACCTGCCGGGGACCTGGGACCAGTACCCCAATTGGCGGCTGCCGGTGGCCGACGGGAGCGGACGGCCGCTCACGCTGGAGCGGATCGCCGCCTCGCCCCGGGCGAACGCCCTGTTGAGCGCGGTGCGGGAGGGCGCGCACCCCCGTACGGCACCCCCGGGCGCGCGCGCTGTTTAGGTGTTCGCTACGTTTGCACCGTGGACAAGAAGAACGCTCTGCGCGCCGGCGCTGTCACGGCCGGAACGACGCTGATGATGCTGCTGATGACGTCTCCCGCGCTCGCGCTGACCCGCGACGACGGTGACGACCCGGGCAAGGGCCTGAGCATTGCCGAGACGCTCGGCCTGTTCGTGGCCGCGCCGATCGTGCTGTTCCTGGTCATCGCGGGCCTCGTGATGGTCGGCGACAAGTCGGGCAAGACGCAGGAACAGTAAGTAGGGCCGAGGCGGGTCCGACCCCGAGGGGTCCGACCCCACGTGGCTTCCGGGGCGCCGGAGGTCCACAGCCCGGTACGTGACGCGTGACGCGTGACGTACCGGTGGCACTGTGGACCTCCGGCGCCCTTTCGGCGTTCCCTCAGAGGTCGCTGTTCCCTCAGAGGCCGCCGAGCAGTTTGCGCAGCAGGGCGGTGAGGACGGCGACCTCGTCGTCGTCCAGGCCCGCCAGGCCCGCGCGCTGGCCTTCCAGCCCCGCCGTGACCGCCTCGTCGATGAGGGCGAGGCCGCGCTCGGTGATCGTCACCTGCAGCCCCCGCCGGTCGTGCGGATCGGGGCTGCGGCGCAGCAGCCCGGCCTTCTCCAGCTTGTCCAGCCGCCCGGTCATGCCGCCCGTGGTGAGCATGAGCGTGGCCGAGAGCTGGCGCGGCGAGAGGGTGTAGGGCTCGCCGGACCGGCGCAGGGTGGCGACGACGTCGAACTCCCCGCGGGAGATGCCGTAGCGGGCGTAGGTCCGGTCCATGGCGTCGCTCATCGCCTTGCTGATCCGGTAGATCCGGCCGAAGACGGCCATGGGGGTCACGTCCAGGTCCGGGCGGACCGCGTTCCACTGGGCGGCTATCGCGTCGACCGCGTCCTTTTCGCTCATGCGTCGAAGTATCCCGAGTCTCCTCAGTAGATCGCAAGGAAGTTGCTTGACGGAAAGTAGCTTAGGAGTAAGCTACTTCCTAACAACCTACTTGGGGGAGCGGACGTGTCGACGAAGCGGCGGGTGGCGGTGGAGCGGGTCACCGGGGAGCGGGAACTGCTCGTGGCGGCGGGGATCAACGCCGTCGGGATCGGCATGTACATACCGTTCACGCTGGTCTTCTTCCGGCACGTCACCGGGCTCTCCTTCGCCGCCGTCGGCATGGTGCTCACCGTCACCGGCCTCGCGGGGCTGGCGCTGATGCCGCTCGCGGGCACGGCCGTCGACCGCTTCGGCGCCAAGCCGGTCGTCCTGGTCCTCTACGGGATCCGGACGCTCGGCTTCCTCGCCTACCCCTTCGCGACCTCGCTGTCCGCCTTCGCGGTCGTCGCCCTGTTCACTGCCCTCGCCGACCGCTCCTTCGCCCTCGTCCAGCAGTCGCTGATCGGCGAGGTGGCGCGCGGCGCGGCCCGGGACCGCCTCCAGGCCTCCCTGCGGGCCCTGCAGAACGCCGGGATGGGCGCCGGAGCGATGATCGTCTCCGGCGTGCTGGCCCTGTGGGGCACGGGCGGGTTCTCCTGGACCGCCGGGGCCAACGCCCTCGCCTTCGCGGCGGCCGGACTGCTCGTCAGCCGGGTCCGCCCGGTGCGCGACCCGGGCGCGGCGTCCGAGCGGTCCGCGGGGGCCGGGCGCCCGGCCGCCGGGTACCGGATGGTGCTGCGGGACCGCCCCTTCCTCGGCCTGGCCGCCGCCAACTTCCTGACCGCCCTCGGATACTCCGCCCTCTCCGTCCTCTTCCCGCTGTACATCGCCACCTGGCTGCGCGGCCCCGACTCGCTCACCGGCGCCGCCTTCACCCTCAACACCGTGCTGTGCGCCGGGGCGGGCGTCCTGATAGCGAGCCGGGTGCGGCGCTCCGGTGCCCGTCGGACCCGCTCCGCAGCCCTCGGGTCGCTGCTCTTCGCCGCCGCCTTCGTCGGCCAGATCGTGCTCGGGACCGTGCGCCCCGGCTCGACCGGCCTGCTGATCGCCCTCATGGCGATCGTGGTCGTCTACACCGTGGGCGAGCTGATCCACAGCCCCTCCGGCGGCGCCCTGTCGGTCTCCGCCGCCCCCGAGGCGGTGCGCGGCCGCTACCTCGCCACCTACCAGCTGTCCTACTCCCTCGCCGGCGCGCTGGCGCCGTCCCTCTTCACCGCGCTGCTGAGCGTCGACGGCCGACTGCCGTGGGCCGTGCTCGCCGTCGCCTCGGTCGGCGCCGCCGCGGCCCTGGTCCGGCTGGAGCGCCACCTGCCCGACGAGGCCGTCCACGCCGAGCCCCCGGTCCCCGTCGCCGCCCCGGCGCCGGTCGCCGCCTGAACCCCCGCCGCCCGTACGTCACCTGAGGAGTCCGCCATGAAGCGCCTCGCCACCGTCGCCCTGACCGCCCTCGCCCCGATCTCCTGGGGTTCCACCTACGCCGTCGCCACCGAGCTGCTGCCCCCCGACCGGCCCCTGTTCACGGGGGTGATGCGGGCCCTGCCCGCCGGGCTGATGCTCATAGCCGCCGCCCGGATCCTGCCCAAGGGCGCCTGGTGGTGGAAGTCCGCGGTGCTGGGCGCCCTGAACATCGGCGCCTTCTTCCCGCTGCTGTTCCTCGCCGCCTACCGGCTGCCGGGCGGGGTCGCCGCCGTCCTCGGCTCGCTCGGCCCGCTCGTGGTCATCGGGCTCGCCGGGCTGCTGCTGGGCGAGAAGGCCGGTACGAAGTCACTGCTCGCCGCGATCGTGGGGGCCCTCGGGGTCAGCATGGTCGTACTCAAGGCCGGGGCCGCGCTCGACCTGGTCGGCGTACTCGCCGGCATCGGCTCCGCCGCCTCGATGGCGGCCGGAACGGTCATGACCAAGCGCTGGGGCCGCCCCGAGGGCGTGGGCCCGCTGGCCCTGACCGGCTGGCAGCTGACCGCGGGCGGGCTGCTGCTCCTGCCCGTCGCCGCCCTGGTCGAGGGGGCCCCGCCGGCCCTCGACGGCAAGGCCTTCCTCGGCTACGGCTACATGATGCTGATCAACACGGGGATCGCGTACTGGCTCTGGTTCCGCGGGATCGGCCGGCTCACCGCGACCTCCGTGACCCTGCTCGGCCCGCTCTCGCCGCTCACCGCCGCCGTCATCGGCTGGGCCGCGCTGGGCCAGGCGCTCACCCCCGTCCAGGTGGCCGGGATGACGATCGCCTTCGCGGCGACGCTCGTGGGCCAGCTGCCGGGCCGCACCCGCACCCGCACTCCGCTCGAAACGTTCATGATTACTGAACAGAACGATCGAAACATTTCGATGGACCTGGTCAATGGGCAGGTGCGACGGTAGCACCGGAAACCACCCGCACCCGACCCCAGGGGGAGACACACAGTGGCCGTCATGGACCGCGTCCGTACCGCTTCGAAGGCACAGCAGGGCAGCGCGAAGAAGGGCGTCGCCGGGCTCGGTGTGCTCCTCGCCCTGATCGCCACGGTCGTCTGGTCCGGCAGCTTCGTCGCCACCCGGGACATGGCGGACTCCGTCCCGCCCGTCCAGGCCGTCTTCTGGCGCTGGATCATCGCGATCCTCGCCGTCGCCCCCTTCGCCGCCCGGCAGGCCTGGCGGCAGCGGGCCCTGATCCGCCGCCACTTCGGCTACATCGCGCTCGCCTCGCTGCTCGGCATAGCGATGTACAACACCCTGGTCCACCAGGCCGGGCTCACCACCCCCGCCGGCACCATGGGCATGATCATGGCGGCCTCGCCGGTCGTCATGGCCGTCTACTCCCGCCTCGGCGGCGAGAAGCTGGGCCCGCGCCGCACCGGCGGCATGCTGCTCGCCGCCTTCGGCGTGCTGCTCCTCGTCGGCCACGGCTCGTTGGGCTTCGACTTCGCCGCCGGCGACCTGTGGATGTTCGCCGCCGCCCTGTCCTTCGCCTCCTACAGCGCCCTGCTGCGCCGCAAGCCCGCCGAGATCGGCGGCCCCGCCTTCCTGCTGACCACCTTCGTCCTCGGCGCCCTGATGCTCGCCCCGCTCTACGCGGTCTCGGTCCACGTGCGGGGCGGCTTCGAGGTCGCCCCCGCTACGGTCGGCCCGCTGCTCTATGTCGGGGTCTTCTCCTCCGCCGTCGCCTTCTTCGCCTGGAACAAGGCCGTCTCGCTGATCGGCGCGGCCCGCGCGGGCGTCGTCTACTACCTCCAGCCGGTCTGCGTCGCCGTCCTCGGCTTCCTCCTCATCGGCGAACGGACCGGCCCGACCGAGCTGCTGTGCATGGCGCTGATCCTGGGCGGTGTGACCCTGGGTGCCCGCCGGTAGGTTCGGTCCCATGCACGACTGGGACATCAAGAAGCTGCGGATCCTGCGGACCCTCGCCGAACGGGGGACCGTGACCGCGACGGCCGAGGCGCTGAACATGACGCCCTCGGCCGTTTCGCAGCAGCTGACCAACCTCGCCAAGCAGCTCGGCGTGGGACTGCTGGAGGCGCAGGGGCGCCGGGTCCGGCTCACCGACGCCGCGCACCTGGTCCTGCGGCACACCGAGGCGGTCTTCGCCCAGCTGGAACGGGCCGACGCGGAACTGGCCGGCTACCTGGCCGGTGAGGCGGGCGAGGTGCGGGTCGGCGCCTTCTCCACCGCCGTCCCCGCGCTCGTGGTCCCGGCCGTCGCCGCGCTGCGGCGCAGCCATCCGGGGATCGAGGTGCGGGTGCGGGAGGCGGAGGCCGCGGAGGCGTACGAGCTGCTCTCCGCCGGGTCGGTGGACCTGGCGCTGTCCCTGGCGGCCCACGCGCCGACCGCCCGCGACCCGCGGTTCACCCGGATCCCGCTCTTCGCGGACCCGCTGGACGTGGCGCTCCCGGCGGAACACCCGCTGGCCGGGGCGGCGGGGTTGCGGCTCGCGGATCTCTCGGGCGAGCGGTGGATCTTCGGGGGCAGCGGGCCCTGGTCGGAGATCACCCGGGCCGCGTGCGAGGCGGCGGGGTTCGTGCCGGAGCAGGCGCACTCGGCCGCCGGGTGGACGGCGATCCTGGCCATGGTGGAGGCGGGGATGGGGGTGGCGTTGGTGCCGCGGATGGCGGTGACGCGGAGGGGGTACGGGGTCGCGGTGCGGGTGCTGGAGGCCGATCGGCCTGCCCGGCACGTGATCGCCGCCCTCCGCCGCGGAGCCGAAGCCGCCCCCGCCGTGGCCCGCGTCCTCACCGCCCTCCGCGAAGCGGCCCCCTAACGCAGGCGGGCCCACATCTACCCCGCCCCGAGCTCCGCCCGACCCCGCGCCTCAAACGCCGGCGGGGCTATATCTAGCCCGCCCGGCGTTTGAGGGCCCGCCGGAGGCAATATCGGTGGGCGGGCTCGGCTGATCGTCGCGGGCTCTGCCCGGACCCGCGCCTCAAACGCCGGCGGGGCTGTATGTAGCCTGCCCGGCGTTTGAGGGCGCGTCGGCGGGGCTATATGGAGCCCGCCCGGCGTTTGAGGGCGCCGCCCGGGGGGTTAGGACGCGGCGTCGGCGGCCTGGGCGCGGAGGGCTCGTTCCACGCCCGAGCGGGACTCCGAGACCAGGCGGCGCAGGGCGGCGTTCGGCTCGGCCTCCGACAGCCACGCGTCCGTCGCGTCCAGCGTCTGCTGGGAGACGAGGAGCGCCGGGTACAGGCCCACCGCGATCTGCTGCGCGATCTCGTGGCTGCGCGAGTCCCACACGTCCTTGACCGCCGCGAAGTACTTCTGCGCGTACGGCGCCAGCAGCTCCCGCTGGTCGGTCTGCACGAAGCCGCCGATCACGGCCTCCTGCACGGCGTTCGGCAGGTCACCGGACTCCACCACCGAGGCCCACGCCTCGGCCTTCGCCTCGGCGGTCGGCCGCGCGGCGCGCGCGGTCGCCGCGTGGCGCTCGCCCGCCGCGGTCTTGTCCCGCTCCAGCTCCGCCGCGATCGCCGCCTCGCCGAGCAGGCCCGTCGCGACCAGCCGCTCCAGGAACGCCCAGCGCAGCTCGGTGTCGACCACGAGGCCGTCGATCTCCGCGTGGCCGTCCAGCAGCGCCGACAGGAAGGTCAGCTGACCCTCGGTGCGGGCCGTCGCCGCGAAGGCGCGGGCCCAGGCGAGCTGGTGGTCGCTGCCGGCCGGAGCCGCGCGCAGGTGCTCCAGCGTGGCCTCGGTCCAGGTCGCCAGGCCGCTCTCGCGCCAGGCCGGGTCGGCGTACAGGTCGATCGCCAGCTTCACCTGGCGGTGCAGCGACTGCACCACGCCGATGTCCGACTCCTTGCCGATGCCCGACAGGACGAGGGCGAGGTAGTCGCGCGCGGCCAGCTCGCCGTCGCGCGTCATGTCCCAGGCCGAGGCCCAGCACAGCGCGCGCGGCAGCGACTCCTGGAAGTCGCCCAGGTGCGCGGTGACCGTGGCGAGCGACAGCTCGTCGAGGCGGACCTTGGCGTAGGACAGGTCGTCGTCGTTGAGCAGGACGACGTCGGGGCGCTGGAGACCGACCAGCTCCGGTACGTCCGTCAGCTCGGCGGCGCTCACGTCCAGCTCGACGCGCCGCTCGCGCAGCAGCCGCCCGCTCTCCCGGTCGATCGAGTAGAAGCCGATCGCGATCCGGTGCGGACGCAGGACCGGCTCGCCCTTGGCGCCGGCGGGCAGCGCCGGGGCCTCCTGGCGGACGGCGAAGGAGGTGATGACGCCGTTGGCGTCGGTCTCGATCGCCGGGCGCAGGATGTTGATGCCGGCCGTCTCCAGCCATGCCTTCGACCAGGTGGTCAGGTCGCGGCCGGAGGTCTCCTCCAGCGCGCCGAGCAGGTCGGACAGGCGGGTGTTGCCGAAGGCGTGGGCCTTGAAGTAGGTCTGGACGCCCTTGAAGAACGGCTCCATGCCGACGTAGGCGACGAGCTGCTTGAGGACCGAGGCGCCCTTGGCGTAGGTGATCCCGTCGAAGTTGACGAGCACGTCGTCCAGGTCACGGATGTCGGCCATGATCGGGTGCGTCGAGGGCAGCTGGTCCTGCCGGTACGCCCAGGTCTTCATGGAGTTGGCGAAGGACGTCCAGGCGTGCGGCCACTTCGAGTCCTCGGCGTAGGCCTGGCAGGCGATCGAGGTGTAGGTCGCGAACGACTCGTTCAGCCACAGGTCGTTCCACCACTCCATGGTGACCAGGTCGCCGAACCACATGTGCGCCAGCTCGTGCAGGATGGTCTCGGCGCGCAGCTCGTACGCCGCGTCGGTCACCTTCGAGCGGAAGACGTACTGGTCACGGATGGTGACCGCGCCCGCGTTCTCCATCGCGCCCGCGTTGAACTCCGGCACGAAGAGCTGGTCGTACTTCGCGAAGGGGTAGTCGTAGGCGAACTTCTCCTGGAACCAGCGGAAGCCCTGCCGGGTCACGTCGAAGATCGCGTCCGCGTCCAGGAACTCGGCGAGCGAGGGGCGGCAGTAGATGCCGAGCGGGACGGACTGGCCGTCGGCGCCCTCGTAGCTGCTGTGGACCGCGTGGTACGGGCCGACGATCAGCGCGGTGATGTAGCTGGAGATCCGCGGGGTCGGCTCGAAGCGCCAGACGTCGTCCTTGACGTCCGCGGCCCCGGCCCCCTCGGAAATGTCCCGCGGGGAGTTCGAGATCACGGTCCAGCCCTCGGGGGCCGTCACGGTGAACTGGAAGGTCGCCTTCAGGTCGGGCTGTTCGAAGCTCGCGAAGACGCGGCGCGCGTCCGGCACCTCGAACTGGGTGTACAGGTACGCCTGCTCGTCGACCGGGTCGACGAAGCGGTGCAGGCCCTCACCGGTGTTGGTGTAGGCGCAGTCGGCGACGACGCGCAGCTCGTTGCGGCCGGCCAGCAGGCCCGGGAGCGCGATCCTGGAATCCTGGAACACGGCGGACGCGTCCAGCGCGGTGCCGTTCAGCACGACCTCGCGGACGGACGGCGCGACCAGGTCGATGAAGGACTCCGCGCCCGCCTCGGACGCCTCGAAGCGCACGGTGGTCGCGGAGCGGAAGGTGCCGCCCTCCTGCGCACCGCTCAGGTCGAGATCGATCTCGTACGAGTCGATGGTCAGCAGCTTCGCGCGCTGCTGGGCTTCTTCGCGGGTCAGATTCGTGCCAGGCACGCGGCATCTCCTTCGATGGTGACGTTGCCCGGCCATCCTTCCATGCGGGCCGCGTCACCGCGTCGGAGTAATCCACGGGCGAACACGGGCGATATCGCCGGGTGTGTCACCCGCCCCGGACGCACCCCCGGGGGCGGCGCCGTGGCGGCGCCGCCCCCGGGATGTGCGCGCGGGATCAGCCACGCAGCTCCTCGGCCACCAGCTCCGCGATCTGGACCGCGTTCAGCGCGGCGCCCTTGCGGAGGTTGTCGTTGGAGAGGAAGAGCGCGAGGCCGTTGTCGACGGTCTCGTCCACGCGGATGCGGCCGACGTACGAGGCGTCCTTGCCCGCCGCCTGGAGCGGGGTCGGGATCTCGGACAGCTCGACGCCCGGGGCGCCGGCCAGCAGCTCGTAGGCGCGCTCGACGCTGATCGGAGCGGCGAAGCGGGCGTTGACCTGGAGCGAGTGGCCCGAGAAGACGGGGACGCGCACGCAGGTGCCGGAGACCTTCAGCTCCGGGATGCCCAGGATCTTGCGGGACTCGTTGCGGAGCTTCTGCTCCTCGTCGGTCTCGAAGGAGCCGTCGTCGACCAGGTTGCCCGCGAGCGGCACGACGTTGTAGGCGATCGGGCGCTTGTAGACGGCCGGCTCGGGGAAGTCCACGGCGCCGCCGTCGAAGGTCAGCTGGTCGGCGGCCTCGGCGACCGCGCAGGCCTGGCCCTTGAGCTCGGCGACGCCCGCCAGGCCCGAGCCGGAGACGGCCTGGTAGGTGGTGGCGACCAGCGCGGTCAGGCCGGCCTCGTCGTGCAGGGGGCGCAGCACCGGCATCGCGGCCATGGTGGTGCAGTTCGGGTTCGCGATGATGCCCTTGGGGCGGTCCTTGATCGCCTGCGGGTTGACCTCGGAGACGACCAGGGGGACCTCGGGGTCGCCGCGCCAGGCGGAGGAGTTGTCGATCACGACGGCGCCCTGCGAGGCGACCTTCTCGGCCAGCGCGCGGGAGGTGGCGCCGCCCGCCGAGAAGAGCACGATGTCCAGGCCGGAGTAGTCGGCCGTGGAGGCGTCCTCGATGGTGATCCGCCGGCCCTCCCACTCCAGGACGGTGCCCGCGGAGCGGGCCGAGGCGAACAGCCGCAGCTCGTCCATCGGGAACTTCCGCTCGGCGAGGATGCCGCGCATGACTCCGCCGACCTGTCCGGTGGCTCCGACGATTCCGACCCTCACGGTGACTCCTCTTGTCCGTACGACGCGGGCGCGCGTGAAGCCATCATGCGTTCGACCCCACGAGCCTTGTCCAATCCATTGTCCGAGGAACGGACGGTGTCCAGATCGTGTACCCCCGTGACGAGTGTGTGGCGGCCGTGTTGCACAGCCACCGAACGTCCGTTTTGTCGGTTCCCGGGTGGCTACGGTCCGGTCTGTCATGACCGATATGCGGACGAGCCGGTCCGCAGGTCGAACCATCGCCCCACACCCGGGAGGAACCCCCGTGCGCGCCCACCGCAACCGCCGGTCCATACCGGCGCTCGCCGCCCTCGCGGCCGCCGCCGTCGCCGCTCCGCTGCTGCTGACCGCCAGCCCGGCCGCCGCCGCCCCCGCGCGCGACGGGAAGCTCGCCAAGGAGCTGGTCGAGGAGGTCACCGCCCGCGGGGCCTACCGCCACCTGGCGAAGTTCCAGCAGATCGCCGACGCCAACGGCGGCAACCGGGCCGCCGGCTCGCCGGGCCACGCGGCCTCCGCCGCCTACGTCCACGACACCCTGAAGAAGGCCGGGTACCAGGTCTCCTACCAGGACTTCGACATCTTCGAGGCGCACACCAAGACGGAGAAGACCATCGTCCTCGGCGCGGACACCCGCGAGCTGGCCACCGCGGCCTTCACCTTCACCAAGTCCACCCCGGCCGGCGGCCTGGTCGCCCCGCTGGCCCTCGCCCGGGTCGACGAGACCCCCGGCTGCGACGCCGCCGACTACCCCGCCGGGGCCTTCGCCGGGAAGATCGCCCTGGTCAAGCGGGGCAGCTGCACCTTCGTGGAGAAGCAGAAGGCGGCCGCCGCGGCCGGTGCGATCGGGGTCATCGTCTACAACCACAGCGGGACCACCCCGGTCCGCGGCGGCTTCTCCTCGCCCGCCGAGGGCGTCATCCCGAGCGCGGGCATCACCCTCGCCGACGGCGAGGCGCTGACCGCGGCCGCCGCCAAGGGCGAGGTGTCGGTGCGCCTGGACCTCGACCAGGAGCACGTGAAGAAGACCACGCGCAACGTGATCGCCGAGACCCGCGGCGGCCGCGCCGACAAGGTGGTCTCGCTCGGCTCCCACCTGGACTCGGTCCCCGAGGGCCCGGGCATCAACGACAACGGCTCCGGCTCGGCCGGTCTGCTGGAGGTCGCCCTCAAGCTGGCCGACGAGGGCGCCAACAAGAAGGGCAAGGGACCCGCGAACAAGGTCCGCTTCGCCTGGTGGTCGGCGGAGGAGCTGGGCCTGCTGGGCTCGGAGCACTACGTGGCCCAGCTGTCCGAGAAGCAGAAGAAGGACATCGCGCTCTACCTGAACTTCGACATGATCGCCTCGCCGAACCCGGTCCAGTTCGTCTACGACGGCGACGACTCGGACAAGGTCGGCGAGGGCGCCGGTCCGGCCGGATCGGCGCAGATCGAGGCGCTGATCAACGGCTTCCTCGACAAGAAGAAGAAGCCGCACGAGGGCAGTGACTTCGACGGCCGCTCCGACTACGGCCCCTTCATCGCGAACGGCATCCCGGCGGGCGGCACCTTCACCGGCGCCGAGGGCATCAAGACCCCCGAGCAGGCCAAGCGGTACGGCGGGACGGCGGGGGCCCCGTACGACCCCAACTACCACGGGGCCGGCGACACCCTGAAGAACCTGGATCTCAAGGTCTTCGACACCAACCTGGACGTCATCGCGTACGCGGTGGGCACCTACGCCCAGGACCTGAGCTCGATCGGCAAGTAGCCGCACGAGAAGGGGGGACGGGGGAACGGGGGAGGGGCGGTGCTCGATGAGCACCGCCCCTCCGTCATGCGGTCATGCGTTCATGCGGTCACGCGTCATGCCGTGATCGGGTCGACCGTTACGGGAGGACCTTCTCGATCTGCACGCTGCCGGTGCCGGCGGCGGTGCCGCGGCCGTTGAGCAGCTGGACCTGGCCGAAGAACTGACGGCCCTCGGGGGCCGCGCTGTTGACCAGGACGTTCGCCGAGACGCTCGCCGAGGCACCGTTGGCGAGGTTCACCTTGGCGGCCTCGTCGACCTGGATGGAGCCCAGGGCGGAGGAGAAGAACACGTCACGGTAGTCGTACGTGGTGGTGCCGGACGGCACCGCGTAGCCGGTGACGATGATCGTGTAGGTGCCGGCGGCCGGGTTGGCCAGGCTCACGGCCTCCTCGGAGTCACCGTCGGCGGAGGAACCGACCTTGACGCCGTTGAGCTGGACCTCGAGGTCCAGGTCGGCGGCGGTGTCGGAGACGCCGCCGATGGCGATGTCCAGACGCGAGACGCCCGCACCGATGGTGACGGTCGAGGTCTGCACCTCGCCGGCCTTGATGGTCGGCTTGGCGACCTTCGCGGAACCGAGCTGGCCGCCCTGGAGCTTGCCGTCGGTGATGGCCGCGCCGTCGTTCTTGACGGTCCACTGGACCGGAGCCGCGGTGCCCTGCTTGACCTCGGGGAGCACCTTGACCGCCGGGTCGAAGCCCGCGCCCAGGACGCTGACGTCCAGCTTGAACGGGTTGTCGAGCAGCGGCGACGTACGGCGCGCCTCGACCTCGATCTCCCAGACGCCGGGCGTCGGGTTGGGGTACGAACGGAGGTCGGGGCGGCAGGTGTTGGCCGGGTTGTCGTAGTTCGGGTAGCACTGCGTCGTCGCGCTGTCCTCGACGCCCACGCCGTACGGGTGGATCGAGATGAAGCGCGTCTGGCTGCCCGCCGCGAGACCACCGAGCGCGACCTCAAGGGTCTTGGCGCCCTGCGGCACGGTGACGAAGTACGACTTGTTGCTGTTGCGCTGCACGGACGAGGTGTCCGAGAGGCCGAAGGACGGCTTCGCCAGCGGGGTCGCCGCGACGACGGTCGTCATGATCTGCTTGTCGATGCCCTCGGTGGTGGCGTCGTCCAGCTGCAGGATGCCGCTGTGCGCGCCGGCCGTCTTGGCGTTGGCCTCGACCTTGATCGTGACGGGCTTGTTCAGCGGCAGGGTGACGTAGTCGTAGCCGCCGACCACCTTGAAGGTGCCGTCGTTGTTGCGCCAGGTCAGGTCGTGGCGGGTGCCGTACTTGACGCCGGTGGTGCGGGTGACGACGACGTCGTAGACCTTCTTCTGGCCGACCTTCAGGCCGCCCTCGCGGTCGTAGAGGCCGGTGCCGAAGCCCGGGGTCTTCAGGAACTGGTCGATCGCGGTGTCGACCGGGGCCTTGACGGCGAAGTCATTGGCCTTCGGAGCGCGCTGGATGGACTCCCACGCGCCACCGATGTTGATCAGGCCGGCGCCCTGCTCGTGCGCGGAGGCCCCGTCGATCTTCTTCGCGGTGCTGGTGAGCGCGATGCGCAGGCTCGCCGGGGTCAGCGCGATGTTGTTCTGCTTGGCGGCCGAGATCAGCAGGGCGCTGGCGCCCGTCGCCTGCGGCGAGGACATCGAGGTGCCCTGGAGCATCGAGTAACCGGCCGGCAGGGTGTAGCCGGCCTCCTTGACCGGGGAGCCGGGCAGCCAGGTCTGGGTGGTGTTGATCGCGGCGCCGGGGGCGGTGATGGTCGGCGTCAGGCCGCCGTCCTCGCGCGGACCGCGCGAGGAGAACGGGAAGAGCGCGTACTTCTTGGTCACGCCGGAGCCGTAGTTGGCGGCCCAGGTCTCCTTGGAGACCGCGGCGCCGACGCTGAGCACCTTGTCGGCGAGGCCGGGGTCACCGATGGTGTTGACGCCCGGGCCCTCGTTGCCCGCGGAGATGACGAGCTGGACGCCGTAGGTGTCGATCAGGCGGGTGTACAGCTCGGACCGCGCGTTGTTGCCGTCGTTCAGCGCCGGCAGGCCGCCGATGGACATGTTGACGATGTCCACGTGGCGGTTGACGACGAGGTCGATCATGCCCTCGGTCAGCGCGATGTTGGTGCAGCCGCCGGTCCAGGAGCAGGCGCGCGAGGAGACGAGCTTCGCGCCGGGGGCCTCACCGTTCATCTTGCCGCCGAACAGGCTGTTCGCCGCGGTGATGCCCGCGACGTGGGTGCCGTGCTCGGACTCGATGATGCCGATGTTGACGAAGTCGGCCTTCTTGCCGACCCAGTCCCCGCCGTACGGGTCCATCGGGACGTCCTTGCGGATCTCGATGGTGAACGGGATCCGCTCGGCGACGTCGGTCGCCGGGTTGTCCGTGCCGAAGTAGCCGATCTGGTAGCCGTCCTTGTACGGCTTCATCGGCTCGTTGTTGGTGAAGTCGCCGTCCTGGTCGGTGTCGACGCGGACGGTGCCGGCCACCTGGTCGTACAGCATGCCGAACTTGTCGGTGGTGTCGCCGTCGCGGTTGACGTCGCCCTTCATGTCACCGGTGGCGGTGATGGACTCGCTGAAGCGGCTCCACTGGTACGAGCCCTCGGGGGCCTTCCAGCTCTGGCCGCCCGCGGTGAAGGAACCGCCGGTCGCGGTCACCGGGGTGATCTGCGGGCGCCAGGTCGCGTCGTTGTCCGCGATCGGGTCGGTCGCCGTCACCCAGTCGACGATCTTGCGCTCGCCGGTGGTGGTCTTCTGGAGCGCGGGGTGACCGAGGTCGACGCCGGAGTCCAGGATGCCGATGGTCACGCCGCGGCCGTCGGCCTGCGGGTTCTGCTTCACGAAGTCGACCGCGCCCGTCTCGAAGGACGGGTTGTACGGGTTCTTCGCGGGGGTGTTCTTGTCGGGCCCGGGGTAGGTCTCGGACGCCGTCTTCTTCGCAGGCGCGTTCTCCTGCTGGGCGTCGGGACGCGGATCCGGCAGCGAGATCTCGTGACGCAGGTCGATGCCGTGCACGGTCGACAGCTTGGCGGCGGCCTTGAGGGCCGCGTCCGCCTTGTCGGTCGGCAGCGTGGCGCGCACGTAGCCGAGCTTGTCGTACGTCTGGCCCACCGAGGCGCCCTGTACGGCGTCCAGCTGCTGGGCCACCTGCTTGGTCTCGCCGGGGGCGGTCGCCACCATCACGGTGACGTTCTTCTCGCCCTTGGCCTGCGCCTGCTGGAGCAGTTCGGCGTCGGCGGAACCGAGCTTCTGGTCCGCGGACTTGACCGCGGCGGAAGCGGCCGGGTCGACGGTGCCACCCGCAGCGAACACGGGCACCGCGCCGGTGGCCGCGAGGGCGGCCACCAGGCCCGCGGCGGCCGCGACGCGTGCGACGCGTCGCGTGCCGGATATGGAGCCGGGGGATTCGAGGGTCATCAGCATCCCTGGATAAGTGAAAGAAACGGTCCGGATTTCGGTGCCGGATGACCGGTCAGCTTGGCGCAAGTGACAGCTGTTTGGGGAGGGTTGTCATTGACCGTGACCTGTCATGGCGGATAGTCGCCACCGCGGGGTATGCGCCACTGGGGGCCTAAGGGGGCAGACCGGTACCAACCGAGGGTGCTGAAGAGGAGATTTGTAGACTCGCTGACCGGATGTCAGCGCATGGACCGCGCCGGGGTGCGTTGCGGGTGTGACAGATTCACGGCCTTCAGCGCTCGCGCGTGCGCGCGTAATGACGGGAGGCCTTCGCCCGGTTCCCGCAGGCGGTCATCGAGCACCAGCGCCGGGTGCCGTTGCGCGAGGTGTCGTAGAAGCGCAGGACGCAGCTCTCCGAGGCGCACTTGCGGATCCGGTCGGGCGCGGCGGTCAGCAGGTCGAGGTAGCCGCGGGCGGCCGTCCAGGCCGGGCCCCAGGCCGGGTCGGCGAACTCGGCCCGCTCGCCCGGCCCTTCGGCGGTCAGTGTGGCCCGGATCCGGCCGTGTTCGAGCACCGCGTCGACCAGCGCGCGGGCCCCCGCGTCGGCGGGGTCCGCGACCGCGCGGGCCAGTGCCTCGCGCGCGGTCAGCAGGTGGATCAGGGTCGGCGGGTCGGCCCGGAAGCGGCTCTCGAGCCCGGTGGAGCGCAGCCAGAGGGCCACTCCCTCCACCCGGGTCAGCCCGGCGGCGCCGGCCCCGGCGAAGAGGTCGGTGAGCACCCCGTCCTGCATCCAGCGGGTGTTCAGCAGGTCCAGGGCGATCGGTTCCCCGGTCAGCGGCCGCGGATCCGTCGTCGTCATGCCTGCTCCTGTGGCCCCTCGAAGGTCGAACTAACCCCTCAAGGATACGTGACCGGTTGACTGTGCTGCTTCTAACCTTTAACTTTGATGTAGAAGGTTAGTCGCTGGAAAGGAACCGGCCATCATGACGACGACCGCCATCAGCGCGCTGCGCACCGGCCACATCGGCCTGAACGTCACCGATCTCGACCGCTCGCTCGGCTTCTACCGGGACGTGCTCGGTTTCGAGCAGCTCGGCGAGGGCAAGGAGGCGGACCGCCGCTACGCCTTCCTCGGCCAGGACGGCGCACTCGTCCTCACGCTCTGGGAGCAGGCGAGCGGCCCCTTCGCCCCGGCCGTCGCCGGACTGCACCACCTGGCCCTGTCGGCGGACACGATCGAGGAGGTGCGGGCGTACGAGGAGCGGCTGCGCGCGCTCGGCGTCGACTTCGCCTACGAGGGGGTCGTCCCCCACGGTGAGGGCGCGGCCTCCGGTGGGATCTTCTTCCACGACCCCGACGGCACCCGGCTGGAGATCTCCGTCCCGGCCGGGGTCGAGGGCGCTCCGGCGCCCGTATCGGCCGCTCCGACCTGCGGTTTCTTCTAGAAAGGGGTACGGGCGTGACGTACCGCCGAGGTTCCTTGGACGTACAGCGGCGCGTGGGTGTCCGGGAGGCCGCCGAGCACGTCGGGCGCTCCGTGGGCAGTGGCATCCGCGAGGTCGCGGCCGTCTTCCTGGAGCAGCAGCCCTTCCTGGTGGTCGGGGCCGCGGACGGGGCGGGGCTGCTGTGGGCCTCGCAGCTCACCGGCCCGCCCGGCTTCGTGCGGGCCACCGGACCGCACCGGATCACGGTGAGCGGCGGGGTCCCCGAGGGCGACCCGCTCGCCGGCGTGCTCGCGATCCCCGGGACCGCCGTGGGCACCATCGCCCTCGACCCGCGGACCCGGCGCCGGATGCGGCTCAACGGGGTCGTGGACGCGGGGGCGGTGGCGGCGGGCCGGTTCAGCGTCGAGGCGGAGCAGGTCTTCGCCAACTGCCCCAAGTACCTGCAGAAGCGGCAGCCGTTGGCGCTGGTGCCGCAGGGGGGCGGGGTCGAGCGGCGCGGGGGAGCGCTCACCCCCGACCAGGAGGCGTGGGTGCGGTCCGCCGACACCTTCTTCGTGGCGACCACCGCCGACGGCGGGGTCGAGGCCAGTCACCGCGGCGGCCGGCCCGGATTCGTCCGGGTGGACGCGCCCGGCGAGCTGTCCTGGCCGGACTATCCCGGCAACGCCATGTTCCTGACCCTGGGCAATCTCGTCACCGACCCGCGGGCCGGGCTGCTCTTCCCGCACTGGGAGAGCGGGGCGCTGCTCCAGCTCAGCGGCCGGGCCCGGACCGAGTACGCGGCCGACGGCTCCCGGACCGTCCGCTTCACCGTGGCCTCGGTGATCGAGAGCCGCCACCCGGGGCGGCTGCGCTGGAGCGGGCCGGAGTACTCCCCGGCCAACCCTCCCGTCGACGCCGGGACCGCCACGGGGGTCGGCCCCGCGTCGGAGGGGGGTCACCGGGGGAGCACGACGAGGTAGGCGGCGGGCTCGCGGTCGGCCGAGGCGGTCAGCGCGGTCCGGACGACCGCGGCCTGCTGCTCGGCGTAATCGCGCAGCTTGCGCGGGGTGATGTGCAGGACGGTCACCCCGAGCCGCTCCAGGGCGTCCCGCTTGCGCGCGCACTCCGACCACTGCTCGTCCTCGCCCTGGCGCGGGGCCCGGGTGTCCAGCTCCACCGCGACCGCCTGGTCGGGCCAGTAGGCGTCCACCCCGCCCAGGTGCGGGCCGCCGGGGACCCGCAGGTCCACGTTCCACACCGGCTCGGGCAGGCCGTACAGGCGCACCAGGTCGTACAGCCGGTCCTCGGCGATGGCCCGGCCCTCCGCCAGCAGCGACTCGACCGCGTCCACCACGTGCGGGCGGTTCAGCAGCCGGGCCACCGTCAACTCCCGGACCAGTGCCGCCGGTTCGCAGTGGCCGCCGCGCACCGCCTCGCTCAGCAGGCGCCGTACGGTCTGGGCGTCCGAGAGCTGGGCGACGGCGTCGGCCACGGCGCGGGCGACCGGGGCCACCGGGAGTCCGGTGACCTCCTGCGGGCGGGGCGGGGTGTGCGAACGGACCACCCGGACGCAGCCGGTGGAGCGGAGCCGGCGGGTGCCGGGGACCAGCACGTCGAGTTGGGGCAGGGCGAGCAGGGTGGGCGCGGAGGTGAACCGGTAGAGCGCGAGCGCCGCGAGCCCCGTGATCATGACCTCGCCGCCGCGGCGGCCCGCGTACAGCAGCGCCGCGTGCAGCCGCTCCTCGCTGGTCGCGGGGCCCGAGTGGAGCAGGAACACCCCGGGCAGGATCTGCTGCCAGGGGCGGCCGGCGGCGTCCGAGGCGGTGACGCCGTGCTCGCGGAGCTCCGCGAGGGTCAGGACGCGGGGGCGGGTGCCGGTGAGGTGCCGGAGGGGGAGGGGCGTGTTGTGGTTCATGAGCCGGGGATTCCGCATCCGGCGGCCCCGCTAACCGCTGTTACACGCTCGTCGACAAACCGGGACAAGCCAGGGCTAAAGTACGGGCGTTCGACTGTCGATAGGGCCCCCACCTCCAGCCCGCTCGACGAGGTTGGCTCTCTGCGGTGTCGAAGGAGGCGTCGATGAGCTTCTCGATTCGACGCCCCGGTAGCCGGGCTCGGCATGCCAGTACCGCCCCCTTCTCCTGACGCGCTGCCTTTTCGCTGGTCGGAGGGCCTACGGGGCAACCGGTCAGATATGGCCGGTCTGGCGGCCTGGTCGCAGGGGGGCGGCCCGGCCAGTCTCGGAGGCGACGACCGGATCGAATCGTTCCGAAGACAGGGACCCCCATGCCGATGACCGTGCCCTCCGCCTGGCCGGAGGTCACCGCCCTCACCGAGCCCGCTCTGCCGGACCGGATCGACGACGTCCGTCCAGGTGACATGAACCGATCCAACCCAATGAAGGACATCATGACCGAACCACTGCCCTCGGACATCCAAGTGACCGCTGACCAGGCCGGCTTGGGCGCACATGGGCGCAGCTACGGAGATACCCGGGGCAAGGACTTCATCCAACGCCTGGACGTGTTCGAGAACGGCATCGCGGTCCGGGCCAAGGACGGCACGTGCCTGGCCATCACCTGGCCCGAACTGAAGATGTATGAATCCGCCACCAGCCTGTACGGCAATGTTTCACACTTCTACAACTTCGAGGACTACAAGGGCCACAACTTTCCCATCAACGCGTCCTGGAAGAAGTCCGACGAAATGGCCCAGGTGCTCCGCGTCGCCATCGCCGACTCATGGGTACCCGGCGCGCTGTCCAGCATCGCGGAAGGCAGGCCCTGGATCTTCGTGTCCGATCCCGCGAAACCCGCGTACAAGCTGGCGCTGGGCCGGGAAGGGATAATCTTCGGCACGGTAACGCTCCCCTGGGACCGCATCCAGTACGTACGACTGAGCAGCGGCAACCTGGTCATCAAGAGGCACAAGAAGTTCCGGCCCGCCGTGTACCCGTCGGGTTGGATTCCGAACGTCTACAGCTTCATGCGCATAGCCGAGACCCTGCACGCCGGCTAGAGCGCGCGGCCGTCCCCGCACGAGGCCCGGCGTTCGAGGGCGTCTGTGAGTCCCGCCCGGGGGTCGGGCGTTGCCTCCGGCGGCGCCTCAAACGCCGGCGGGGCTGGTTTTGTGGCCGCCCACCTCCAGCCGGCCCGGCAAGGGCGTCTGCGAGCCGCGACCACCTCCAGCCGGCCCGGCGAGGGCGTCTTTGAGCCGCGCCCACGTCCAGCCGGCCCGGCGTTTGAGGGCATCTTTAAGCCGCGCCCACCCCTAGCCCGCCCGGCGTTTGAGGGCGTCTTGGGTGGCGCCCGGGGTCGGGCGTTGCCTCCGGCGGCGCCTCAAACGCCGGCGGGGCTGGATTTGTGGCCGCCCACCCCTAGCCCGCCCGGCGTTTGAGGGCGTCTGTGAGCTGCGCCCACCCCTAGCCGGCCCGGCGTTTGAGGGCATCTTTAAGCCGCGCTCATCCCCAGCCCGCCCGGAGTTTGAGGGCGGGTTGCCTTTGGTGGGGCCTCGAACGCCGGCGGGGCTGGATTGCGGCCGCCGGTGTTCGAGGGGTGGGGTCAGGACTGGGAGGCCGCGTCGCAGAGCTGGGCGCGCAGGGCGCGGGACAGGTCGTCGCGGGCCTCCAGGACCAGCCGGCGCAGCGCCGGCGCCGCGTCGGCGTGCTCCGTCAGCCACGCGTCCGCGAGGGCCAGCGTCGCGTCCGTGTCCTGGAGCGCGGGGAACAGCCCGCGGACCACGTCCATGCCGATCTGGATCGACCGCTCGCTCCAGACCCGCTCGATCGCATCGAAGTACCGCTGCGCGTACGGCGCCAGCAGCTCCCGCTGCGAGGACTGCTGCATCCCCGAGATCGTCGCCTCGACCAGCGCGTTCGACAGGGCGTCCGACTCCACCACCACGGCCCACGCCTGCGCCTTGACGGCCTCCGACGGCCGCGCCGCCAGGCACCGCACCTGGTGCCGCCGCCCCGAGGCCGTGTCGTCGCGGGTCAGTTCGGCGGCCAGCACGCCCTCGTCCACCGCGCCGTGCGCGCTCAGCGGCAGCAGGAAGTCCCAGCGCAGCTCCTGGTCCACCTCCAGCCCGTCGATCCGCGCGCTGCCGTCGAGCAGCCCCAGCAGCAGCTGGTAGTCCCCCTCGGTCGTCGCACCGGCCGCGAAGAAGCGGGCCCAGGTCAGCTGGTGCTCCGAGCCCGGCTCGGCCAGCCGCAGCTCCTGCAGCGCGCAGGCCGCCAGCACCCGGCCGCCCTGCTCGCGCCACTCCGGCGCGCCGTAGTGGGTGACCGCGCTCTGCGCCTGCGCGTGCAGCATCTGGAGCACGCCGACGTCCGTCTCGCGGCCCGCGTGGGCCAGGACCAGCCCGAGGAAGTCCCGCGCGGGCATCAGCGCGTCGCGCGTCAGGTTCCACAGCGCCGACCAGCACATCGCCCGCGCCAGCGGGTCGGTCAGGTCACCGAGGTGCGCGCGCAGCGTGGCCAGCGAGCCCTCGTCGAAGCGGATCTTGCAGTAGGTCAGGTCGTCGTCGTTGACCAGGATCAGGTCGGGCCGCTCGGCACCCGCCAGCTCCGCGACCACCGTGCGGGCGCCCGCGACGTCGGCCTCGGTGCGCGCGTAGCGGACCAGGGTGCTGTCCTGCAGCCGGTAGAGGCCGATCGCCACCCGGTGCGGGCGCAGTTCGTCGCCCTCCTGGAGCACGGCGAGCTCGGTGATCCGTCCGGCCGCGTCGTAGGTCACCAGCGGGGTCAGCGCGTTCACGCCGGCCGTCTGGAGCCAGGCCCGCGACCACTGCGCCATGTCCCGGCCGGAGACCTCGGCCAGCACCGTCAGCAGGTCGTCGAGGGTGGTGTTGCCGTAGGCGTTGGCCTTGAAGTAGCGGCGCGCGCCTTCGAGGAAGGCGTCCCGGCCGACGTAGGCGACGAGCTGCTTGAGCACGGCCGCGCCCTTGGCGTACGTGATGCCGTCGAAGTTCAGCTTCGCGTCCTCCAGGTCACGGATGTCGGCCGTGATCGGGTGCGTGGACGGCAGCTGGTCGGCCCGGTAGGCCCAGGCCTTGCGGTTGTTGGCGAAGGTGACCCAGCCGTTGTCGAAGCGGGTCGCCTCGACCATCGAGAAGGTGCCCATGAAGTCCGCGAAGGACTCCTTGAGCCACAGGTCGTCCCACCACTTCATGGTGACCAGGTCGCCGAACCACATGTGCGCCATCTCGTGCAGGATGACGTTCGCGCGCCGCTCGTAGGAGGCCCGGGTGACCTTCCCGCGGAAGATGTACTCCTCGCGGAAGGTGACCATCCCCGGGTTCTCCATGGCGCCCAGGTTGTACTCCGGCACGAAGGCCTGGTCGTACTTGCCGAAGGGGTACGGGAAGTCGAAGTGCTCGTGGAAGAAGTCGAAGCCCTGCTTGGTGACCAGGAAGACGTCGTCCGCGTCGAAGTGCTTGGCCAGCCCCTTGCGGCACATCGCACCGAGCGGGATCGTCAGGTCCCCGCGCGTGTAGGTGTCCGTGACGTAGTGGTAGGGACCCGCGACCACGCAGGTGATGTACGTCGAGATCGGCGCGGTCTCGGCGAAGCGGCGGGTGTTGCCCTCGCGGGACTCCTCCGCGCCGTTGCTCCAGACCTGCCAGCCCTCGGGCGCCGTCACCTCGAAGCGGTAGGGGGCCTTCAGGTCGGGCTGTTCGAAGTTCGCGTACACCCGCCGGGCGTCGGCCGGCTCGTACTGGGTGTAGAGGTAGACCTCGCCGTCCTCCGGGTCGACGAAGCGGTGCATGCCCTCACCGGTCCGGCTGTAGGCGCAGTTGGCGTCCACGACCAGCACGTTCTCGCTGGCCAGGTCCGCCAGCGCGATCCGCGAGCCGTCGAAGACGGCGGCCGCGTCGAGGGCGGTGCCGTTGAGGGTGACCGCGTTCACCGAGGGGGCGATCAGGTCCGCGAAGGTGGCGGCGCCGGGCACCGCGGAGCGGAAGCGGATCGTCGTCACCGAGCGGAAGGTCCGTGGCCCCTCGGCCGGTTCGCTCTCGTCCACGGCGGACCGCAGGTCGAGGACGACCTCGTACCCCTGGACGGACAGCAGCTCGGCCCGCTCACGGGCCTCGTCGCGGGACAGGTTTTCACCGGACACGGGCACTCCTTCGTGCGTGTTCACGTGTTCACGTTTTCGGTTCGAATCCTCCCACGGGGAATGCGTCCGGCCGTCGGGCGGTTGCGACGGTGAGCGCGCCCCCGGGTGCGCCCCCCGATCCGCCCCCAGCCGTGTCCCCGAGGACCGCCGTCACGAGGAGAGTCATGCCCGACACCCAGGTGCCCGAGAAGACCCCGGTCGACTTCTGGTTCGACCCGCTCTGCCCCTGGGCCTGGATGACCTCCCGCTGGATGCTGGAGGTCGAGAAGGTCCGCGACATCGAGGTCCGCTGGCACGTCATGAGCCTCGCCGTGCTGAACGAGAACAAGCTCGACGAGCTGCCCGAGCGCTACCGCGACCTGCTCGGCCCCAAGGGCCTGGAGCCGGTCCGCGTGGTCGTCGCGGCCCAGCAGAAGCACGGCAGCGAGGTCACCGGCAAGCTGTACACGGCGCTGGGCACCCGCTTCCACAACGAGGACCAGGGAGCCGGCCGCGAGACCATAGCCGCCGCCCTCGCCGACGTCGGCCTCCCGGCCGAGCTGATCGAGTACGCCGACTCGGACGAGTTCGACGAGATCCTGCGCGCCTCCCACAACAACGGCATAGACCGGGTCGGCCAGGAGGTCGGTACGCCGGTCATCTCGGTGCCCGGCGCCGACGGCGAGGACGTGGCCTTCTTCGGCCCGGTCGTCACCCCGGCCCCGCGCGGCGAGGCCGCGGCCCGGCTGTGGGACGGCACCCTGCTGGTGGCCTCCACGCCCGGCTTCTTCGAGATCAAGCGGACCCGTACGGTCGGCCCGAACTTCGGCTGACCGCACGGCCGAGTAGCAGCCGCCCGGTTCCTCCCTTACCGTCCCGTTATGGGGACTGGGCAGGCCGGGCGGCCGGGTACGGACACGGTGGTGCTGGGCCGCGACGGAGGCCGGGCGGACCCGCACCAGCCGAACGGGAACGCGCCCCACGGCAGCCTCCCGGCCCGCCCGCGCGACCGGGTGCTGCGCGCCGCCGCGCTCGCCGTACCCCCGCTGTGGACCGCGCTCGGGGTCCGGCACGCCGCGGGGACCCTGCGCCACTACCTGCGGGGTACGGGGCGCCCGTACCGGGTCGACGCGCGGGCGCTGCTGGCCGTGCCCGTCGTACGGGCGGAGGTCGACCGGCGGCTCGCGCAGTGGCGCGCGGACGCCAGGGCCGTGGGCGAGCCGGGGGCGTACGCGGCGGACAGCGGCTGGCGCGGGGTGCTCATCACCCGGCGCGGCAGCGCGGACTGGTGGCTGGCGCTGCGCGGGGCCGAGTACCGGATCAGCGGCACGGTCCGGGTGCACGGGGACGGGTCGGTGGTCACCGACTACCGCTTCCAGATCCACAAGAGCTGGAACTTCGACCACGGCGAGTCGGAGTTCGGCATCCCCTTCACGCCCTTCGCCCGGCTGCACGAGACCGGCCTGGCGCACGAGTTCACGGCGGTCGGTGAGGTGGACGGGCTGGTGGACGCGGCGGGTCCGGCGGGTCCGGCGGGTCCGCCGGACGCGGAAGGCCCCCGCGAGTCATGTCCTCGCGAGGGCCCTCCGGTGGAAACGTCCGCAAGTGAAGGGTGAGAAGACGATCACGAGGCGGACGGCTCAGTGGCTGATCAGCCCTTGGCCGGGATCAGCAGCGGGGTGTTCGCCTTGGCGTCGGCGAAGCGCTTGGCCACGTCCTGCCAGTTGACGACCTTCCACATGGCCTCGATGAAGTCCACCTTCTGGTTCTTGTACTGAAGGTAGAAGGCGTGCTCCCAGGCGTCGAAGACCAGGATCGGCACGGAGGCCGCGCCCACGTTGCCCTGGTGGTCGTAGATCTGCTCGACGATCAGGCGGCCGCTGACGGGCTCGTACGCGAGCACGCCCCAGCCGGAGCCCTGCGTCGCGGAGGACGCGAAGGTGAGCTGCTTGCGGAACTTCTCGAACGACCCGAAGGACTCGGTGATGGCGTCCGCGAGGTCGCCGAGGCCGTCCTTCTCGTCCGGGACGCCGCCGCCCTCGTCCGTCTTCGGGTTGGCCATGTTGTGCCAGTAGATGCTGTGCAGGATGTGGCCGGAGAGGTGGAACGCGAGGTTCTTCTCCAGGCCGTTCAGCGCGCCCCAGTTCTCCTTGTCGCGCGCCTCGGCCAGCTGCTCCAGCGTGGTGTTGGCGCCCGCGACGTAGGCGGCGTGGTGCTTGTCGTGGTGCAGCTCGATGATCTGCGGGTTGATCACCGGCTCCAGCGCCGCGTAGTCGTACGGCAGCTCAGGAAGCGTGTAGATGGCCATGCGGGTATCCGGTCCCCTCAGTGTTCTTATTGCAACACTTGCGCAACTGCACGCTAGCAGCATCTATTTCCGCAGGCAGCTAAGGGTCACCTGCCTTGACGGGACCCCGGGTACGCCGAAGGCCGGGTCCACGCATGCGCGCGAACCCGGCCTCGGAGGGATGGTGTGAGGGACCGTCACCCGGCCGCGCGGGCCGCCGCCGCGCGCTGGCGGACGTATCCGGTGAGCGCGAGGGCGACCGTGAGTCCGCCGGTGAACAGGACCTGGATCCGGGTGTCCTCGCCCGCGGCCATCAGGACCAGCACCCCGGCCACCCCGGCCAGGGCCACCCAGGTCAGGTAGGGGAAGCCCCACATCCGCACGACGAGCTTGCGCGGATCCTCGCGCTCCGTGCGCCGGCGCAGCACGAACTGGGAGACGGCGATGAAGCCCCAGACGATCAGGATCACTCCGCCGACCATGTTCAGCAGCCAGGCGAACAGGGTCTCCGGGTACCAGTAGGACAGCAGCACGGTGACGAAGCCGAAGCCCGAGGAGGCGAGGACCGCGCGGCGCGGCACCCGGTGGGTGAGCTTGCCCAGCGCCTTGGGCCCCTGGCCGCGGGAGACCAGGGAGTAGGCCATGCGGGACGAGCCGTAGATGTTGGCGTTCATCGCGGACAGCAGCGCGATCAGGATGACCACGTTCATGACCTGGCCGGCGGCGGGGATGCCCAGGTGGTCCAGGGTGGCGGCGTAGGGGCCGTGTTCGGTGACGGCCGGGTCGTTCCACGGCAGCAGCGTCACGATCACCAGCATCGAGCCGACGTAGACGATCGCGATCCGCCACATGGTGGTCTTCACGGCCTTGGCGACGCCCCGGACCGGGTCCTCGGACTCGGCGGCGGCGATGGTCACCGTCTCCAGGCCGCCGTAGGCGACGACCGAGGCCAGCAGGCCGACGAGCAGCCCGTCCACGCCGTTCGGCAGGAGGCCGCCGTCGTGCACCAGGTTCGCGGTGCCGGGGGAGGAGGTGCCGGGCAGGACGCCGAGGACGGCGAGCACGCCCAGGCCCAGGAAGAGCGCGATGGCGCCGATCTTGAGCGCCGAGAACCAGAACTCGAACTCGCCGAAGTTGGCGACGGCGCCCAGGTTGGAGCCGCAGAACACCGCCATGAAGATCAGCACCCACATCCACGAGGGGGTGCCCGGGAGCCAGCCCGTCACGATGTGCGCCGCGCCGATGGCCTCGATGGCCACGCCGACGCACAGCAGGATCCAGAACATCCAGCCGGCGGTGAAACCGGCCCACGGGCCGATCGCGCGCTCGGCGTGCACCGAGAAGGAACCGGAGGCGGGGTTCGCGGCGGACATCTCGCCGAGCATCCGCATCACGAACATCACGAGCAGTCCGGACACCGCGTAGGCGAGCACGATCGAGGGCCCGGCGGCGGCGATCCCCGCCCCGGAGCCCACGAAGAGGCCGGCTCCGATGACTCCGCCGAGGGCGATCATCGAGAGGTGGCGCTGCTTGAGGCCGTTGCCGAGGGGGGATCCGGTGGGATCCCCGGGCGTCCGGTCCTCTTGCTGCTCGGGCGGTGTGGCGGTGCTCTGGCTCATCAGGGTGTGCCTGTCCGGTGTGCGGGTGGACGGGGTGAGGTGCACCAGTTTGCCTACCGTCCGTTTATCGGACGTTCCCCGTCCACGATGTGGACGCCCTCTTCACCCGAAGTGATCATCCACCCGCGACCGTGCCATCAGGAGCGGGCGGCCCGCAGTTCGCGCGCCCCCGCGACGAGCAGGACGACGAGGGCCGCACCGCCCGACCACAGGAGCTGCGGGCGCGCGTCGTCGTCGAAGAGCATGAGGACGAGGACGGCCGCCATGCCGGCGAGCGCGAACCAGGTCAGGTACGGGAAGCACCACATCCGCAGGGTCAGCCGGTCCGGCATCTCCCGCTCGATCCGGCGGCGCAGCTTCAGCTGCGAGACGGCGATCAGTGCCCACACGAAGAGGAGCACGGCGCCGACGGCGTTGAGCATGTAGAGGAAGACCGTGTCGGGCCACAGCAGGTTCAGGACGACGGAGACGAAGCCGAAGGTGACCGACGCGAAGACCGCGCGCCGCGGCACCCCGCCCCGCGAGACGGTCAGGAGCGCCTTGGGCGCCTCGCCGCGCTCCGCGAGGGAGAAGACCATGCGCGAGGAGCCGTAGAGGTTGGCGTTCAGGGCGGACAGGAGGGCCACGAACACGACGATGTTCATGATCTGTCCGGCGCCGGGGATGCCGATGGAGTCGAGGACGGCGACGTAGGGGCTCTCGCCGGGCTTCATCGAGTCCCAGGGGAGCAGGGTGACGATGACGAGCATGGAGCCGATGTAGAAGAAGAGGATGCGCCACACCGCGCTGCGCACGGCGCGCGAGACCGAACGGGCGGGGTCGTCGGATTCGGCGGCGGCGATGGTGACGACCTCGAGGCCGCCGAAGGCGAAGACGACGGCGAGCATGCCGGCGATGACTCCGCTGAAGCCGTGGGGCGCGAAGCCGCCCTGACCGCTCAGGTTGGTCAGCCCGATGGGGTCGGTGTCCGGGAGGAGGCCGAAGATCGCCAGGGTGGACAGGACGAGGAAGAGGACGATCGCGCCGACCTTGAGGGTGGCGAACCAGAACTCGAACTCGCCGAAGTTGCGCACGGCGGCGAGGTTGCTCGCGGTGAAGACCACCATGAAGATCAGCACCCAGGCCCACTGGGCGATCTCCGGTACCCAGCCGTTCGCGATCTTCGCGGCGCCGGTGGCCTCCACGGCCAGGACCACGACGAGCAGGAACCAGTACAGCCAGCCCGCGGAGAATCCGGCCCAACGGCCCAGTGCCCGCTCGGCGTGCACCGAGAACGAGCCCGAGGCGGGCATGGCGGCCGACATCTCGCCGAGCATCCGCATCACCAGCATCGCGAGGACGCCCGCGAGCAGGTAGGACACGATGATCGCGGGACCGGCGATGGTGATGCCCGCGCCCGAACCGACGAAGAGCCCGGCGCCGATCACGCCGCCCAGGCCCAGCATGGTCAGATGGCGCTGCTTGAGCCCGTGGCCGAGGGGCTCCTGGGGGAGATCAGGCAGGGGTGCTTGTGACATCTCCACAGTGTCCCCGAGCGGGCCGGGGCCACGCAAAACGGTTTACTTATGGCTAAAAATAGCGGTGACGCAGGTCACTTCGCCGGCTGTGGGGGTGGCGATGACCGCCCGCCTTTGTGGATTCCCCACCAAGTAGGGGATCACTGCTTTGTCTCTGCGCGACGCTGAACGGTCGGGGGGCACGGGACTAACGTCACCTTGTCCCCACCGTCCTGCCCCGCAGCACCCGAACCCCCGGAGTCCCGATGAGCACCGCTTCCGTTCCGACGACCGCCGCCTTCCGGCCCGGTGCCGTCCTCGCCGACCTGCTCCCCGCGAGCCGGGTCCGCGACATCGCGCTCGTCGTCGGCGGGGCCGCGCTGACCGGCCTCGCCGCGCAGATCGCCGTACCGGTCCCCGGCTCGCCGGTCCCGGTCACCGGGCAGACCTTCGCGGCCCTGCTCGTCGGCACCGCCTTCGGCGCCCGCCGCGGCTTCCTCTCGCTCGCGCTCTACGCCCTGGTCGGCGCGGCCGGGATGCCCTGGTTCGCGAACGGCACCTCGGGTGCGGGCGGCGCCTCCTTCGGCTACGTGCTGGGCATGCTGCTCGCCGCGACCGTCGTCGGGGCCCTCGCCCGCCGCGGCGCCGACCGGTCGGTGGTGCGCACCGCCCTGACGATGGCCGCGGGCTCCGCGGTGATCTACGCCGTGGGCGTCCCGTACCTCGCCCTGTCCACCGGGATGTCCTTCGGCGCGGCCGTCGCCGCGGGCCTGACCCCGTTCCTGATCGGCGACGCGCTCAAGGCCGTCCTCGCCATGGGGCTGCTCCCGGCCGCCTGGAAGCTGGTCGGCCGCGGCTGATCCCCGCACCGGCCCCCGAAAGCGGGGGGGGGGGGGGGGGGGGGGGGGGGGGGGGGGGGGGGGGGGGGGGGGGGGGGGGGGGGGGGGGGGGGGGGGGGGGGGGGGGGGGGGGGGG
>NZ_JBVHUE010000039.1:0-80356 GCF_055565515.1 Streptomyces sp. NPDC028419 | reverse complement strand
TCCACACCGAACCCGGAAGGCCCTCACCCATTCAAGACGCCTCAGCCGAGACCTCCATCACCCGTCCACAACCTCCCGAGGCAATACAGCTAGGTCGTCTCAGGTGGCGCGCAGGCGGCGGTCCGATGCGGCGATCGGGACGTCGTTGATGCTGGCCTCGCGGCGGCGCATCAGGCCGTTCGGGGCGAACTCCCACTGCTCGTTGCCGTGGCTGCGCCACCACTGGCCGGCCGCGTCGTGCCACTCGTACTCGAAGCGCACGGAGATGCGGTCGCCGGTGTAGGACCACAGCTCCTTGCGCAGGCGGTAGTCGAGCTCGCGGGTCCACTTGTCGGCGAGGAACTCCCTGATCTCGGCGCGGCCCGTGAGGAAGCGGTCGCGATTGCGCCAGACCGAGTCCTCGGTGTAGGCCAGGGCGACCCGCTCGGGGTCACGGCTGTTCCAGGCGTCCTCGGCGGCCTGCACCTTGGCCAAGGCGCTCTCGTGCGTGAAGGGCGGCAGGGGCGGGCGCGGGGTGCTGGGGCTGGGGCTGGACGACGACATGGCGGGGCCTTTCGACGCTGCGCGAGTGGAGAACGTACGTTCTCACCGTAGAGAACGAGCGTTCTCACCGCAAGCGAAAAAGGGTTACGCTGCCCTCATGGACGACGAAGAGGCCCGGACCCGACTGCTGGACACGGCGGAGGAGCTGTTCTACGCCGAAGGCGTCCAGGCCGTCGGCATGGACCGCATCCGCACCGGGTCGGGGGTCCCGCTCAAACGGCTGTACCGGGTCTTCCCCGCCAAGGAAGCACTGGTCGAGGCCTACTTGGACCGGCGCGACCAGCGGTGGATGACCAGCCTTCGGACCGCCGTGGTCGCGGCCGGACCCGAGCGGGCGGCCGCGGTGACGGCCGTCTTCGACTGGCTGGCCGAATGGTTCGCGGAGCCCGGCTTCCGGGGGTGCGCCTTCCTGAACGCGCACGGTGAACTGGGCGCGGGACCGGCCGGGGTGCGGGAGGTCGTACGGCGCCACAAGGCGCAGCTGCGGGAGCTGCTGGGCGAGGTGGCGGGCCCCGGGGCGGCGGAGCTGGCGGACCGGTTGATGATCCTGGTCGAGGGCGCGACGGCGGTGGCGTCCCTGGACCCCGGCCCGGCCGCCGCCCTGCGGGCGCGCGACATGGCGGAACTCCTCCTGGCGCGGAGCGGGTCCCGCTAGGTCCTGTCGGCCGCCGGGTCGGGCTACTTGTCGCTGCCGCGCGGGAAGGTGATCTCCACGCGGCGGTTCTTCTTGCGGCCCTCTTCCGTGCCGTTGTCGGCGATCGGGTAGTCCTCGCTGTACCCGCGGATGTCGAAGACGACGGAGGCGTTGGTGACGGTCTTGGCCAGCTCGGTGTGCACGGCCTCGGCGCGCTGCTTGGAGAGTTCCAGGCCGTGCTCGTAACTGCCCTGGTCGTCGGTGAAGCCGAAGACGCGGACGCGGGTGGCCTTCTGCTGGTTGATCTCGTTGGCGATGGCCAGGATGCGGGCCGCGGCCTGGGCGTTGAAGACGGCGCTGTTCTCGGGGAAGAGGACCTCCGACTGGAGCGCCATCATCACGTTCTGGTTGGTCTCCTGCCGCCGCTGCTCACCGCCGAGGTCCTCGACGACCTCGGCGATGTCTAGCACCTTGGCGGGGGCGAGCGTGCCGCCCTGCGGGATCTTCAGACCGGGCGAGTTGGAGTCGATGGCCACGGGCGCGGCACTGGACGCCTCGGTCCCGGGGGGCGTGGTGCCGGTCGGCGTGCCGCCCGGGCGCGGGGAGCCGGAGGGCGCGGCCCCGACGGGCGCGCCGGCCTTGTCGTCGGCGTGGGCGCTCGTCGCGCCGAGCAGGTGCCCCCCGGCGATGATCAGCGCGGAGACCGCGGTGGCGGCGGCTGCGCGGTGGCGGGTGTGTGAGCGTGCGCGTGTGGTCATGGGGTCACCCGGAGATTTTGATGGTGGCCGTGGCGAAGGTGGGAAGGCCGAAGTCGACCTCCGTGACGTTTGCGGGGGGTGCGGGGAACTGGACGAAGAAGGGGATCGACCCGCCCGGCTCGATGCGGGTGATGCCCGTCGTGCACAGGCAGCGGCTTTCGGTGTCCCTGAGCACGTAGTAGCGCTTCTTGCCGGGCTTGTCGACCAACGTCGCGCCCGCGACGGAGGTGCCGCTGGCGTTCTTCTCGTCCCCGCGCCAGGCCGTGACCTTCGTGAACACCTTGTCGGTGCCGTTCTTGATCTGCCCGCTCACCGTGACGAAGCCGCCCTGGTCGCGCGCGGCCGAGTTGATCGTGAGGACGATGCCGGGATCGCCGTTCGACGTGGCGAGGACTTCGGTCGGTTCAGGACTCGGAGACGTGTTGGCGGACGGCTTCTTCGAGGAGCCGCCCTGGGACGTACCGGCAGATGGCTTCGCGTCACCCTGCGGCTGCTTGTCGTCCCCGCCACCGCATCCGGCCAGTGTGAGGGTCAGGACCGCCGCAACCGCAACAGCCGCTCCCCCGCGGGCCTTCACCGTGTGCCGCATGCTCATCTACGCCGCTTCCTGTCTCTCGTTGATCGTTAGTGGACCAGGCGCACGTCGAAGAGGCTTCTCGCCACGGTGCGCCAGCGATCCGGTTTTGACGGATCGAAATGGATGACGGCTCCGTCTTTGCACAAGATCTCGACCGGAACCGGAACCGGAACCGGACGCGGATCCGGATCCGGCTTGGGTGCCGGACCTCCGTCCGCGGGCGGGGTCGCCCCCGGGTCCGGCGCGGAACCCAAAGTGCATCTGGGCTCGATGCGCGCCGTCGCCTTGCCCTTGCCCCTCGTACCGGCGATGCCGGGAACGACGGAATTCCCCACTCCCGCGTTCGTCGTCGCCTCGACGGTGAAACTGGGGAGGGCCGGTGCGCACGTCGCCGTCGCGCCGTTGGCCGCCGCGAAGTCGGTGGCGGCCGCGCAGGCCCCCGCCCCGTCGAAGAGACCCCCGTCGAGGAGGTTCCGCCACTCCTCGGGCTTGAGCTTCGTGAAGTCCAATCCGGGCAGCAAGTGGTCCCGGGCATCCCCCGCGGCGGCCAAGGCCGCCGCGTCCGCTGCCTTCTGGGCTCCACTGCGGACCACGGCGGCCTGGCTGATGGCGAAGAAGGCGAACGCGGCGAAGAGCAGACCCGCCACCGTCACGATGTAGATCGGGAACGCCTGCCCGCGGTCGCCGGAACCGGCCATGACTGTCAGCCGCCACCCGCCGTCACGGCGGCCACCGCGGCGGCGATGCGGTCCGTGATCGCCGTCCCGATGCCCGTGCCGACGATCGCTCCGATGATCACCACGACCACCAGGATGATCCCCAGGTACTCGAAGGCCGTCTGCCCCCGGTCCCCCTCCCCTTCGTCCATCATCCGAAGCCTCGCTTCGATCCAGGCTTTGAGCAGCATGCTGTTCGGCATGGGCATTCCCTCCCGGTCCGGTGCCGCTGTCGATTTGCGGACCGTACGGGGTGGGGGTGGGGGTGACCAAGGGTCCCGGGGCCCAATTACGGACCCAATGCGCTCGGCGTCTAGCCATGGCCGGTCACTCCTGGACGGGCGGTTCCCAGCCAGCGGGCTATGGCCTCGCTGCGGGTGGTGCTGTGGAGCTTCGCGAAGATGCGGTTGATGTGGTTCTTGACCGTCTTCTCGCTGATGAAGCAGGTGGCGGCGATCTGCTGATTGCTCATTCCGGATGCGATCAGGTCCATCACCTCCACCTCCCTCGAACTCAGGCCGTATGCCGCGTGGTTGTGGTGCTGCACTGAAGACTGTGCCACAACTCGTTGCGGTTGCGAAGCCCCCCGGAGGTCTGCGAGCAAGATGCTCGACGGGGTCGAGGTGAAGTTCGCGCGGCCGGCGTGGGCGTCGCGGACCGCCGAGGTCAGCTGGTCCGGGGTGAATTCGCCGTGCACCAGGTAGCCCGCCGCGCCCAACAGGAGGGATTCGCGGACGATGTCGGACTCCCGGCTGTACGTCAGCATCAGTACGGGCGCCAGCTGGACCAGGTGCGGCAGGGCCGAGATGCCGTCCACGCCCGGCATCCGCACGTCCAGCAGGACCACGTCCGGGCGGTGGGCGCGGGTGAGGTGGAGGGCGCCGCGGCCGTCGGCGGCCTCCGCCACCACCTGGAGGTCCTCGTGGGTGGCCAGCAGGGCGGCCAGGCCCGCGCGGACGACCGGGTTGTCGTCCGCGATCAGGATGCGCAGCGCCGTGGCGGGGGGTGTCATCCGCCGCCCTCCCCCGGAGCCGGGAGCGGGAGCGGGAGCGGAAGCGTCAGGCGGACCTCCGTGCCCGACGGGGCGGCCCGGGCGATGGTCAGCTCCGCGCCGATCGCCGCGGCCCGTTCCCGCATGCCCAGCAGGCCGAAGTGGCCCGCCGACCGCAGCGCCGCGGGGGACGCGTCCACGGCGAAGCCGCGGCCGTCGTCCCGGACGGCGAGGGCGAACAGGCCCCCGGCGACGGACGCCGTCACCGTCGTACGGGCGGCCCCCGCGTGGCGCCCGGCGTTCTCCAGGGCCTCGGCGGCGACGGCCAGGAGGTGGCGGCGCACGCGCGCGGGGTAGTCGGGGAGGTCCACCGGGGCCGACAGCACGGCGTCCGCGAACCGGGCCGTGCAGGCGCCCAGTTCCTCCACGAGCGGAGCCGGCGGGGCCGCGGTGGCCGCCTCGGCCCCGCGCAGTTCGCACAGCAGCTCGCGGGATTCCGCCGCCGCGCGGCGGGCCGCGTGGGCGATCAGGGCGGCCTGGGCCCGCACCGCATCCGGGTCGGTGGTCCGGCCCAGCGCGTCCGCGGCCAGTGCCAGCCCGTGCAGGGTCTTGGACACCGAGTCGTGCATCTCCCGGGCCAGCCGGGCCCGTTCGTCGCGGACCGCCTCCGCCACCGCCAGCCGGGCCCGGGTCTCGGTCAGGGCCCGGCTCGCCTCGCCGACCCGCAGCAGCAGGCCGCGCAGGCTGGAGCCGGCCGCGCCCGCGAGCAGGCACAGGGTGGCCAGCAGGTACGCCGCCGGCACGTGGTGGGCCAGCGCGGCCACGGCCACCGCTTGGAAGGCGGCGTACAGGGCCGATCCGCGCCACCCCTGGACCAGTCCGGCCAGCAGCGGAGTGCACACGGAGACGAAGCCGAGCGGGGACTCGGGGCCCGCGGTGACCAGTAACAGCGCGCTGAAGGTCATGTCCACCGCGAGCAGCCAGGGGTGGCGCAGCAGCAGCGGGCCGAAGCGCTCCCAGTCGCGGAAGAGGGCGTACGAGAACATGAAGACGGTCAGCAGCGCCCCCGAGACCAGCCACAGCGGCAGGCCGGGCGCGGTGTGGGTGAGCGCCAGCGGGGCGCCGAGGGCGATCATCACCAGCCGGAAGGCGAAGACCTGGCGGCACAGGGCCTGGAGGGCGTTCGCCTGGAGGGGCAGGGCGATGGCCGCCGCGGCCGGCGCCGCCGGCGCGGCCCGGCGCGCGTACCCGAGGCGGGGGGCGCGGCCGCCCCCGGGCCCGGTGAAGGACAGTGCGGCCATCATCGTCAGCCACCTCCCAGGATCGCGCCGAAGTCGACGTTCGCGCCGTAGACGAAGCCGCAGACCAGCAGGATCAGCGTGCCGGGCAGCATGAACATCGTGACCGCGAAGGTCGCCTTGGGGACCGCGCGGGCCGCCCGGCGGCGGGCGTTCTGGGCGTCGGTGCGGCGCATGTCCTCGGCGATCGCGATCAGCGTGTCGACGATGGGCGAGCCCAGTTCCTCGCCCTGTTGGAGCGCGGTGACGAACTGCGCCACCTGCTCGGAGTCGTTGCGCCGGCGCAGTTCGTCGAAGGCCTGGCGGCGGCTGACGCCCATGTTCATCTGCTGGAGGGTGATGCGCACCTCGTCGGCCCAGGGGCCCTCGTACTTGTCCGCGACCCGCTCCAGCGCCTGCCGGAAGCCGAGCCCGGCGCTCACGACGACGGCGAGCACGTCGAGGAAGTCGGGCAGGATCCGTTCGATGTGGTCGCGCCGGACCCGGATCGCCGACCACAGGCCGACCTCGATCCAGAACAGCCCGAACGCGACCATCAGCAGCGCCGCGACCAGCTGGCCGTTGATCAGCATCGCGAAGGCACCGAGCGCGCCGAGGGCGCCGTACACCGCGCGCCGCGCCGCGTAGCGGTCGATGGTCAGACCGGCCGGGTTGCCCGCCATGTCGATCTGGCGGCGCTTGCGGGCCACCCGGTCCCGGCCCATCAGGCGCAGCACCAGCGGCGCCCAGCGGATGCCGAGCCGGTCGACGAGGGAGCCGACGGCGGTGGTGCGCGAGGCGCCGACCTCCAGGGCGAGGGCCAGGTCGCTGGGGAGCTTGGTGTCGGCGCGGTAGAGCCGCAGTCCGTGGAAGGCGCCGAAGACGGACAGGCCGAAGACCAGGGCCAGTACGGGGCCCAGCCATCCGCCGGTCGCCACCGATGCGGCCAGCGCACCGGAGCCGGAACCGGAACCGGAACCGGACCCGGTCAAGGGGGTCAGGGAGAGTGTCATCCGGCGGCCCTCACACGTCGATCTTGGACAGGCGGCGGATGAGGACGAAGCCCAGGGCGAAGAGGCCGAGCGCGACGAGCACCGCGGTCTGTCCGATGAACGCGCCGGTCATCCGGTCAAGCGCGCCCGGCATCATCGCGTCCACCAGGAGCAGCGAGGCCAGTCCGATCGCGGGCACCAGGTAGGCGGTCACCGTGACCTGCGAGAGCTGGGTGCGGATCTCGCGCCGCGTCTCCTTGCGCTGCTCCAGCGTGACCGTCAGGTTGCGCAGGCTCCCCACGATCGCGCCGCCCGCGCGGGCGGAGAGCACCAGCGTGGACACCAGGACGACGAGCTCGCGCGAGGGCAGCCGCTCGGCGATCTCGCCCAGCGCCTCCTCGATGGAGTGCCCGATCGCCAACCGGTCGGCGACGCGGGAGAGTTCCTCGCCCGCGGGGGCCTCCAGCTCTTCGGCGGCGATGCCGATGGCGGTGCGCAGGGCGAGGCCGGCCTGGGTGGCGTTGGCCAGGATCCGGGCCAGCTCGGGGAGCTGGTTGATGAAGCGCTCCGTGCGCCGGGCCCGCTGCCAGTTCAGGAAGGCGTTGCCCGCCCAGATGCCGATCAGGCCCGCGACCGGCCCGAAGAAGGGCGCGAGGAAGGCGGCGGACAGCAGCCAGACCCCGGCGACGGCGGCCAGCACGTACACGAGGAACTCGCCCGGGGTCAGGTCGAGTCCGGTCGTGGCGAGCTTCTGCTCGATCCGGCGGCCGAAGGAGGTCGTGCGCAGTCGGCGGTCGAGGGTCGGGAAGCGGCGCCTGCGGCCGCTGGGCGGGGGCTCGCCGCTCGCCGTGAGCCGTTCGACGAGGGCCGCGCGCTGGGCGCGTCCGGCGGCGTACGCGCGCGTGCCGAGGACGACGAGCAGGCCGGCCAGCAGGGTGGCTCCGAGGGTGAGGAGCACGAGAGCGTTCACAGGATGGTCCGGGGGTCGAGCGGATCGAGCGGATCGTGGGGGTACGGCGGCTGGAGCGCCGGCGGGTACGTCGGCTGGTGCCCCTCGAACCGCGGCTGGTGCGGCTGGTACGCCTGGTACGGCGCCTGGTGCCCCTCATAGGGCTGGCCGCCGCCGGCCGCCGCGACGCCGAAGGCCTGCGGGACCGGCTGGTTGTTCATGTACAGCCGGTCCGCGACCCGGCGCGGCAGCGGGCGGTACTCGAAGTGGCCGAGGACGCGGCCGTCGGGCCCCGGGGGCTGGGCGGCGTAGCGGCACACCGTGGTGATCCGGAAGGGTTCGCGGCCGTGCGATTCGAGGACGGAGATCTCGGTGATCCGGCGGGAGCCGTCGCCGAAGCGGGTCAGCTGGACGATGACGTTGACGGCGCTGTTGATCTGGTCCTGGAGCGCCTCGAAGGGGATCTCGACCTCCGACATGGACGCGAGGGTCTGCAGGCGCATCAGGGCGTCCTCGGAGCTGTTCGCGTGGACGGTGGCGAGCGAGCCGTCGTGGCCGGTGGACATGGCCTGGAGCATGTCGAGGGTCTCGCCGCCGCGGACCTCGCCGACGATGATGCGGTCGGGGCGCATGCGCAGGGAGTTGCGGACGAGGTCGCGGATGGTGATGCGGCCCTTGCCCTCGACGTTCGCCGGTCGCGATTCGAGGCGGATCACGTGGGGCTGCTGGAGCTGGAGTTCGGCGGAGTCCTCGATGGTGATGATGCGCTCGCCCTCCGGGATCAGCCCCGAGAGGGCGTTGAGGAGGGTGGTCTTGCCGGTGCCGGTGGCGCCGGAGACGATCACGTTCATCTTCGCCTGCACCAGCCCGGAGAGCAGGAGCAGCATCTGCTCGTCGAGCGAGCCGAGGCCGATCATCTCGTGCAGGGTGAAGGCGCGCGGGAAGCGGCGGATGGTGAGGGTCGCGCCGGTCAGTGACAGCGGCGGGATGATGACGTTGACGCGCTCACCGCTGGGCAGCCGCGCGTCGACCATCGGATTGGCCTCGTCCACGCGGCGGTTGACGGTGGAGACGATCCGCTCGATGGTCTGCATGAGCTGGTCGTGGGAGGCGAAGCGGAGCGGGAGCTGCTCCACCCGGCCGCCGCGCTCCACGAAGATCTGGTCGGGGCCGTTGACCATGATCTCGGAGATCGAGGGGTCCTCCAGGAGCGGTTCGAGCACGCCGAGACCGAGGGCCTCGTCGACGACCCGGCGGATCAGCTGGGCGCGCTCGGCGGTGGACAGGACCGGGCCCTCGCGGCTGATGATGTGCCCGAGCACGCGCTCCAGGCGCGCCCGGCGCTCGGCGGGCGCGAGCGCGGACATCTCGGCGAGGTCGATCTCCTCCAGCAGTTTGGCGCGGTACGCGGAGACCAGGCGGCCGTCCTCGCGCGGGCCGTGCCGGTCGTCGGGGGTGTTGACCCGGGAACGCAGGCTCATGGTCCGGTCACCTCCGGGTCGTCGTTGGGCATGATCGCGGTGCGGGTGGCGTCGGGCACGCTCAGCCCGGGGACGATGGAATTGACGGAGATCGTCACCGTCACCGTCACCGCGTCGGCGTTCTTCGAGACCACGACCCGGGCGCGCGAGGCCAGACCGCCGCTGATCGCGGCCCGGCCCGCCGCCTCGCCGCCCTCGCCGTAACGGGCTTCCACGCGGGCGGCCGTACGGGCCGCGGTGTCGGCCTGCTCGTGGACGTAGCCGATCCAGCCCAGCTGGATGCCACAGAGCCCGACGAAGAGCACGATGGGGACGAACCCGATGTACTCCAGGGCGACTTGGCCCCGGTCGGCGCGCGCGCCCCGCCCGTTCCGCAACGCCTTCCCGAAGGCGTCACGGAACACGTTCCTGGGCTCGTTCCTGGGCTCGTTCCTGGACTCGTTCCCGGACTCGTTCCTGGACACGTCGCCGCTCACCTCGCGCTCTCCTTGGCCGAGCCGCCCTCGCCGACGATGGGGACCCCGATGTTCAACCCCGGGTAGAGCACGGGGAGGTTGAGCGTGACGGTCGCCTTGTAGATGTCGCCGGAGGTCCCGCAGCTGGAGGTCATCCGCCAGGCGCCGCCGATGTGCCGCCCCGCGGCCGCCGCGCAGGCGCCGTCACCGCGGGCGGCGCCGGCGCGCGCCGCCTCGTCCGCCGCGTTGCCCGCGAGCGAGAAGGCGTAGCCGATCAGCACGCACTCCCACACCGCGACCACCAGCAGCAGGATCAGCGGCACCGTCCCCAGGAACTCGATGGCCACCTGCCCCCGGTCGCCGCCCGCACGCACCCGGTCCGTGCGGCGCCCCCCGGCGCGCACCCCTCAGCCCTCCCCGGTCCGGCGCCGCCACGGGCCCACCGCGCCGCGGTCGCCGCCGCGCAGCCGGGCCACGGGTCCGCCCGCGCGCACCGCGAGGGCGCCGCCGGGCGTCGGTGGCGGCTCGTCGGCGTCCGGGGCGGCGAGCAGGCCCAGCTCCCCGGCCAGGGTCCACAGGGCCTGCTTGACGGTGGAGCGGTTGTCGAGGTCCTGGACGCGGCCCGCGTCCACGACGGCCTGGAGCTCCTTGAAGGCCGCGGGGACCGGGGTCCGGGTGGCCCGGGTCTTGGTGATCTTCTGGATGAGCGAGGGCTGTATCTCGGTGTGCTTGGTCCAGCGGTTGACGACCAGGGAGGTCTCCTCCGCCTTGCGGATCTGGAGCCGTTCCCACATCCGCACCATCCGCTTGGCGGCGCGTACGGCGACCACGTCCGGGGTGGTGACCAGGACCGCCACGTCCGCGCTCTCCACGGCGGTGGCGCTGGCGCCGGTCAGTTGGGTGCCGCAGTCGATGACGACGAGGTCGTAGCGTCCGCGCAGGGCGGTGATGACCTGGCGGGCGGCCCGCTCGTCGACCTCCTCGCCACGCTCGCCCTCGCCGGGGGCCAGCAGCAGGGCGAGGCCGGTGCGGTCCTCGTACACCGCGTCCTGGAGCACCCGGGGCGAGATGTCCTGGATCCCGGCGAGGTCGGCGATGGAGCGCCGGAACTGCACGTCGAGGTACGAGCCCACGTCCCCGGCCTGGAGGTCCATGTCCACCAGTGCGGTGCGCCGGCCGGCGGCGGCCGCGGCCAGCGCGAACTGGACGGCGGTGAAGGTGGCGCCGACCCCGCCCTTGGCTCCGGTGACCGTGACCACGCGGCCGCCGGGGCCGGCCAGGACGTCGGGGCCGCGGCCCAGGTGGCGGCGTACGCCCACGGACCACTGGGCGGCGGCCTGGACGCGGGCGGCGAGCTCCTCGTAGGCCAGCGGCAGCCCGATCAGGCCGCGCGCGCCGGAGTCCATGGCCGCGGAGAAGAGGCCGGGGCCGGCTCCGGAGCTGACCAGGATGACGCCGACGGCCGGGAAGCGCAGGGCGACGTCGCGGATGAGTTCCAGGGCCGGGACGGGGCCGATCCGCTCGTGGACCAGCACCACCTCGGGCAGTTCGTCGAGGGATTCCGCGGCCAGCCGGGCCAGGGTGTCCAGGAGCGAGGTGGAGTCCGGCACCGGGGCGGCCGGTTCCGCCTCGGGGAGCTGGCTGAGCAGGGTGATGATGGAGCGGGCGGCCTCCGGGTCACCGACCGCCGGGAGGATTCGGGTGGTCATCCGGGCCTCACTTGTCCCCGTCGAGGGTGTACGTGCGATCGCTCGGGGCGGGCGCCGTTTCGGCGCCGGGGGCCACGAGGGCCAGGCGGACGTGCGCCGCGAAGGACTCGGCGTAGGCGACGCGCTGGGTGTCCTTGGTGTTCAGGGCGAAGGTGATCGGCACGACCTCGGCCGGTCCGGTGCGGCTGCCGTCCTTGTCGAGGGAGGTCAGCTTGCCGACGTTGATGACGCGGGCGTTGGCGACGATGATCACCGAGCGGGCGGGATCGCTCTCCTTGGCCCCCTTGAAGGTGGCGATGATGTTGACCTTGGCGCCGGAGTAGATCTTTCCGGCCACTCCGGTCGCCGCGTCGATCATGATGGCGATCTCCTGCTCACCGGCTTGGAGCTGCGGCTTGTCGACGACCATGTCGCTCTGGAGCAGCGAGCCCTTGCGCAGGGTGGTGAGCGCGATCTTGTCCCGGACGGCGCCCAGGTCGGTGATCGCGGTCGTGGAGAGCCAGCGCTTGGGCATCTTGATCTCCTCGAACTGGCCCGCGTTCAGCGGGCTGTACGGGGCTATGTCGCCCTTGGCCCGGTACGCCACGACCTCGGGGCCGACCTTCGAGTTGACGTCGCCGATCACCATCAGCACCCCGGCGATGGCGCCGAGGGCGCACAGGACCGACAGGAGCAGCAGGATGACGCCGCGGCGCTGGCGTGAGTTCATGGCCGGGACTACCTCGTCGTTCTTCGTTCGGGCCGGTCAGGATCTGGGACGGGACGCGGGGCCGTCCGCGGAGCGGGCTCCGGGGACGGTGGTGGACGGTGCGGCGGAGGAGGGTGCGGCGGCGGGGGCGGCGAGCGGGGCGGCGCAGAATCCGCAGCGGTCGCCGATGAGTTCGGCCCCGCACCAGCGGCAGCGCTCGCGGCGGACGGAGGCGACCAGCTGGTAGAGCATGGCGATGTCGGGGATGGCCGCGGCGAACTCGACGAGCTTGCCGGTGGCCCACCAGGCGGGCGAGTCGGCGGGCAGCGGATTCTCCATCACCCCCTGGACCTGCCAGGCGGGGGCCAGTTCGGCGGTGACCCAGTCGGAGGCGAGCTGACCGCGGGCGAAGGTGAGGTGCGTGGCGAAGCCGGGGCCGGGGGGCAGGGCGACTCCCCCTCCGCCGTGCGCCCCGCCGCCCCCGCTCGAACCGCCGAGCTTGACCAGGTGGGGTTCGGGGTTGGCCAGGACGGCGAACTGGGCGCTCGGGCTCCAGGACCTGGCGTGGGCCTTGAGGCCGACCGGCACCCGGTCGAGCTTGGCCACGCTGCCCAGGAGGGCGCCCGCGTAGATGTAGTGGGAGAGCAGCCGAGCGGCGGACGCAATGATTCCGGGACTGAAATCGCACACGCTCAGCTGGCGCAGCTGACGCACCAGCAGGGCGGTCGCCAGCGGCGGCAGATCGGTGCCGATGAGCGCGATCCGGTCGCTTTCCAGGATGGCCCGTACGGTGTGCAGCCGACGGACCGTGGCGGCGGGCAACCAGGTCGGCACGACGGCCACGACGTGCCCGTGGCGCTCCAACAGGGCCGTGGTTTCGGCGAGCGCGCCCTCCAGGTCCAACTGCTCCGGCGGGTGCAGCACGACGCCCGCCGGGGTGTGCCGGTCGGGGGCGGGCAGCACCAGATCGGCACTGGTGACAGCGATGGCGGTCGGCACGCGAATCCCCCTGTTCACCCCGTGCGCCACGGACGTTCACGGGTCCGGCGCGTCCGCGCACATGCTGCGCGACCGCAAACGACCGACGCGCTTCCCTCCTGCCCGAGCACCATATCCGCGTCCTCCCTGGCGGGGCAGGGGCTTGCCGATTCCCGTGCCGCGGGCACGTGTCACAGGTGGCTGGAAACCGGGACAACAAGGAACCGAAGACTGACCAATTCCAGCCACATCACAAAGACTCTTGACACGGAGATTGGTCTGGACCAACTTGGCTACCACCTTCGACCGCCTTCCACCGCCAACGCGCCGACGGGGCACCCCACTTGCCCCGCACCGCCGCTCCCCCTCGCCTTCCCCCCTCCCCGCCGTCCCACTCCCCCCACCGGAGTCCTCCGTGAAACGCATCCGCACGCTCGCCCTGCTGGGCGCCACCACCCTCACGGCGGCCGGGCTCACGGCCCTCGCCGCCGGCACCGCGCAGGCCGCCGACGTGAACGTCGCCCGCAACGGCGGCTTCGAGTCCGGGCTGTCCAACTGGAGCTGTACGGGCTCCAGCGGCGCGGCCGTCTCCTCCCCCGTCTTCGCCGGGACCGGCGCCCTCAAGGCCACGCCGGCGGGCCAGGACAACGCCCAGTGCAGCCAGAGCGTCACGGTCAAGCCGAACTCGACCTACACCCTGAGCACGCAGGTCCAGGGCTCGTACGTCTACCTCGGCGCGACCGGCACCGGCACCCAGGACGTCTCCACCTGGACCCCCGGCTCGGGCTCCGGCTGGCAGAAGCTGTCCACCACCTTCACCACGGGCCCGAACACCACCCAGGTCACCGTGTGGACCCACGGCTGGTACGGCCAGAGCGCCTACTACGCCGACGACTTCAGCGTCTTCGGCCCGGACGGGGGCGGCGGCACCGATCCGGGGCCCTCGGTCCCCGGCGCCCCGGCCGCCCTCGCGGTTTCCGGCCAGAGCCAGAACGCGCTCACCCTTTCGTGGGGCGCGGTCAGCGGCGCGAGCGGCTACTACGTCTACCAGGACGGCGTCCGGGTCAAGACGGTCACCGGGGCCACCTCGGCCCAGCTCCAGAACCTGGCCGCGTCCACGACGTACTCCCTCCAGGTGAGCGCGTACAACCAGGCGGGCGAGGGGCCGCGCTCGGCGCCCGTCAACGGCACCACGACCGGCGGCGGGGGCGACCCCGATCCGAACCCGTCCGTGCCCAAGCACGCGCTGACCGGCTACTGGCAGAACTTCAACAACGGCGCGACCGTCCAGAAGCTCTCCGACGTCCAGGCGCAGTACGACATCATCGCGGTGTCCTTCGCCGACGCCACCTCCACGCCCGGCGCCATCTCCTTCAACCTCGACTCGGCCGGCCTCGGCGGCTACACGGTCGCGCAGTTCAAGGCCGACGTGGCGGCGAAGAAGGCGGCCGGGAAGTCGGTCGTCCTCTCGATCGGCGGCGAGAAGGGCACGATCTCGGTCAACGACTCCGCCTCGGCGAACAACCTGGCGAACTCGGCCTACGCCCTGATGCGGGAGTACGGCTTCAGCGGGATCGACATCGACCTGGAGAACGGCCTCAACCCGACCTACATGACCCAGGCGCTGCGCTCCCTGGCCCAGAAGGCCGGTCCGTCCTTCGTCCTCACCATGGCCCCGCAGACCATCGACATGCAGTCGACGCAGGGCGGCTACTTCAAGACGGCGCTCGCGGTCAAGGACATCCTCACCGTCGTCAACATGCAGTACTACAACAGCGGCGCGATGCTCGGCTGCGACGGCAAGGTCTACTCCCAGGGCTCGGTGGACTTCCTCACCGCGCTGGCCTGCATCCAGCTGGAGGGCGGGCTCGCCCCCTCGCAGGTGGGCCTGGGCGTGCCGGCCTCGCCCAGCGGCGCGGGCAGCGGTTACGTCTCGCCGACCGTCGTGAACAACGCGCTGGACTGCCTGGCCAAGGGCACGAACTGCGGATCCTTCAAGCCGTCCAAGACCTACCCGGGGCTGCGCGGCGCGATGACCTGGTCGACCAACTGGGACGCCAAAGCGGGTAGCGCTTGGTCCAACGCGGTGGGTCCGCACGTACACGGCCTGCCGTAGCGGGTACGTGTGGGGGTGGCCGGATACCGGCCCATGACCGGATACCGACTCTTGACCTGGACATGCCACGGGCGGACGCTGTGCGCGTCCGCACGGCTACCCCCACACTCCCCACCCAGGAGAACGCATGCGGCTCCACGCCCGCCGAAGGGCCGCCGTCACGGCGACCCTGCTGGCGCTCGCGCTCGGCGCACCCGCCTACGGCATGAGCGCGGCCACGGCCTCGCCACCGACCACCCCCTCCACCCAGACCCAGGACGAGCAGATCGTCCAGTACCGCGTCCACGGCCCCTCCTCGGCCGCCGACCGTACGGCGCTGCTCACCACCGGCGTGTCGATCGACGAGGTCGACGACCACACCGTCGTCGTCAGCGCCGACCCGATGCAGGCCAAGGCCCTGCGCGCACGCGGCTACCAGCTGACCGCGCTGGCCGGGCCACCGGACCGCTCGATGCCCGGCATCGCCGCCGCCCCCTTCGACTTCCCCTCGGCCGACTCCCGGTACCACAACTACGCCGAGGCCACGGCGGAGATCAACCAGGACCTCGCGGCCTATCCCTCGATCATGAGCAAGAAGGTCATCGGAAAGTCCTACGAGGGCCGGGACATCATCGCCATCAAGATCAGCGACAACGTCGCGACCGACGAGAACGAGCCCGAGGTCCTCTTCACCGCGCACCAGCACGCGCGCGAGCACCTCACCGTCGAGATGGCCCTGTACCTGCTCAAGGAGTTCGGGTCCAAGTACGGCACCGACCCCCGGATCACCAGCATGGTCAACGACCGCGAGATCTGGGTCGTGCCGGACCTCAACCCGGACGGCGGCGAGTACGACATCGCCTCCGGGTCCTACCGGTCCTGGCGCAAGAACCGGCAGCCCAACTCCGGTTCCTCCGCCGTCGGCACCGACGAGAACCGCAACTGGAACTACAAGTGGGGCTGCTGCGGCGGCTCCTCCGGCAGCAAGGGATCCGAGACCTACCGCGGCGCGGCGGCCGAGTCGGCGCCCGAGGTCAAGGTGGTCGCGGACTTCGTGCGCGGCCGGATCGTCGGCGGCAAGCAGCAGATCAAGGCGTCCATCGACTTCCACACCTACAGCCAGCTGGTCCTGTGGCCGTACGGCTGGACCTACAACGACACCGCCCCGGGCCTGACGGCGGACGACCTCGCGGTCTACAAGAAGATCGGCACCAGCATGGCCGCGAGCAACGGCTACACCCCCGAGCAGTCGAGCGACCTGTACATCACGGACGGGACCATCGACGACTGGCTGTGGGGCTCGCAGAAGATCTTCACCTACACCTTCGAGATGTACCCCGGCGAGTCCGGCAGCGGCGGCGGGTTCTACCCGCCCGACGAGGTCATCGACCGCGAGACCGCGCGCAACAAGGACGCGGTGCTCCAACTCCTGGAGAACGCCGACTGCATGTACCGCTCGATCGGCAAGGCCGCGCAGTACTGCACCGCCTAGCACCGCGTGACCAGCACCCCGCGGTCCCGCCGGACAGCTCCACCGTCCGGCGGGACCGCGGGCTGTCGGACGTGGCGGAGGCCGGGCTCAGGCCCCGGACACGGCGGGCGGCGGGGGCGGGGTCGAGCCCGCGTACTCCCTGCTGATGGCCTCGGCGCCGGCGCGCACCAGCGGCAGCAGGTCGAGCAGTTCCTCCGCGCTGACGACCACGCCGGGCGCCGACAGCGACATCGCGGCGACGGCCCGCCCGTCCGCCCCGCGCACCGGCGCGCCCACGCAGTTGATCGACTCCTCGTGCCCGCCGAGATCGGCCGCCCAGCCCTGGTCCCGTACGAGGTCCAGCTCGCGCAGGAAGGCCTCGGCGTCCGGGGTCGAGCGGGCCGTGTACCGCGGGTACTCGACGCGCGCCGCCAGTGCGCGGCGCTCCGGCTCCGGCAGGTCGGCGAGCAGCACCTTGGAGACGGCGGCGACGGTCAGCGGGACGGGCTTGCCGATGCGCGAGTACATGCGCACCGGGTAACGGCTGTCGACCTTGTCGATGTACACGACCTCGTCGTCCTGGTGGACCGCCAGGTGCACCGTGTGACCGGTGCGGGCGCCGAGTTCGGCGAGGTGCGGGTGGGCGATCTCGCGCACGTCGAGGTTCTCGACGGCCTCGGCGGCGAGGGCGAAGAGGTGCGCGCCGAGGCGGTAGCGGCCGTCGGGCTGGCGGTAGACGAGGCCGTGCGCGTGCAGGGTGCGCAGCAGGCGCAGGGCGGTGCTCTTGTGGACGTCCAGCTCGCGCGCGACGCCGCCGAGGTCCGCCGGTCCGCGGGCGAGGAGCGGCAGGATGGCGAGCGCGCGGTCGACCGACTGGCTCATGCGGCTCCCCTGATCTTCCCCCGCCCCCGAGCCGGGCAGGGCGAGCGGGCCGCGTTGACCCGCCGTCATCCGGGATGTTAGACAGCGGGAGCCACAACCGGCAACGACCGTTGCATCAACCGCAACGCGAGGAGGCACCCATGGCCCACGCCCCCGCCGAAGCGGCCCACGCCGCCAGGCCCACCGCAGACGACGCCCACGCCACGGACGTCACGGAGGCCGAGACGGCCCCGAAGCCCCCGAAGGCCGCCAGCGCCGTCGCGCGGCTCGCCGACGAACCGGTCGACCACCGCTTCAAGGGCCTGCCCCCGGACGCCGAGGCCGCCGGCCTCACCGTCGGCGAGCTGGCCGCCCAGCGCCGCGACCTGCACACGGGCGGGTTCACCACGCCCGTCCTGACCCTGGACGCCGACGCCCTCGCGCACAACCTCGCCGTGCTCGGCCGCTACACCGCCCGCCACGGCCTCGCCTTCGCCCCGCACGGCAAGACGTGCATGTCCCCGCAGCTCTTCGAGCGCCAGCTGGAGCACGGCGCCTGGGGCATCACCGCCGCCATGCCCCACCAGGCCCGCGTGTACCGCGCCTTCGGGATCCAGCGGATCTTCCTGGCGAACCAGCTCGTCGACGCCGCCGCCCTGCGCTGGGTCGCCGCCGAGCTGGCGGCCGACCCGGAGTTCCGGTTCGTCTGCTACGTCGACTCCGTGCGCGGGGTCGAGCTGATGGACCGGGCCCTCGCGGAGACCGGCGCCACCCGCCCCGTGGACGTCGTCGTCGAACTCGGCGCCGGCGAGGGGGCCCGTACCGGCGCCCGGACCGAGGACGAGTGCCGCGCCGTCGCGGACGCGGTCGCCCGCACCGCCACCCTGCGCCTGGTCGGCGTCGCGGGCTACGAGGCCGAGGTGCCCGACGCGGACCCCGCGAAGGTCACCGCCTGGCTGCGCCGCCTGACCGCCCTCACCGTCGCCCTGGACGCGGAGGGCCGCTTCGGCGCCCTCGCTCCCGGCGAGGAGATCGTGCTGAGCGCGGGCGGCAGCTCCTGGTTCGACGCCGTCGCCGAGACCTTCGCCGAGCTGCCGCCGCTGTCCGGACCGGTCCTGAAGCTGCTGCGCTCCGGCGCGTACGTCTCCCACGACCACGACTGGTACACCAAGCTGACCCCCTTCAACCGGGTGCCCGAGGAGGGCGGGCTGCTCCCCGCCTTCCGGCTCTGGGCCCAGGTCGTCTCCCGCCCCTCCCCCACCCAGGCGTTCTTGAACGCCGGCAAGCGGGACGTGTCCTACGACCTCGGGCTGCCGGTGCCCGAGGTGGTGCGCGGGGCCCTCGACGGGGTCGAGCGCCCGGCCGACGGGGTGCGGCTGGTGAAGCTCTCCGACCAGCACGCCTGGCTGGAGACCGACGGCGCCGGGGACCTGGAGGTCGGCGACCTGGTGGGGCTGGCCATGTCCCACCCGTGCACGATCTTCGAGAAGTGGCAGCTGGTCCCGGTCGTGGCGGCGGACGGGACGGTCACCGAGTTCGTCCGCACCTTCTTCTGAGGCGCGGCCGCCGCCGGCGGTGGGGAGGCGGCCGCGACCCCGGGCGCGGGCGCGGCCGTCACGGGCCCGGCACCTACGATGGGCGACATGTTCGCCTTCGTGGTGTCCGGCCTGTTCTTCCTCCTCTTCTGGATAAGCGTCCGAGAGGACCGGCGGCGTTTTCGCAATGCCGTCTACCTGGGCCTGACCTGCATCAGCCTCTCGGTGGCGGTGCTGTCCCAGATCGACCGCCTGCCCGCCGGCAGCGGCCGGTTCGTGGCCCCGCTGGTCCTCGCGGTCCCCACGCTCGGGGTGGTCGCGCTGGCGCTGTTCCTGATCGCCAACGGCGTGACGATGGCCCGCAAGGAGGGCGTCGCGCTGGCCAACCTCCTGTCGCTGCTCGCCGGGCTGGCGATCGTCGGGCTGCTCGTGCTGACGGCGCTGGCCCTCGCCACGGAGTCGGACGCGCTCGCCGTCCCCGTCGCCACGGTGCTGCTGATCTCGCTCTACGTCTCCTTCCTCTTCCTCTGCTTCCTCGGCTACGCCTACCTCTACGGGCGGATCAGGGTGCGCGGTGACGTCGACTTCGTGGTGATGCTGGGCTCCGGCCTGATCGGCGGGGACCGGGTGCCGCCGCTGCTGGCGTCCCGGCTGCGCAAGGGCATGCAGATCCACGCGGCCCAGACGGCCCGCGGCGGCCCGGCCCCGCTGCTGCTGGCCTCCGGCGGCAAGGGGTCGAACGAGAAGGTCGCCGAGGCCCGGGCGATGGCGGACTGGCTGATCGCGGAGGGCGTGCCGGCCGAGCACGTGCGCCTGGAGGACCGCTCGCGGACCACGGAGGAGAACCTCCTGTTCAGCGAGCGGATCATGGCCGAGACCGTGCCGGGGTACCGCTGCGTGGTCGTCACGAACAACTTCCACGCCTTCCGCGCCGCGATGATGGCGCGCAAGGCACGGGTCAACGGGCAGGTGCTCGGGTCGCCGACGGCGGCGTACTTCTGGCCGAGCGCGACGATCCGCGAGTTCGTCGCGGTGTTCATGGAGCACAAGCTGGTCAACCTGATCATCTGCGGGGCCCTGGTGGCGGCCGGTGCGCTGCTGACGCTGACCGTCGCCTAGCGCGTCGTACGGACCACCGCGCACGGGCCGACGTACACGGCCGACGTGCGTTCAAGGACGGGGCGCCGCAGGATGGGGCCAGGGGGCAGTGGAGGAGGTACCGATGGACAGTGACACGGACCAGCAGCCCGGCCGGCCGGCCAAGCTCTTCTCCGGCGGAGAGCGGCCCTACGACCCCGAAGACCTCGTGATGGCGCGTGGACAGGACCCGACTCCGGAGCGGCTCGAAAAGGCGCGCGAGCTGATGGAGAAGGAGGGTCCGGCGGTCATCGAGCGCTACCTCCCGTAGGCCGCCCCCTCGAAGCAGCCCCGGGGGCCCCGTCCCCGGGGCTTCCGCACGCCCTCCCCCGGTCCTGCGCACGACCCCCACCCCTGCCCGTTGGCACGTATTGCCAGGTCTGCGAAGCTAAACGGAAGATCCACACCGGGATCCACGCCAGGGTCCGCACCCAGGATCCGCCCCTCCCGCCAGCTCCACGCCCCCAGAAGGGACCGGACCTCCCATGCCCAAGGTCAAACTGACCACCAACCTCGGCGCCATCGTGATCGACCTCGACGAGGAGCGGGCTCCCGCGACCGTGGCGAACTTCCTCTCCTACGTCGAGAGCGGCCACTACGCCGGAACGATCTTCCACCGGGTCATCCCCGGGTTCATGAACCAGGGCGGTGGCTTCACCCCGGACATGAACCAGAAGCCCACCCGGGCCCCGGTGGCGAACGAGGCGGCCAACGGCCTGAAGAACACGAAGTACACGGTCGCCATGGCCCGCACCAGCGCCCCGCACTCGGCCACCGCGCAGTTCTTCGTGAACACCGCCGACAACGCCTTCCTGGACCACACCGCCCCGACCCCGGGCGGCTTCGGCTACGCCGTCTTCGGGACGGTCACCGAGGGCCGGGAGGTCGTCGACGCCATCGCCGCCGTCAGGACGGGCCGCGCGGGCGGCCACGGCGACGTGCCGGCCGAGGCGGTCCTGATCGAGCGGGCCGAACTGGCCTGAGCGCCGCCCGCGGGGGCCCGGCGCCGATGCCGGTGCCGGCCCTCGCGACGGGCCGGCCATCGTGACGGAAGCCGCGGCGCCTCGTTAGCCCCTCACACCCGCTCGCGTCCGCACCGAGCGGCACGTACCCGCACCACGGAGGGCAGGGCCCGCCCATGCAGAACCACCACGCCGACTGGGACCACCCCGCGGACCCGCGGGGCGAGCGGGAGCTGGCGCACGTACGCGCGTACGTGGCCACCGGCGGGGTCGACGGTCACCTCTGGCACGGCGTCCCCACCCTCCTGCTCACCACCCTCGGCCGCGTCAGCGGCCGCACGGCCCGCACCCCACTGATCTACGTCGAGGACGAGGGCCGCCTGATCGTCGCCGCTTCGGCCGACGGCGCCCCGGACCATCCCGACTGGTACCGCAACCTCGAAGCGGAGCCCGAGGTCCGCGTCCAGACGGGCCCGACCCCCGTCCAGGCCAAGGCCCGCCCGGCCACCGCCGCGGAGCGCGAGGCCTACTGGCCGGCACTGACCGCCCTGTGGCCCCCCTTCGAGGACGACCAGGGCCGCACCGCGCGCGAGATCCCGCTGGCGATCATCGAGCGCTGAGGCGACGGCGTGCTTGAATGATCGAACGATCGTTCCGCCACTCCAGGAGCACCCCTTCATGAGCGACGCCGACGGCGCCGGCGACCCCACCAGCTACCGGATCGACCCCGCCGCCGAGCCGGCCGCCCCCACCGACCGGCCGTTCCGGACCGCCGCGACCATCGGGGTCAGCCTCGACGGGTTCATCGCCCGTCCCGACGGCGACATCGAGTGGCTCACCATGCGGGGCGCGCAGGCCGGGGAGACCGGCTACCTGGAGTTCGTGGCCGGGATCGACACCGTCGCCCTGGGCCGCCGCACCTACGAGAAGGTCCTCACCTTCGGCTTCTGGCCGTACGAGGGCAAGCGCGTCGTGGTCCTCAGCACCGGGCTGAGCACCGACGACCCGCGCGTCACCGTCCACCGCTCGCTGGCGGAGCTGCTGGCCGATCTGACCGGGCACGGGGCGCGCACGGTGTACGTCGACGGCGGCAGGATGATCCAGTCCTTCCTGCGGGAGGGGCTCCTGGACGAGCTGATCATCACCACCGCCCCGGTCCTGATCGGCGAGGGCCTGCCCCTCTTCGGCGCCCTGGAGCGGGACATCGACCTCCAGCTGACCGCCGCGAAGGTCCTGGACGCGGGCTTCATGCAGACGACGTACGCCGTCCTCTAGGGCGGCGTGACGAGCGCAACACCGGTGCACGGCCGGCGCCCGCCCCCACGCCATTCCGCAGGTCGGAACGCGGGCACACCCACGTTTCCAAGGGCGCGACCCACCCCACCCCGCCCATTCCGCGAAACAGGGCAATTCGCCCTTCACCCGGCGGGCCGAATCCCGCAGCGCCGGGGCGCCCGGCCCCGTAAGCTCCCGCCATGCAGGTGATCCAGTCAACGAAACTCGCCAATGTCTGCTACGAGATCCGCGGGCCCGTGCTCGAAGAGGCCATGCGGCTCGAAGCAGCAGGTCATCGCATCCTCAAGCTCAACACGGGCAACCCGGCGGCCTTCGGCTTCGAGTGCCCGCCCGAGATCCTCGAGGACATGCTCCGCAACCTGGGCACGGCCCACGGCTACGGGGACGCGAAGGGGCTGCTGTCCGCGCGCCGCGCGGTGATGCAGCACTACCAGACCAAGGGCATCGACCTGGACGTCGAGGACATCTACATCGGCAACGGGGTCTCCGAGCTGATCCAGATGTCCATGCAGGCGCTGCTGGACGACGGCGACGAGGTGCTCGTCCCAGCGCCCGACTACCCGCTGTGGACCGCCTCCGTCTCGCTGGCCGGCGGCACCGCCGTCCACTACCGCTGCGACGAGCAGTCCGACTGGATGCCGGACCTGGCCGACATCGAGCGGAAGATCACCGACCGCACCCGCGCGCTCGTGATCATCAACCCGAACAACCCGACCGGCGCGGTCTACGACGACGAGATGCTGCGCGGGCTCACCGACATCGCCCGCCGGCACAACCTGATCGTCTGCTCGGACGAGATCTACGACCGGATCCTCTTCGACGGCGCCACGCACACGAACACCGCCGCCATCGCGCCGGACCTGCTGACGCTAACCTTCAACGGGCTCTCCAAGAACTACCGCGTCGCCGGCTACCGGTCCGGCTGGATGGCGGTGTGCGGGCCCAAGCAGCACGCCTCGTCGTACATCGAGGGCCTGACGATCCTGGCGAACATGCGCCTGTGCGCGAACATGCCCTCGCAGCACGCCATCGCCACCGCGCTCGGCGGACGGCAGTCGATCAACGACCTCGTCCTGCCCGGCGGGCGGATCCTGGAACAGCGCGACACCGCCTACGACCTGCTCACGCAGATCCCGGGGATCACCTGCGTGAAGCCCAAGGGCGCGCTGTACCTCTTCCCGAAGCTGGACCCCTCGGTCTACAAGATCAAGGACGACCGCCAGATGGTCCTCGACCTGCTGCGGGCCGAGAAGATCATGGTCGTGCACGGTACGGGCTTCAACTGGCCCGAGCCCGACCACTTCCGGATCGTCACCCTGCCGGCCGCCAAGGACCTGGCCGACGCGGTGACCCGGATCGGCACCTTCCTGGACGGGTACAGCCAGCATTAGCACCGGCCGGCAGCCGCAGCCGGATTCAGCTCAACTTTAGACCGGATCCAATGTAGGATGGTCTCCTGACCCCGCAGGAGGCCCCCTCATGTACGAGCCGATCCGCACCAAGTCGGTCCACCGCATGGGCGGCGGCCGCGCCGACTACCCGCACAGCAGCCGTGGCGAAGCCCTGGACACCCAGCTCGCGGGACACCTGTCCGCCCTCCTCGCCGTGACCGACGAGCTGGGCCTGGACGAGGCCGCCGAGCAGATCTCCGGCCAGGTCGCCCGGCTGCGCGGGCGCGTGCCCGCGCGGATCAAGGGCAGGCCCGCCGCCGCAGGGGACGCCGACCGCGGGGCCCTGCACCAGCGCGCCCACGACCTCGCCGCCCGCGCGCTCCTCGTCGCCGCCTCGCGCGCCGACACCGCCGTCGCGATCCTCGCCGCCGAGCGCATGGACGCGCACTCCGCCGCCGCCGACCCGGCAGGCGCCCTCTAGACGGCCCCGGTCCGGGGCCGCGGAGGCCTCGGACCGGGTGCCATGCTCCTTCCCCGCGCCCTTCGCGCCCGCGCCCTTCGCCCCCGCGCCCTTCGCCCCCGCTCAGCCGCCCGGTGCGACCAGCTCCACCCCCGCCACCCCGCACCAGGGCACCACGCCGGCGGGCCAGGCCGGACCGATCGCCTCGCCGCGGCCGACCTCACCCGGCCGTACGGCGGCGACCCGCACCAGGGACCGCACCGGTACGTCGGCGGCTTCGGCGACACCCGTAGCACCCGCGGCGCCCCGGCGGAACTCGACGGTCACGGCGTACGAGCCCGCCCGCGCCGTCCGGCTCACCGCCTCGACCCGGGCCAGCACCCGATGGCTTGCCGGATCGATTCGGCAGCCCGTCACCGCCACGTCCTCGGCCACCGGCCGCGCCGCCACCCCGGCGGGGTCGGGCCCGCTGCTCGCCCACACGTACAGGCCGAAGGGGACGAAGACCATCCCCGCGGCCACCATCACCAGCGCCGCCAGCCACCCGCTCACTTGCTTCATGGTCGCCCCATGCCCTCGCGTTCCTTGCCCGAGCCCCGCTTCATGCACCGATGATTCACCCGCGGTCGAAGTGGGACCACCTGCTCACCTGACGTTCACTCAACCGCGCGCGGAATGTGGGTTTCCGTGAGCACGCTGCCCTCGTGAGACGCATCTTCGGAATCGCCCTGGCGGTCCTCCTGATCGGCGGCGTCATAGCCGTCGTCCTGGTGGGCCACGGAGACCGGGGCACAGAGCGCACGGCAACGAAGACCGTGCGGGGAGTCATCGGTTCGGAGAAGGCCGAGTTCTTCGACGATCCCGACGTGGTGAAGGCCCTGTCCGGCAAGGGCTACACCGTCAAGACGGAGACCTCCGGGTCCTGGGCGATGGACAAACTGCCCCTGGACCAGTACGACTTCGCCTTCCCCAGCAGCAGCGAGCCCGCCCGCGAGATCGAGGCCAAGGCCAAGCTCCAGGGCGCGCAGACCACCCGTCCCTTCTACTCGCCGCTCGTCGTCGTGGCCCGGGCGAGCGCCGCCAAGGTGCTCGCCGACAACAAGCTCGTCACGATGACCGGCAAGCACACCGGCACCCTCCTCATGGGCCCCTACCTCAAGGCCGCCGCCGAGGACCGCACCTGGCAGCAGCTGCCCGGATCCGCCGCCGACGCCGCCCTGAGCGGGACGGTGTTCATCAGGACCACCGACCCCGCCTCGTCCAACTCCGGCGCCCTCTTCCTCGCCGCGGCCTCCAACGTCGCCAACAGCGGCACGGTCGTCTCCGACGACGCGGGCATCGAGCGCACCGCACCGCTGCTGCGCAAGCTGATCGCCGTACAGGGCGCGTTGGCGCCCTCCACCGACGATCCCTTCCGCGCCTTCATCAGCGGCGCCGGCGATCCGCTCATCCTGGTGTACGAGTCCCAGGTGGCCGCGCTGCTGCTGCAGAAGCAGCCGGCCGACGTCGACGGCGTGGTGGTCCTCTACCCCGACACCACCGTCAACTCCGCGCACACCTTCGTGCCGCTGAACGACAAGGCCAAGGACCTCGGCGCCCTGCTGGCCACCGATCCCACCCTGCGTCGGCTGGCGGTCGAGCACGGGCTGCGCCCGCAGGACGGCATGGCCGAGTTCACCGCCGCCACCGCCCCGCACACCGACCACCTCAACCAGAAGCTCACCGGAATCCGCCAGGTGAACACGCCCACCGTCAAGATCCTGATGACGCTCGCGGCGCGCGCCAAGGCGCAGGGGGACACGCCATGACACTGACACCTCCCGAGGGGCCCGGATCCTCCGGGGACGGCCCGCTGGTCCTGACCGCGCCCGAACCGGTCGCCGCGATCCGCACGGAACAGGCCGCGGGCCTGGTACCGCTGCGGGACGGGGTCCGCGACGACATGGCCCGCCGGGCCGGGGAGTACGTCGGTTCGCTCGCGGGGCTCGACGCCCGCTCCCCCGAGTTCGCGCAGCGCATCGGCGAGATCGCCGGCCTCGGGGCCGCCGACATCCGGGGCGCCTCCCAGCAGTCCAACCGGATGCTGGAGCGGGCCGTGCGCTCGCTGAGCACCGAGGGCGGGGACGCGCAGGCCCGGGTCGCCGGCTCGCTGGTCGAGTTGCGGCGCACCGTCGAGGACCTGGATCCGCGCGACACCCCGGCCAAGGGAGCCCGCCGCCTCCTGGCCAAGCTCCCGGGCGGCAACAGGTTCCGCGACCACGTGGCGAAGTACGCCTCCTCGCAGGCCACCCTCAACCGGATCGTCGGCGCGCTGCGCGGCGGGCAGGACGAGCTGCGCCGCGACAACGCCGCGCTGCACACCGAGCGCGCCCGGCTCTGGGAGACGATGGGCAAGCTCCAGGAGTACGTCGTCCTGACCGACGCCCTCGACGGGGCGATCGGGCAGCGGATCGCCGAGGCCGAGCACACCGACCCCGCGCAGGCGGACGCGCTGCGCGCGGACGTCCTCTTCCCGGTCCGCCAGAAGCACCAGGACCTGCTGACCCAGCTCGCCGTCTGCGCGCAGGGGTACCTGGCGATGGACGTGGTGCGGCGCACCAACGACGAGTTGGTCAAGGGCGTCGACCGGGCCGCGACCACGACGGTCTCGGCCCTGCGGATCGCCGTCATGCTGGCCTCCGCGCTCGACAGCCAGCGCAAGGTGATCGAGCAGGTCACCACCCTGCGCGACACCACCGAGGAGCTGATCCGCGGGAACGCGCAGATGCTGTCCACGCAGAGCGGCGAGATCCAGCGGATCGCCGCCGATCCGGCCGTGGGGGCGGAGACCCTGCGCACGGCGTTCGCGCAGATCTACCAGACCCTCGACACCATCGACACCTTCAAGGTGCAGGCCACCGAGAACATGGCCGCCACCATCGAGTCCCTGACCGGCGAACTCCGGGCCGCTTCCGGCTACCTGGAGCGCACCCGGTCCGCGGGCGCCCTCGAAGGGGGCGCCCGATGAGCCGGCGCCGCGCCGTGCTCCGCAGACGGCTCGCGGCCGCCGTCGCCCTGACCGCCGCCCTGCTCGGCGCCACCGCCTGCTCCTCGGACGGCTCCGACGGACCGGACCGGCCGAAGGAGAGCAGGTACCAGGAGGGCAAGCTGCGGGTGCTGGCCTCCAGCGAGCTGGCGGACCTGGGTCCGGTCCTGGAACAGGCGAAGAAGGCCACCGGGGTCACCGTCGAGCTGACCTGGTCGGGCACCCTGGACGCGGCCGAGCAGGTCGCCTCCGGCAAGGCCGACGGGAAGTACGACGCGATCTGGCTCTCCTCCAACGACTACCTGCGGCTGCGGCCCGGGGCGGCGGAGCGGCTCAGCTCCGAGACGCCGGTGATGTCCTCGCCGGTCGCGCTGGGGGTGCGGCCCGAGGCGATGGCCCGGCTCGGCTGGAAGCCGGAGGAGGTGACCTGGTCGGCCGTGCACCAGGCGGTGGCCGCCGGGAAGCTGTCGTACGGGATGACCGATCCGGTGCGCTCCAACTCGGGCTTCGCCGCGCTGGTCTCGGTCGCCTCCGGGCTCTCCGGGGCCCAGTCCGCGCTGACCGAGGCGGACGTGGCCAAGGCCGCCCCGCGGCTCAAGGAGTTCTTCACCGGCCAGAAGCTGACGTCCGGGTCCTCGGGCTGGCTCGCCACCGCCTACGCCAAGCGGCCGGACGTGGACGCCCTCGTCAACTACGAGTCGGTGCTGCTGTCCATGAACCGGGACGACAAGGCCGGCCTGACGGTGATCCGCCCGCGCGACGGGGTGGTCACCGCCGGCTATCCGCTGACCCTGCTGACCTCGGCCCCGGCCGGGGCGCGCGAGTCGGGCCGGGCGCTGACCGGGTACCTGCGGGGCGACGCGGCGCAGAAGGAGATCACCGAGCGGACCTTCCGCCGCCCGGTGGCCCCGGCGGTGGCGCCCGCGGCGGGCCTGGCCGCGGACAAGCGGCGCGAGCTGCCGTTCCCGGGCAGCCTGGCGGTCGCGGACGGGCTGCTGGGCTCGTACGAGAACGTACTGCGCCGCCCCTCGCGGACCGTGTACGTCCTGGACACCTCGGGCTCGATGGCCGGGGACCGGATCAAGCGGCTGAAGGCCGCGCTCACCGAGCTGACGGGCACGGGGAGTTCGGGGACGGGGCAGCGCTTCCGCGACCGCGAGGAGGTGACGCTGCTGCCCTTCGGCGACGGGGTGAAGAAGGTCCTGACGCACGTCGTCGAACCGGGGAACCCGGGCAGCGCCCTGGACGCCATCCGCGGGGACGTGAAGTCCCTGGACGCGGACGGGGGCACGGCGGTCTACGGCAGCCTCAAGGCCGCCTACCAGCACCTGGGGAAGGGCAACGCCGACGCCTTCACCTCGATCGTGCTGATGACCGACGGGGAGAGCGGGGACAGCGCGAAGGAGTTCGAGTCCTTCTACGCGGGGCTGCCGGACGCCCAGAAGCACACGCCGGTCTTCGCGGTGCTCTTCGGCGACTCCTCCCGCAAGGAGCTCTCCCGCATCACGGAGCTGACCGGCGGGCGGCTCTTCGACGCGACCGATGGGGGCGGTTCGCTGAACGGCGCCTTCGAGGAGATCCGTGGCTACCAGTAGGGGTGGGAACGGCGGCGGCGGCGCGGGGGCCCGGATCCTCGGCTACCTGGAGTCGAGGAAGAACCTGGCGGGCTGCGCCGGCGGGCTGGCCGGGCTGACCCTGACCGTGACGGGGGTGGCCGGGACGTTCTGGCCGCTGGTGGTCGCGGGGCTGTACGGCGCGGGCGCGCTGATCGCCCCGCCGGAGGTGGCGGCCCTCCCGCCGGTCCCGGACGCGGCCGAGGAACTGGGCACGCTGCGCGCGGATTTCGAGCGGTTGCGGCAGTACCTGGCGGAGGTGGAGCTGACGCCGGCCGCCGGGGGCCGGCTCACCGAGCTGATGGACCTGTACGGGGCGATGCTCGACCCCGGCTGGGTCGCGGACGTCCTGGTGGGCGACGCGGAGACGGTGCACGCGCTGTCCCGGGGGATCCGGCAGGACGTGCCGGAGTGCGTGGACAGCTACAACCGCACCCGCTGGTGGACCCGGCTCACGCCGGGCGGGGATCCGCCGGAACGGCACCTGGAGCGGCAGTTGTCGGCGCTCCGCGACGAGGCGGAACGCATGACGGCGAGCCTCCGAGAAACGGAGGCCCGCCGTCAGCAGACGCACACGACCTATTTGGAAGGTCGCAGGGAATCCTAGTCGGGACATCCCGCGTCGGTCCTCGGCCGGGGACAGCCGGCCGCGGTTCTTGGGGCCACGAGGTGGCCGGTGGGGGCCACGGGGTGGCCGGGGTGACTAGCCGAGGCGCTCGACCAGTGCGTGGTACTGGTCCCACAGCTCCTTGGGAGTGTGGTCGCCGTAGGTGTTCAGGTGCTCGGGGACCAGTGCGGCCTCGTCGCGCCAGATCTCCTTGTCGACGGTGAGCAGGAAGTCGAGGTCCTCGGCCGGCAGGTCCAGGCCGTCGGTGTCGAGGGAGGCCACGGTCGGCAGGATGCCGATCGGGGTCTCGACGCCCTCGGCGGTGCCGTCGAGGCGTTCGACGATCCACTTCAGGACGCGGCTGTTCTCCCCGAAGCCGGGCCACACGAACTTGCCCGCGTCGTTCTTGCGGAACCAGTTCACGTAGTAGATCTTCGGGAGCTTGGACTGGTCCTTGTCCTTGGCCACGTCGACCCAGTGACCCATGTAGTCGCCCATGTTGTAGCCGCAGAACGGCAGCATGGCGAAGGGGTCGCGGCGCAGCTCGCCGACCTTGCCCTCGGCGGCGGCGGTCTTCTCGGAGGCGATGTTCGAGCCGATGAAGACGCCGTGGTTCCAGTCGAAGGACTCGGTGACCAGCGGCACGGCGGAGGCGCGGCGGCCACCGAAGAGGATCGCGGAGATCGGGACGCCCTTGGGGTCCTCCCACTCGGGGGCGATCGTCGGGCACTGGGAGGCCGGGACGGCGAAGCGGGCGTTGGGGTGGGCCGCCGGCGTCTCGCTCTCCGGGGTCCAGGCGTTGCCCTTCCAGTCGATGAGGTGCGCGGGCGCCTCTTCGGTCATGCCCTCCCACCACACGTCGGAGCCGTCCGGGGTGAGCGCGACGTTCGTGAAGACGGTGTTGGCGTACATCGTCTTCATGGCGTTGGCGTTGGTGTGCTCGCCGGTGCCGGGCGCGACGCCGAAGAAGCCGGCCTCGGGGTTGATCGCGTACAGGCGACCGTCGGCGCCGAAGCGCATCCAGGCGATGTCGTCGCCGACCGTCTCGACCGTCCAGCCGGGGATCGTGGGCTCCAGCATGGCGAGGTTGGTCTTGCCGCAGGCGGAGGGGAAGGCTGCGGCGATGTACTTGGACTCGCCGGCCGGCGGGGTGAGCTTGAGGATCAGCATGTGCTCGGCGAGCCAGCCCTCGTCGCGGGCCATGACGGACGCGATGCGCAGGGCGTAGCACTTCTTGCCGAGCAGGGCGTTGCCGCCGTAGCCGGAGCCGAAGGACCAGATCTCGCGGGTCTCGGGGAAGTGCGAGATGTACTTGGTGGTGTTGCAGGGCCACGGCACGTCGGCCTGGCCCTCGGCGAGCGGCGCACCGAGGGTGTGGACGGCCTTGACGAAGAACCCATCGGTGCCGAGCTCGGCGAGGACGGGGGCTCCCATGCGGGTCATGGTGCGCATGGCGACGGCGACGTAGGCGGAGTCGGTGATCTCGACGCCGATCGCGGACAGCTCGGAGCCGAGCGGGCCCATGCAGAAGGGGACGACGTACATCGTCCGGCCCTTCATGGCGCCGCGGAAGATCCCCTTCTCCCCCGCGAAGATCTCCTTCATTTCCGAAGGAGCCTTCCAGTGGTTCGTGGGGCCCGCGTCCTCGGCCTTCTCGGAGCAGATGAAGGTCCGGTCCTCGACGCGCGCGACGTCGGAGGGGTCGGAGGCGGCGTAGTACGAGTTCGGGCGCTTGGCCGGGTCCAGCTTCTTGAACGTGCCCTGGGCCACGAGCTCCTCGCACAGGCGCTCGTACTCGGCCTCGGATCCGTCGCACCAGACGATCCGGTCCGGCTCGGTGATCGCGGCGATCTCGTCGACCCAGGCGATCAGTTCGGCGTGATCAGTGGGGAGGACCGTCGGGTGGGTGGTGGGAGCCGCGTTGTCGCGCGCCACGATTGCTCCTTGTTGAGGGGTTTGTTTGGTGTTTGCCCCGTGGGGGCTGCGACCCGGATGCTTCGCGCTCCGCTCATCCGGTGCCGACCGCACTCATCTGATCATCGGGTGCGTGTGCGCATATGTCCAGGGGGCCTCTCACGTGAGCATCACCACTCGTGTCAATCTTCGGCAAAGCGCACTAACTGAAACCTACGCACCCGTAGGTAGCATGAGGACCATGACTTCTGACGCCGCCGCCGTGGCCGTATCCACGGCAGAACCCGAGGCCAAGCCGATGATGCGCGGCTGGCTCCACACCGGGATGTTCCCCGCCGTGGTGGTCGCGGGCCTGGCCCTCATGACGTTCACCGAGTCGACCAAGGCGCGGGTCGCCTGTGGCGTGTACATCCTCACGGCGTGCCTGCTGTTCGGCGTGAGCGCGGTCTACCACCGGGGCACCTGGGGTCCGCGCGGCGAAGCCATCCTGCGCCGCCTCGACCACGCCAACATTTTTCTGATCATCGCAGGGACCTATACCCCGCTGACGGTGCTCCTGCTCCCGGCCTCCACCGGACGGACGCTCCTGTGGGCCGTCTGGATCGCCGCCGCGGCCGGGATCGCCTTCCGGGTCTTCTGGGTCGGCGCCCCGCGCTGGCTCTACACGCCCTGCTACATCGCCATGGGCTGGGCGGCCGTCTTCTTCCTCCCCGACTTCATGCGCACGGGCGGGATCGCGGTCCTGGTGCTGGTGATCGTCGGCGGACTGCTCTACAGCGTGGGCGGGGTCATCTACGGGATGAAGCGCCCCAACCCCTCCGTCCGCTACTTCGGCTTCCACGAGGTCTTCCACTCGCTGACCCTGGTCGCCTTCGTCACCCACTTCGTCGGCATCGCGATGGCCGCCGCCCAGCACGCGTAGCGGCAGCGCGACGGCGCCCCGGACCCCTCGCGGGGGTCCGGGGCGCCGTCGGTTTCCGGGCCGGCCGGGCTCGGGGCGGGCCGGGCTCGGGGGCGGGCCTGGCTCAGGGGCGGGCCGTGGCCAACTGCTCCGCCAGCTCCGCCGGGTCCGTCGTCGGCAGCGCGCAGACGAAGTGCCGGCACACGTACGCCGTCGGCAGGTCCCCCACCAGGGTCCGGCCGGCCAGCAGCGGGAACTCCCCGACGCCGCCGTCCGCCTTCGCCGGCAGCCCGGCCGCCACCACCGCGCCGGGGGCCGCCCCCAGCAGCGCGGCCCGGTGCAGCGCGGCCGTCGCCGGGTCCTCCGGGTGCCCGGCCACCGCCACCTCGCGCGGCCCGTCCAACAGCGCCTCGACCACCGCCAACCCCTGCCCGATGAAGCGCGGGGCCCGCGGCCCGAGCGCCCCCACCACCCCGAGCGCGCGCTCGGCCGCCGTCCGGTGCGCCTCCGAGCCGGTGTGCGCGGCGTACGACAGGAGCGCCCCGGCGGCCGCCGTCCATCCCGAGGGCGCCGCGGTGTCCGTCGGGTCCTGCGGGCGCCGGATCAGCTGCTCGGCGTCGTGCGCGGTGTCGTACAGCGACCCGTCCTCGGCCGTGAACCGGTCCAGCACCAGGTCCACGAGGAAGCCGGCGAACTCCAGCCACACCCCCTCGCCGGTGACCGCCGCCAGCGCGAGGAACCCCTCGGCGACGTCGCCGTAGTCCTCCAGCACCCCGGCGTTGACGCCGACCGTGCCGTCCTTGCTGGTCCGGGCGAGGCGGGCGCGGCCGTCCATGTGCACCCGGACGAGCAGGTCCGCGGCCTCGGTGGCCCGCTCGACCAGGTCGGGGCGGTCGAAGTACGCCCCGCACTCGGCGAGGGCGGCGACGGCCAGCCCGTTCCAGGCGGCCACGACCTTGTCGTCCCGGCCGGGCGCCGGGCGCTGGACGCGGGCGGCGAGCAACCGCGCCTTGATCCCGGCGATCCGGTCGGCGTCGGACTCCTCCCCGTCCTCGGGGAGCTGGAGGACGGACGTCCCGTGCTCGAAGGTCCCCTCCTCGGTGACCGCGAAGAGCGCGGCCGCGAACGCGCCGTCCTCCTGCCCCAGCACCTCGGTCAGCTGCGCGGGGGTCCAGGCGTAGTACGCGCCCTCCACGTGCGCGCCCGTCGCCGGGTCCTCGCTGTCGGCGTCCAGCGCGGAGGCGAAGCCGCCCTCGCGGGTGCGCAGTTCCCGGACCATGAAGTCAGCGGTCTCCAGGGCCACCCGCCGGGCCAGCGCGGAACCGGTGGTGCGCCACAGGTGCGCGTACGCCCGGCAGAGCAGGGCGTTGTCGTAGAGCATCTTCTCGAAGTGCGGGACCACCCACTCGCGGTCCACGGAGTAGCGCGCGAAGCCGCCGCCGAGCTGGTCGTAGATCCCGCCGCGGGCCATCGCCTCGCAGGTCCGCTCGGCCATCTCCAGCGCGCCCTCGGCTCCCGTGCGGGCGTGGTGGCGCAGCAGGAACTCGATGACCATGGACGGCGGGAACTTCGGGGCCCCGCCGAAGCCGCCGTGCGCCTCGTCGTACTCCCGGGTCAGCCCCAGCAGCGCCTGCCCGGGCACCTCGGCGCCGGGCAGGTCGGCCTTGCCGTAGTCCAACGTCCGCCCGGCCAGGTCCCCCACGATCCGCCGCGCGACCTCGGCGACCTCCTCGGGCCGCCCGACCCAGGCGGCCCGCACGCCCTCCAGCACCTGCGTGAAGGAGGGCATCCCGTGCCGCGGCTCGGGCGGGAAGTAGGTCCCGAAGTAGAACGGCTCGGCCTCGGCGTTGAGGAAGACGGTCATGGGCCAACCGCCCTGCCCGGTGGCCGCCTGCACGGCCTCCATGTAGACGGCGTCGATGTCGGGACGCTCTTCGCGGTCGACCTTGATGTTGACGAAGTGCTCGTTCATGTAGGCGGCGGTGAGTTCGTCCTCGAAGGACTCATGAGCCATGACGTGACACCAGTGGCACGCGGAGTAACCGACCGACAGCAGAACGGGCACGTTACGCCGTCGCGCCTCCTCGAATGCCTCGGGCCCCCAGGGCCACCAGTCGACCGGGTTCTCGGCGTGTTGCTGGAGATACGGCGACGTCGCGCCCACGAGACGATTCACACCGTCACCCTACTCATGGCGAGCAGCGGGACGGCAGACGAAACAGCGGCCCGACGCGTCCGGGTGCCGGCCGCACCCGGGCAGGCCGACCCCGCGGGTACGGCCGGGCACGACACACCGATGAGCAGCCGATCCGGACACGCGGCGCCCGAGAGGCCCACCGGCATCGCCTGCGGGCAGGACGGCCCATGCGGTGGCGGACCGGCGCACAACCGACAGTCGCCCCGGCGAGCGCCCTTGAGCCACCCGGAGCGACGGCACCTGTCGCAACCTCCTCGACAGGGACTGCGGCCGCTTTCACTGTGCGAGGAAGCTGTTCAGTGCTCTGCTCCAGGTGTCCCGCTTCGTCGCCGGCTGGTCCAGCAAGCGCCGCTCATGGGCGATCGTCCAAGGCCTCTCGCTCTGTTGGCGAACCGGTGCCAGAGGGCTGTCCACCACCTCACGGAGGGTGCGGGATGCCCGTTCGGAATCCGGTGACACGTGACGATTTCCCACCGCGCCGGAAATCGGGACACTGGGATGATGCGAGCCGCCCCGCCCTCCAGTCCTGAGGTGTCCGCCAGGATGAGCAGACAGCCCAACCGGGACACAGGTGCCGAGCGGGCCGTGCGACGGCTTCTCCATGCCTCCGGCTACCGCTACCGCGTCCACTTCCCGGTCCCGGGCATGCCCAGGCGCAAGATCGACGTAGCGTTCACGCGCGTGAAACTGGCTGTCCTCATCGACGGCTGCTTCTGGCACGGCTGTCCGGAGCATGCAACCAGTCCCAAGGCGAACGCATCCTGGTGGCGCGAGAAGCTCGACCGCAACATCGAGCGGGATCTGGGGACCACCGCACAACTCCGCTCCGAGGGATGGACGGTCCTCCGCTTCTGGGAGCACGAGTCTCCGGAGGCCGTCGCACGAGCGGTGGCCGAGGCGGTGGAACGGACGAGGCGGCGGCCGGGGACGCTCCCCGCGGTCAGCGCTCCCGAGGCCACCGCAGTTCGAACCGCACAGGCAGTCGTGTCACCGAGGCCGGCTAGACTTCGGCTCCATGAGCAGCCCAGGAAGCCAGCACCCTCTTGATGAAGTCCGCATCCTGGACCTGTTCGCGGGCCCCGGCGGACTCGACGTGGCCGCGCACTTCCTGGGTTTCAAGAGCATCGGCATCGAGTGGGACCGGAACGCGTGCGAGACGCGCTACGCAGCGGGCCTGCCGACCTACCATGCCGACGTCAGCGTCATGCGCGAGAGCCGTTTCGACGAGATCCCCCCGTCGGTCGACGTGCTCGCCGGCGGTCCTCCCTGCCAGTCGTTCTCCGTCGCGGGGCACGGCGCGGGCCGGGCGGCACTCGACACCGTGAAAAAGTTCATCCACCGTTTGGTGAGCGGGAAAAGCGAAGCGCAGATCGACAAGGACCTGCATGCCCTGGGGGTCGACCCACGCACCGCTCTGGTGCTCGAGCCACTCCGCTGGCTCCTCAAGGCGATAGAGACTGAGGGCCGCGACCCGTACCGGGTGATCGTCCTGGAACAGGTCCCCGCGGTCCTACCTCTGTGGGAGGTCTATGCCCAGCTCCTGCGCAGCGGCGAGGGACGCCTCCAGGGGGTCAAGTACGAGGCCGACTGCTGGGAGCTGAAGACCGAGCAGTTCGGGGTCCCCCAGACCCGCACACGCGCCGTACTCGTCGCCCGACTTGTGGGGTCAGGAGCCATCGAGCGACCCGAGCCGACGCACCTGCCCTTCGACCTGCGTCGCGGGCAGAGCTCCGCCGCTCAGGCACAGATGCTTCCGAACAGCCGCGGAGCCCAGGCCCCCTGGCTGTCGATGGCGCAGGCGCTCGACGCCGCGAGCACACCGAAGGGGGGTTCGATCGACATCTCCCGGCTGCGAACAGGAGGAAAGACGGAATTCTTCGTCGTCTCGAACTACGGATCGAACGGTGATCCGAAGAACCGGGGCCGGCGCAAGTCCTCCGAGCCCGCCTTCACGGTCACCGGCAAGGTGTCCCGGAACAAGGTGTACAAGAGCACGGAGGACCACGATGCAGGCAGATGGGACCGCTTCACCATCGCCGAATCCGGGGTGCTCCAGACCTTTCCGCACAACTTCCCCTGGTCGGGGCACCACCAGGCGCAGCAGGTGGGCAATGCGGTACCGCCCCGGCTCGGCATGCATGTGCTCAGCAGGGCGCTCCGAGGCACCGCCCCGACCGACGACGAATTGACGCGTTCGGCGAGCTGGCCGGCCGTGCCCGACGCCACTGCCGATGAGCTGCGCGCCATCGGATGCGGTGATCGGAGCAAGTGCCCGCGGGACGGGCACAAGGTCACTCGGGCCGCTCCGAAGTCCGCCCCCTGATCGGCGCGTCGGCGAACAGCTCCTCGAAGTGGGCCACAAGGCTCTGCACCGCGCCCTCGGGGGTCCGCTCCTCCTCCGGGCCGTCGGGAAGCCGGTTCCGGGGTGAGGGAACGGCCGATGCGGCCCCTGCGATCCAGTCACGCGCGGCCTCGCCGTCGCGTTCCACGTCCGGTGCGACGACGTCGTACATCAGGGTTGCCGCAGCGGCGTTGACCGCAGGTGTCAGGGCATTGACCTCGCGACCGGTACGCACGGTTCCTCGCTCCAGCAACCTGACGAGTGCCTGGGCCGTCGGTCGGTGATCGATGATGTCGAGCCTAAGTGCCGAGTTCAGCATGTCCTGATTGCCGCAGGCCACGACGACCGGTCGGTAGTCCGAGCCGTCCCGGAAGAGCTCCGCAGCCCACCAGAGCCTGGCGAACGCCTGCTTGTAGTGCGGACCGACGAACCTGTCGCGGGCCACGCGTCCTCGTGACCCGTCGGCCTTCGGCTCCGGCAGGTGGCGCCAGACGACGTAGTCCGGAGCGACTCCGAGGGCCAGATACGTCCAGACCCGCTTCTCGGCAGCCTCCCTGCGTGTCAGCCGGAGCGTCTCGTGCAGGCGCGGCGCCAACCAGGCGTCCGCGGCGGTGGGGCGCTCGGCGCGGAACCTGTTCAGCACGTCGTCGACGAGGTCACGGACCCTATGCAGATCCAGTCGCCCGTCGTCACCCTCCAGGGGCTCGGCAACCTTGTTCAACGCTATGGACGGCACGTCGCCGTGGCCCTCGAGCAGCCCCGTGGAGAGGAACTCGGCGGCCTGTACGTCGGAGAGCAGGGCCAGCCGCTCCGGCAGGTATTCGGGTCGTGAGGTCACGCGTGCGTCTCCTGGTCGAATCGTTCGATGTCGCGGACAGCGGAGGCCAATGCCCTGGGAATCTCGGCACGCCGAGCAGCGGCGTACTGGATGCGCGGTTGCAGATCCGTCCAACTCCCCCCGCCGTTGCGCCGGGTGTGCACCTCGCGGAGAGCATCGTCCGCCGAACGACCGGGGATGACGTCGGGGAGCATCTCTCGAAGCACCGCCCCCCGCCAATCGGGCGGGAAGAGCGGCGTTCCGTCGTCCTCGACCTCCAGATCACCGAGAGCGGTGTGGAAGACGGCAGTCCAGACATCGGCGCACATCTGGGCCTGCGCCATCTCGCTCACCACCGCCTCCATCGTCGAGCGAGGCTCTTGGACGAGCGCCGCGAACCCCTCGAAATCCGAGTTCAGACGTACGGCGGGCATCCTTCCCGAGGTGTCCACCGTCCAGGGCGCATCCCGGAAGTTGCGCAGCCACTCCGCGCCACGGGCGAAACTGACCACACTGAAATCGAGTTGCCGATCCCTGAGCGGATGGTCGGACGTCACGTCGATCAGCCACTCCCGGTCGGTCGAGCCGATGATCCGACCGGCCACGCCCCCCACCGTCGCCACGACGTGCACGGCGAGAGCAGCTCGATCGACGTGGAGATTACGGTCGATCTCGATCTCCCCGGACCATTCCCGGCCCCCCTCCGGGGAGGGCTCCAATCGGATCACGGTCCGAGTGTTGGTCGCCCCCTCCGCCAGAACGGCGACGACCGCGACCTCGGACCAGGGGCCCGTCGACCCGATCTCACGTGAGGGTACCGAAGCCGTCACGGCGAGCCGTGCCGTCTGCCAGTCGTCCCGTTCGGCCATGCCGAGTGCCACCACCTGCTCGACCACCGAGCAGCCGCGGGAGTCCAGCTGTTCGCGGCTGCCGCCGGGCCCGCGCAGGCGGACTGCCGTGACGCGGGCGGTCACCGCGCCGGCGAGCCGGGGGTACGGGTAGACCTTCACGCGATGGCCTCCTTGTTCTCCCGGAGCTCGACGACGAGGCCCGTGAGCGCTGCTCGTACCGGATGAGTGGAGACATCGGTGACACCCTGGAAGACGGCACGGCGCACGCCCGGCGCGAAATGCAGAACCCCGCCGACCAGTTCGCAGCCGCTCACCGCGGCCAGTTCGGCCCACCCGACGGACGGGCGTGGGCCGGAGCGCACGTCGAGCTTGGCAACGGGGTCCATCGCCCAGGACTCGCTCCCGGGCGCCATCCGGACCACGGCGGTGATCTGCCATGCGCCGGAGGGATCGATCACGGCCTTCAGATCATCCAGTTCCGGAGGCGTCACCACCCCCCTGAGCTTGGCGGCCGGCTTGCCCGAGATCTTGAGTCGCCTGGCCACCTTGCTCCTGCCGCCGCTCCCCTCCTTCCTCGAGATCGCCACGAGCCGGTGCACAGCCTTGTTGATCTCCGAGGTCATCGTCGCTATCCGCCGATGGGCGGACGGCGAGTAGCGCGTCCTCAACTCCTCGGTCTGGCTCCATTTATTGTGCTCCGGCGGCTCCGACGCCCGGAGGAATTCCTCAGCCTCCGCAGCGAAAGGTGCGTCGTCACCGGCCGCTCGACCGGCGAGCAGAACGGCCTGGAAGGGGTTGGTCCCGACGGGGAGACCGGGTACCCGACTGGTTCTGACCGTCATACGACTGCCCCGCATGGCCGTCACCTGATTGATCCTGCCATCGGCGTCCGTGGCCTCGGTGACAAGGAGCACCGCCCGGTGCTCACCTGCCGTGGCGGCAATCCCCTCGCGCTCGGGCAGTCTCAGCCGCACGGTGGTGAGGGCCACCTGCCCCGCCTCGGTGAGGCGGTCCACCGTGGTCCCGGCGAGGAATGCACGAAGGGCACGTGAGCGAGCGGGCTGATGCACCTCCGGGTCCACCCGTTCCTCCTTCAGCTCCACGCCGTTGCGGAGCATCCGGACAGAGGCCTCCAGTAAGGGCTGCCGTTCTCCACCCGACGTCATCGCGGCCCAGAAGTTGCGCCCCAGCGCCCGAACAAGGCGCTGGTGCATACGCTCCAGGCTGTCCTCGTCCTCGTGCGGATCGCCGTCGACGTCCTGCCCTGCCTCGGCCAGGCTGGCCACATCATGTGCTCCCACGATCAGGAAGGACGTGCCGGGCTCGTCCCCCTCCCTCGTGAGATGCAGACCCTCGACCGTCTCCTCGTCCGCCCACCAGGAACGGACGACCTCCGACTTCGCGGCCTGCGGATCCGGCCGCCCCAACCATGCGGGCCCCGCATACCGCCTGCCGTTCACCTCCCGCCAGGGCAGATCGAGCCGACCGACCACTCGGCCCCGGGTACATCCCTCGTGCGGCTCGGAGAGGGTCGAATTCATGAGTACCAGCCCCAGACGACTGGTGGCCCACAGAGTGGCCTTTCCCAGACCGTACGAGCCCCCCGCCGATGCGTCGGACTTCCGACTGTCGAGCTGACGTCGGACCACCGCTGCGAACCGACCGTCCTCATAGTCGTCCCCGGTGAGGCCATGGGCGTTGTAGTCGTCGATACGAAGGAGTACCAGCCGTTCCTGCTCGGCCATCTCGCGCAGGCCGGTACGGATGACACGTCCGACCTTCTGGTCCTGCACTGCGGCCGCATCGAAGTGCGGCCGGAGGTCGTCCCAGCGGATCGCGCTGCGGAACCGGGTCAGATGCTCACCGCTCAGCTCGTGCAGCGTGTAACGGACCCGGACCGGACGGTCGTTCCGCCTGACCCGCTCGTCCAGACTGTTCTGGGTCGCCTCTCGCGCCAGCACCTCCAGATCGGCCTCGAAGGCGAAGGCCGCCGCATTCCCGAATTCCCGCCCACCGTCGTCGTGACCGGGGCGGTGGTACCACCTGACCGACGCCTCCGGCCCGGCCATCCCCACGCCCGGCTCCCTCTCGTTCGAGGCCACCGCTTCTCCTCCTCCGTCGAAACTCTTCTCTGACCTCCGCACGCCCGGCCCACCCACCGGTGACGGAGCGGCCGAACCCGATTCCGCCCGCTGACCCGGGATCCCCCCGCGCGGGGCTCGCGCGGCGGCCTCCCTGGCGAGGGCGCGGGCCGCCTTCTCGCGACGTCGTTCGGCAGCGGCGGTGTCCGGCGCAAGCCCCAGGAGGATCTTGATGTCCGTCAAGGCCTGTCGCTCGATCTGCCGAATGCGCTCACGTGTGACGCCGAACCTGGTGCCGATGTCGTCCAGGGTCCAGAACCGCCCGTCGACGAACCCATGGCGCAGCAGCAGGATCTCGCGCTTCCTCGCTGTGAGACCGCACGCATCGAACCATTGGGATATCTCCTGGCGCTCGAATACGGGCCGCAACGTCTGCTCCGGGCCAGGTACTAGGCCGACATCGCCGAGCGCCAGCTCTCCGAGCGTGACGTTCTCGCCGGCGGGTTGGTCGAGCGAGACGATCCGGCGACCCAGACGGAGGCACTCGGTGACCTTCTCAGGGCTCAGCCCACAGGCAAGAGCGAGATCGTCGAGGTTGGGGGTCACCCCCCTGGCGAGGAAGTCCCGCTCTTTCCGTCGCACCCTCTCGATCTCGGACCGGAGGTACACCGGGATCCGAATGGCCGAGCCCTCATCGGCGATCGCACGAGTGGTGCTCTGACGGATCCACCAGGTGGCATACGTGGAGAACTTGTAGCCCCGCGAGGCATCGAACTTCTCCACCGCACGGATCAGGCCGCGCATGCCGTGTTGTACGAGGTCCTCGTAGTCGGGATGGTCCCGGTACCCCAGGTTGCCGACGGCCTTGTGGACCAGTCTTTGATTGTGGGCGAGCATCGCCGAGAACGCCCGGTACGGCTCACCGGCACGCTCAAGATTCACCACGTACCGGTCCGGTAACTCCTCCGTCGCCGTCATCGCTCCGCGGAACAGCAGGACGAGCCCCACCTCCTCCTCGGCGCTGAGCACGGTTCGTCCTGGATCCCGTCGCCGGCAATCGGCCTCGAGCACGAGCCGCCCCGCGGCACGAGCGGCCCCCAGGTCGTGGATCCGGACCGTACCCCGGAACTCGGCCGGATCCGGCAGCTCTTCGACTTCCTCCGCATCGGGGAAGCCCGGAACATCACGATCCTCGTCGGCGGCGACATCATGGTCGACAGCCGTACCCGACCCGGACGACGCGCCCGCATCGTGGTGCAGACGCTCCTCCTCGGCCGCCTCGGCCAGGACCCGGGCCCCGATCCCGTCGAGTCGGGCGGCCTTCGCCACATGTACGAGGGCCGACCGCTGGTCGACTCCTTCGGCTGTGAACCTGCGGACGAGTCGAAGGAGCAGGTCCCGGCCGGCATCATCCATCTGCTCGCCGGACGTTGCGCCCCACGCCATGGCCACCCCACATCTGCAGCTGCATCACACCTGTGCCGGCGCGTAGTCCATCATCCATCCCACCGCTCCTGCCAGCGCCTTCTCGCCAGGGGCAACCCACCGAGGCCCTGGGACTCGGTATGTTGAAGATATCTTGGCGTGACGGTGGGGGAGAGTTGATGCGGATCATCCCGAGCGAGATCTCGAGCAGCACGAGGAGTCGGGCCGAACGCAGTGTGTTCACAGCGCTGAAGGCGTTACCCGACCGACAGAGCGTCGCGCTGCACTCGGTCCATCTCGGCCGCCACGGCACCAAGCGTGTGGGCGAGATCGACTTCGTCGTCATCACTCCCGACATCCTCCTCTTCATCGAGGTCAAGGGCGGCCGGGTCGTCCAGAAGGACGGGAAGTGGTACTACGGTCCGGCCGGTCAGGAGGACGGGCCGAGGGAGAGCCCCTTCGCTCAGGCCAGCGGTGGTATGCACGCGTTCGAGCGAAAGCTCGGCACACTCGTCGGCGACCTCAGGGCTCTGGGAGTCCCCAGCGGATACCTCGTGATCACCACGGACGTCGACCTGGACGTCACCACGGAGTTCGAGGCCGAGCAGTACCTGGGAGGCACTGCCTACGACGGCGGCCGTGGTCTCGCGCAAGGAATCGAGCGGGCCACCCGCTTCTGGCTGGGCCGCAGCAGGGGGGCACGTACGCCCATCCCTGGCGATGTCCGTCGGAGGATGCTCGACGCGATCCGCCCGGACTTCGACCTCGTACCCAATCTGCAGTCACGACTGACCGATCTGGACGTCGCGTTCGAGCGCCTCACGAACGAACAGATGGACCGGTTGGATGAGTTGGAATCCAACCCACGCCTCATCTGGACCGGTGGCGCCGGTACGGGAAAGACCTTCCTCGCCGCCGAAGCGGCCCGCCGCAAGTCCGCCGTGGGCAACGTGCTGTTCACCTGCGCGAGCGACACCCTGGCCAGACACATGGTCGGCGTCCTCACGGACGATGCGATCACGGTCCTTCCCTTCGAGCGGCTGAACGAGGTCTCACTCCAGTCCTTCGACCACCTGATCGTGGACGAGGCCCAGGATCTGATGACCTACGACAATCTCGACGTCCTGGAGAAACTGGTCTCGGGCGGCCTCGAGCACGGCCGCTGGATCTTCATGCTGGATCAGAACAACCAGGTGCTGGCGCCGGACGCCTACAGCTCGGATGCCTGGGAATACCTGCGCTCGCTGGGCTCCGTGTACGGACCCATGAAGCGCAACTGCCGCAACACCGTGCAGATCGTCAGGCAGGTCCAGCTCTTCACCGGTGCCGACCTGGGCACCGCCTCTGCCGGCGAGGGTGAACCTGCCCGGTTCGTCTATCCGCAGGGTGCCTCCCACGAGGCCGAGCTGCTCGACACCTACGTGGACGAACTGGTTCAACAGGACGTCTCGCTGCGAGACATCACGCTGCTTTCCGCGTCCGGCGACTGGGAGACGAGCTCCGCACGTCTGTCACGACGCGCGGCCAAGATACAGCGCTTCACCGATGTCGTCGGCTCAGGACGTGCCAGGCAGCGGCTCACCTGGTCGTCCATCCCCGATTTCAAGGGCCATGAGAGCAACATCCTCTGCCTGATCGATCTCGAACCTGAGCACCTGGAAGGCCGGCTGGATGCGATCTACGTCGCCTGGACCAGGGCGCGCGCCCAGCTCTGGGTCTCGTGCGGCCCGGACGTCCGGAAGAAGCTGAAGACCCTGGCTGCGGACGCAGTGCACCAGAAGCGGGGGGCCTGAGATGGCCGCCGTCTCAGCGCGACTCGCCACCCATCGCGACGAGTACGTGGGCTACCTGCACCGACAACTGGTCGGCCCCCGGCCGGACGACGAGGAGACCCTCGTCGACCCGCCCGACCGGCGCTACCTCATGGGCACGCTGTATCCGCGCGGAACCTCCATGTTGGAGCACATGGAGGAGGAGGGCGAGGAGGCCTTCGGCGAAGCAGCGGCCGGCAGTGGGGAGGAGGACGGCTTCGCCGAGGATCCCGTGGCGGAGGCGAATGCCTGGCTCCCCTCCTCCCTCGGCTTCTCCTTCTTCACCGACGCCCGCCGGATCGAGGTCTCCTGCGGGGCCTCCCGCTACTTGACGCTCCGCGAAGGCGGACGCCGGAGCTGGCAGAGGCAACCACGTCTCTCCACGACGAAGACCGTCGACCTCGGTATGCCGACACCGATTTCCTGTCTGGACGGGCACGGCCGCCTCCACGTCCGGTGGCGAGCATTCGGCAACGGCCATCTCGTCACCTGCGTGCTGGCCAACGACCATCGCGAGGAGGAGAGCCCGCACAAGGACCGGGACCTGATGCTCTTCCAGGTGGAGCTCCGGGCGACGACCGAGGACGGCACCGTCCTCGAATACCCGAGCACTCGTCTGAACAGCCGTGACGAGGAGGAGCAGGAGCTCCGCGTCCAGTACCGACACATCGTCAACAGGGCCGTCGGACACGGGTGTGCCGTCGACTGGGACGAAGGCTCCGACCCGGTGACCACCGTGCGGGCACAGGTCATGCCCCAGCAGGTGGTCGAGCACATCAGACCTGACGGACCCCGGGACCTCCCGGTGCTCAACCTCGCCCACCTGTCGAGGCCGGAACTCGCTCTGGACGAGCTCCGATCCGGTCTGCACTCCTTCGTCCTCGGATATCGCAAGTGGTTCGAGACCCAACAGTCGGAGGCCGACTCCCTCCGGCCATGGGCCACCGCGCCCGCCGGGCGCATCCTCGACAGGATCGGGACCACGCTCGACCGCCTGACCTCCGGTGTGGAGGCCCTGACCGCGTCGACGCCGGTCGCGGCAAAGGCGCGCGAGGCATTCCGCCTGGCGAATCGGGCCATGGCCCTCCAGATGTTGCACAGCATCCCGGAGCTGGCGGGGAGCCGTCGCCGCAGGGACAGCGAGCTGGTCGAGCTCACAGAACCGCCCGACCATCACGCATGGCATCCGTTCCAGCTCGCCTACTTCCTGCTCGTCGTCGAGAGTCTGATGAACCCCGGGCACGAGGACCGGCGCACGGTCGACCTCATCTGGTTCCCCACCGGTGGTGGCAAGACCGAGGCCTATCTGCTCACCGCCTGCTTCGAGATCCTCCTGCGTCGGCTCCGGTTCGGCGCACAGGGCGGCGGCACAGCCGTACTCAGCCGCTACACCCTGAGCCTGCTGACCACCCAGCAGTTCCAGCGCACCGCCACGGCGATTTGTGCCCTCGAATACATCAGGTCCGGGAAGGATCATCAACCGACTTCGGATCTGGGCGACGAGCCCATCTCGATCGGACTGTGGGTCGGCCAGGAGACGACTCCGAACAAGACCGCCGTCGCGGAGACGGAGCTCGACGCCCTGAAACAGATGAACGAGCCCGATGATCGGTTCCTGCTGGAAAGGTGCCCCTGGTGCGGCACCGAAATCGTTCCGGAACGGGGCGGGCGGGAGAGGGACTTCGGCATTCGGGCCGATGGGGTCGACACCTCGTTCTTCTGCCCTCGTGGCAGCTGCGACTTCCACGAGCGACTTCCGGTGGCGGTCGTGGACCAGGAGATCTACAAGAACCCTCCGACCTTCGTGCTCGGCACGGTCGACAAGTTCGCACGGCTGGCGTGGGAACCCGAGGCGGGGCGCCTCTTCGGTGCACACGGCAGGCTCGCACCCTCGCTGGTGATCCAGGACGAGTTGCATCTCCTTTCCGGCCCCCTGGGGACGACGGTGGGCCTCTACGAGTCGGCCGTCCTCGAACTGTGCGGCTGGAGCGGCGTCCCACCGAAGGTCATCGCCTCGACAGCGACCATCCGCCGTTCGGAGGACCAGATCCGGGGCCTCTACGGCCGCCCCGTACATCTCTTCCCCCCGGCAGGGCTCAGGGCGGGTCATTCGTACTTCGCCTCACCCGACAAGGAGAAGCCCGGACGTCTGTACGTCGGTGTCATGGCACAGGGGCATACGGCTTCGACGGCGACCGTCCATGTGGGTGCTGCGGGGTTGCAGGCGCCTATGGAACTCGGTGCCGACGAGGTTCTGCGCGATGCGTACTGGACCATGGTGGCCTACCACAACAGCCTGCGGGAGCTCGGCAGGACCGTCACGATCGCAAGGGACGACATCCCCGCGCGTCTCGAACATCTGACGAAGGATGATTCCCGACGTCGCGACCTGGGCGACGGCTCCGTGGTCGAGCTCACCAGCAACGTCCCGCGAGCCGACCAACCACGGCTCCTCGAACGCCTGGGGAAGAGGTTCAAGGACCCGGGCAGTGTCTCCTTCCTCGCCACGACCAACATGCTCTCCGTGGGCGTGGACGTGCCACGGCTCGGGCTCATGGTCATGAACGGCCAGCCCAAGACCACATCGGAGTACATTCAGGCCACCAGCCGTGTCGGCCGACGCGACGTGCCCGGACTGATCGTCGCCCTGTTCCGCTCGAGCAAACCACGCGACCGTTCCCACTACGAATCGTTCGGTGTCTACCATCGTTCGCTCTATCGGCATGTCGAGCCCACGAGCGTGACGCCGTGGTCCCTGCCCTCCCGCGGCCGGGCCCTCCATGCGGTGCTCACCATTCTCATGCGGCACGGCGCCGGCCTCAATGCGGAGAACCAGGCCGGAGAGATTCTCGACCACCCGGACGCCGTCGCGCGGGTCCGGAGACTTGTGATGGATCACGTGCGACGTGCCGATCCCGACGAGGTCGAGGCGACGGCCAGAGACCTGGATGTCCTGATCGAGGAATGGACGGAGGAGGCGACGGTCGCACGGGGCGAGGGCCAGCGCCTCTACTACAAGTCCCAGGGGAGGACACAGAGCGCGCTCCTCACCGATTTCGGCAAGCAGGAAGGTCGGTGGCCGACGCCGCAATCGATGCGCAACGTCGACCGCGAATGCCTCATCGTCGTCAGGGGAGCATGAACAGCATGAAGGATGTCCGTCGTAAGGTCCGCAGGACGCAGACCATCGTCCCCTTCGGCGTCGGCGGGATCATCGACCTCCGTGGCGAATCGTTCGTGGCTGCCGACATCCGCAGCTGGTCCAAGAATGCCGAACGGGTCGAATCACCGCGGCTCGCCGCGAAACTGCGCGTCGAGGATTTCCGCTCCGCCCCTGTCATCCCCTCCGGAAAGGCCGCCTTCGCCTCCCGCAGCGGCCCGTCGTACGTGCGCTTCCCCAAGTGGCTGTTCTGCCCCCAGTGCAGAAAAATGGAGCTCTGGCAGGCGATCCGCGAGGAGAAGGGCAAGCATCCCGTGTGCGGGAGCTGCGCCAGCAAGCCCCAGACGGCCCCGATGCGTTTCATCCAGATCTGCCGCGCGGGCCATATGGCCGACATCGACTGGCGCCGATGGGCACATTCACAGAGCCAGAGCCATGCCCAACGCCAATGCCAGGTGAGTCGGCTCCGATTCGTCGCCAGCCCCGAGTCCTCCGGCCTCGAGGCGCTGAAGGTCACCTGCGTCGTCTGTCTGGCCGGCCGTAGCCTGGCCGGGATCAGTCGGAAGAACGTCCTCAAGCAGTTGCAGAGGAGGTGTCCCGGCACCCACCCCTGGCACAACGGGGATGAAGCAGACGCCTGCGAGGAGACTCCACAGGTGGTGCAGCGCGGCGCCTCCAATGTCTACTTCCCGGTCACGCACTCGGCGATCGACATCCCTGCGCCTGCGGATCTTCATGAGGACGACGAAGACGAAAGCGTGCAGTCGGTCGTCGACCACAAGCTCTGGCCAGATCTCGTCAGCGCCCCTGACGGCCCGTTCGCCGACCAGTTGACGCAGCTCATCGCCGGGCAGTGCAACGTCGACCCGGAGTTCGTGCGATCGGTCTGCCGCCGCGCAACCGATCAGGCCGCCTCGACGCCCTTGTTCGACCCGGCCGACGACCTGAGTATCGCCGAGTGGGCGGCGTTCTCCGTCCCGGAGTCCGTAGCCGGCTCGAAGACGTTCTCCGTGCGTCGGACGGTTCTCAAGATCGACCACACGGCTCCTCGCTCGATGCGGGAACTGGACTCGACCATCTCTGCCGTGGTCGTAGCCGAGCGGGTACGCGAAGTCCGCGTGCTGGAGGGGTTCTCCCGCTACGAGCCCACGCCCGACGAGGACGGCGAGGGCGGCCGACTCGTATCGGTCAACACGGCTCGCCGGGCCAAGTGGCTCCCCGCCGTGGAGACCTACGGCGAGGGGATCTTCATCGCCGTGGACGAGGACCGCCTGACTGCCTGGGAAAGCCTTCCGTCGGTACGTGAGTGGACGCGCCGGATCGAGCAAGATCTGGACGCCTCCTTCAAGGTCGACCGGTTGAGGGCCAAGTCGGGCCCGGTGCTCCTCCCGCGGTTCGTGATGCTGCACACCCTGGCCCACCACTTCATCCGGCAGCTCTCCTACGACAGCGGGTACAACGCCGCCTCGCTCCGGGAACGTGTCTATGCCAGGAGCCATTCACCGGGCAGTGGGCATCCGCCGCAAGCAGGTGTGTTCGTCTACACGGCTGCCGGGGACGCCGAGGGGACTCTGGGCGGGCTCGTCCGTCAGGGCCGTCCCCCGTACCTCGCCGAGACCTTGATCCGTCTGCTCGAATCGGCCCAATGGTGTTCCCAGGACCCGTTGTGCGCGGATTCGACCGGGCGTTCGTTGGCGAATCTCAACCGTGCCGCCTGCCATGCGTGCACCCTTCTCCCCGAGACCTGCTGCGAGATCGACAATTCCATCCTGGACAGGACTTTGCTCATCGGCGACGGCGAGGTCCCGGGCTTCTTCCAGGAAGCTCTCCGCGCCGCGCAGGAGGAATCGGTCGAGACCGTGGTCCTTTCGTGAGGATCCCGTCCCTCCTGGAGCTCGGGATCGCTCAGCAGAAGGTCATGGAACTGCCCTTCCAGGGACGCCACATCGTCACGGGACCGCCCGGCGGCGGCAAGACCGTGGCAGCCGTCTATCGCGCCTGGGCCCTGGCGACCGCAGGGCGTGACGTCGTCCTCATCACGCGCTTCAACCTGCTGCATCAACATCTCTCACAGCTGGCACCGAACCTCACCGAAGCCGTCGTCGTCACCACCTGCAGAGGTTGGATCGGAGACCTCTGGCGCACACGCTTCGGCACCGATCCTCCGACGTCCGAGGAGGACGATCGGCGCCCCGACTGGGTCGGGATGCAGCGCCAATGCATCCTCCGGAGCGTGCGGACGACCGCGCATCTGGTGATCGACGAAGGGCAGAACCTCCCGCTCGGGTTCTACCGGATGTGCCGTGTCCTCGGCGTCGATGTCACGGTCTTCGCGGACGAATACGAACGCATCGGCGACGAACAGAGCTCGCTGTCCGAGATACGACGGACGCTCGACGCACCGGACGAGCCTCTCGTCATGCCGGAGAACCGGAGGAACAGTCGGGAGATCGCGATGCTGGCGGCCGAGTTCCGCGTCGATACCCGTACGGAGATCCCGCTACCGACGCGCATCGGCCCGACCCCGGTCGTGATGAGGATTCCCTCCCTCGCCCATCTCGTCATCGGGATGTCCCAGTACTTCAACGCCCACCGGGACCGGACCATCGGAATCATCTGCAGGTCGACCTTCCTCGTACGGGACATCCAGAGCCGGCTCACCGGCGTGGGGTTGGCCGCCCAGACACAGGCCTACGTGCACGACGACCGTCACAGGCGGACGATCGACTTCTCGACACGTCCCATCAGGATCGTGACCACGGCCAGCATGAAGGGGCTCGAGTTCGACAGCGTCTTCGTGCCGGATCTGGACTCCTATACCGATGACCCGACCGGTCTGGAGGCCCGCCTGCGCCTCCTGGTGCTCTGCACCCGCGCGCGCGAGGATCTCCACCTGGCCCATCGGGGCCCGCAGGAGCCGGCGATCCTGTCGACCGTTCCGGAATCCCTGCTGGCCCGTCACCAGGCCTGACGAGGCCGCCGTGTCCGGAGGTCATCGCCGCAGCAGCGGGGTCAGGCCCTTCACAGCCAGGCGTCGCGGGTGGTGGTGCACTGGGAAGCGGGGGGCCTCGCGGGTCGCGCCCTCCTCGGCCCTGCCCTCGGCCGGTGGGTCCAGGAGGTCCACGAGGGCGGGGCACGCCTCGTGGAAGAGGGTTTCGGTGGAGACCACCTCGCGGGGCAGGTCGAGGAACGCGTTCAGGTGGGCGGCCGCGTCCTCGGCCCCGCGGCCGGCGCGCAGCCGGGCCGCCTCCGTGCGGTCGTTCGCGGCCGGGGGTTCGTAGCGGACGGTGAAGCCGGTGCGGGTGGCGGGCGGGGCGGGGGACGGGGCGGTGCAGCCGGTCAGCAGGATCGTCGCGACCGCGGTCGCCGCCCTCACGCGTCGTTCCATGCACGTGATTCTCGGTCATCGGCGGAGTCGACGGGTCGTCAATTCGGTGGCGAAGAGCGGCCGATAGCTCTGAACTCGCTCAGATTCTCTCGCGCTCGGGCCCACCGCGAAGGACACTTGGGGCTCGTGCCGGGCTCTTCGGAGGAGGATGCGGATGCGGGTCAGCCATCGCAATGAGGCCGAGCGTCTGCTGGAACGGGCCGTCGACGAGGAGTCGTCGCGGTCCGGAACGGCCGGGGACAAGGCCGCGCTGCTCGCGCGGGGGCGGGAGGCCCTAGACGCGCTGGCCGCCAGCGCCGCCGAGGAGTACGCGGCGTACGTGAGCGCCCTGGACGAGGCCGCCGCCGGGGAGCATTCGCTGCGCGAGGCGTTCCGGCGGCAGAGCGCCTCGACGGCGGTACTGGCCTGCACGGTGGCGGCGGCGGCCGCCTTCGGGATGGACATGGCGCTCGACACGGCGCCGGCGACGGCGGCGGCCACGGGGGCCGCCGCACTGGTCGCGGGCGCCCTCGCGACCGTCGCGAAGGTGACCGGCACCCACCTGCCCGCGGCCAGCCGCCGGGCCGGCGCCCTGGGCCAGCCGGGCGGCCCCGAGCAGCTGAAGCTCCAGTGGCTGTCGGCGCTGGAGGTGCGGGGCATCCGCCCCTTCCTGGCGCAGCAGCGGCAGGTGACGACGGCCGCGCGGACCCAACGGCCGCCCCGCGCGCCTCAGTTGCGCGGGGCGGACCGCAGCGCCGAGGCGCGCCAGCGACGGGTGCTGGAGCAGTCCTTCGGGCAACTGCCGGACCCGGTCGGCGCGTTCACCGGTCGACGCGCGGAGATCGGACAGATCGCGCAGTGGGTGCAGGCGGCGCGGGCCAGTACGCAGACCCGCCCGGTGGTCGTCGTGCTGCACGGCGAGCCGGGCGTGGGGCGCACGGCGCTCGCGGTGCGGGCGGCGCACCACCTGCGGGACCAGTACCGGGGCGCCTGCGTGGTGGCGCTCAGCGGGAGCGGCGGGAGCGGCGCCAGCGGCAGCGGCGGCGAGGCGGCGCTGCCGACCCGGGAGGCGCTGCTGCACCTGCTGAACCGGTTGGGCGCGCCGCGCGAGCAGCTGCTCTTCCGGGAGCGCTCCTCGGCGGACCAACAGGTGCGCCGACTGACGGAGTTGTACCACCAGCACCTCCAGGGCATGCCGGTCACGGTGGTGCTGGACGACGCCGCGGACGCGGCGCAGGTGCGCACGCTGGTGCCGGAGCGTTCGGACAGCCTGGTCCTGGTGACCGCGCGGGAGGCGCTGGAGCTGCCCGCGGACACACCGGCGTGGGTGCACCACCTGGCGGTGGAGCGCCTCGGCGCGGCGGAGTCCGCGGAGGTGGTGCGGGCGGGCGCGGAGGCGGCCGGCGTCGGGCCGCACACGGACGAGGTGACGGCGGGGCTGCTGGGGCTCGGAGCGGGGCTGCCGCTGGCGCTGCGCGTACTGGCCCCGCTGGGCGGCGTACGGGCCGGCGAAGGGGGGCTGCTGGACCGGTCGCTGGAGCTGGCGTACGTACGGCTGCCCGAGGACCGGCGGCGCCTGCTGCGGCGGCTCGCGCTGGCCGGGCGGGCCTCGCTGGGCGCGGCCGCGGCCGCGGCGCTGATCGGGGCCGACCGGGCGGAGGCGGTCCGGCTGCTGCGGGAGCTGGCGAAGGCGGGGCTGCTGGACCACGTGCGCGGGGAGCGGTACCGGATGCACGACGCGGTGCGCGCCTTCGCGGCGGCCCGGTTGGCGGCGGACGAGGAGCGGGCTTCGGCGACGGCGGCGCACGAGCGGCTGATCCGGAACTACGCGCAGCTCGCGGACTCGGTGATCCGGATGGTCGACGGGAAGACCTCGACCCGGGCGAACCACTTCGACGGGCACGGCTTCGCCTCCCTGGACGCGGCGCTGAACTGGCTGGAGGAGGAGTCGAGCTTCATCACCTCGGCGCTGCGGCAGTCGGAGGGGGTGGACCAGCAGGCGGTGCTGGACCTGCTGGGGGCGCTGTGCGACTTCTGCCTGCTGCGCGGGGACCTCTACCGCCTCGGCGAGATCAACGAACTGGCGCAGGCGGTGAACCAGGGCCGGCTGGTGCGCTCGGTGCAGTGGCGCACGGGCATCGCGGCCCGCCAGCTCGGTGAGCTGGACAAGGCGCGCACGACGCTGACGTCGGTGGTGGACCAGTACATGGAGGCGCACCAGGAGGCGGGCGCGGCGATGGCGCTGGTCTCGCTGGGGATCACCCTGCACCACCAGGGGAACCTCCCGGAGGCCGCGGCGCGGATCCGGCAGGCGATCGCGCTCCAGGAGCCGCCGGAGCTGGCGGGCGACCGCGCGTGGGCGCTGCACGCGCTGGCGGCGGTGGAGCGGGACCGGGCGCACCTGGCCGAGGCGCTGGCGCTGCTGGAGCGCTCGCTGGTGCTGCACCGGGAGAACGAGAGCGTGCACGGCGAGGCGTGGGCGCACTTCCAGCTGGGGCAGGTGTGCCTGCGGATGGACGACGTGCCGCGCGCGGAGGCGGAGCTGCGGCTCGCGCTGGAGCTGTACGGGCGCACGCACGACGCCCGCGGCGAGGCGTGGGCGCTGACCCAGCTCGGGCGGGCCCGGGTGGTGGACGGCGAGCCGGCGGCGGCGGTCGAGCAGCTGCGCGAGGCGCTGGCCCGGCACCGGGAGGCGGAGGACGCGCGCGGCGAGGCGTGGACGCTGTACTACCTGGGGCAGGCGCTGGAGGAGAACGGGGAGCGCGATCCCGCGGTGCGCGAGCTGGAGCGGGCGCGGACGATGTTCTCGCGGATGCGGGACGTGTACGGGCTGGCGTGCGCGCGCCACCATTCGGGGCGGGTGACCCGGGACCAGCGCGCGGCCCAGACCGGCAACCTGCGCAACTCCGGCTTCGCCCGGCAGCTGCTGGTGGACGCCCGGGCGGACTTCCGGCGGATCGGGCTGGCCCACGGGGAGGGCTGGACCTGCCTGGAGCTGGCCGTGGTGGACGCGGGCAACGGGCGCCTCGCCCAGGCGGTCGGGCTGTGCGAGGAGGCGGGGCGGCTGTTCGCCTCGTACGGGGACCTGCGCGGCGGGGACTGGGCGCGCTTCCTGCGGTGCACGATGCTGGCGTACGCGACCCCGGGCCCCGAGGGCCTGGCGGCGGCCCGCGCGGAGCTGGCCGCCCTGGCGGCGGAGCCGCACCCGGCGCGGGACGGGAAGCTGGAGGACTGCCTGGAGCCGTACGGGCTGATCCTGGCGCGCGGGGTGGACCCGGCGGAGGGCTGGCAGGCGTGGCGGCTGTCGATGGTCCCGGACCGGCACTCGCGGGAGATCATGGGCGTCGCGGTCCCGGCGCCCTCGGCGTAGCCGCGGGGCGCTCGCGCGGGCGCGCGGAACCCGCCGCACCGCCCCCTGCGGGACGGGCGGCGGGCGCGCGGTGCCTAGGAGGCCCGCGGGGCCTCGGTCGCCGTGGTGGCGGGTCCGGCCGCGGCGGGGTCGGGGGCCTCTTCGAAGCTCACCCGCCCCATGTGGCGGTTCATCGACTTCATCAGGAACCACACGCCGACGGCGAGGGCCGCGAACACGAGGAAGCCGAGGAGGCCGGGGGTCACCTTGTTCTTGTCGAAGGTGTCACCCGCCAGCGGGAGGAGCTGGGTCAGTGCTGCCTGCGTAGCGCTCATAGCTACGCATTCTCCCGGATGCCCGCGAAGAGGTCGGACTCGGGGAGGGAAGTGTCGACGAGCGACTTCGCCAGCTCGTACTCCTCCGTGGGCCAGACCTCCTTCTGGACGTCCATGGGCACGCGGAACCAGCCGCCGTCCGGGTCGATCTGCGTGGCGTGCGCGATGAGGGCCTTGTCGCGGATCTCGAAGAACTCCGCGCACGGCACGTGCGTGGTCAGCGTCCGCTCGGTGCGCTCGAACTCCTTCCAGCGCTCCAGCCACTCCCCGTAGGGGGACTCCATGCCGCGCGCGAGGAGGGCCTCGTGCAGGGCGACGGTGCGCGGCTTGTTGAAGCCCTGGTTGTAGTAGAGCTTGAGCGGCTGGTACGCCGGCCCGAACTCGTCCTCCGGGTACTTCTCGGTGTCGGCCGCGCCCTCGAACGCCACCATGGAGATCTGGTGGGTCATGATGTGGTCGGGGTGCGGGTAGCCGCCGTTCTCGTCGTAGGTGGTGATGACCTGCGGCCGGAAGCCGCGGATCTTCTTCACCAGCTCGCCGGCGGCCTCGTCGACGTCCGCGAGCGCGAAGCAGCCCTCGGGCAGCGGCGGCAGCGGGTCGCCCTCGGGCAGGCCGGAGTCCACGTAGCCGAGCCATTCCTGCTCGATGCCGAGGATCTCGCGGGCCTCGTCCATCTCCTTGGCGCGCACCTCGTGGATGTGCTCCTCGATGTACTTGTCGCCCTGGAGCTTGGGGTTCAGGACCGAGCCGCGCTCGCCCCCGGTGCAGGTCACGACCAGTACGGGCACCCCTTCGGACACGTACTTGGCCATGGTGGCCGCGCCCTTGCTCGACTCGTCGTCGGGGTGCGCGTGGACGGCCATCAGTCGAAGCTGCTCGGTCAAGACAGGATCCTCTTTGGGTCGGGCGTGGCCTTCTATATTGACTCCTCCCCCTCAGCAAGCGTCTTGCGAGGGGTATTCCTGGCTCACGCTGCGCGGTGGACCGGCGGTCCAACGGGTCTTACGCGATCAGCGCCAACCGGGTCGAGACCAGCCCGGACGAGCATCACGCGCGCGGAGTTCCGGTCCCTCGGAGAGGCCGCTCCGCACGCATCGCAGGTATACGTGCGTTCCGACAACGGTAGTGCGTGCTTGGCTCTTCGCGGACGCGATCGCCGCGTCGGCCGCCTTGCGGGCCATGGCCGTCTTGGCGAGGAACTTCGGGCGGAAGTCCTCCACCGCGATCCGGTCGAAGTCGGCCGTTACCCGTTTGGCCCACTTACGGGCCGTGTCCTGACGCTGCCGGGCGGCCTTCTCGTCCACCTTCGCAGCCTGCCCGCGCGAGCGGCGCGCGGGAACCCCGATTCCGCTCCCGTCTGAAGGGCGTGGGATCCTCCAATGGTCAGGCGGCCGAATCGCGGACCGGAAGGGTCCGCCCGGCGAACCCTTGCGAGAGGAACGATCATGAGCGCGGTGCGCGAGGGACTGCCCGAGGGCCGGTACGGCCGGTCGGCGGACGAGCGGACCGACCGCAAGCTCAAGATCGTGGGCGGGGTGCTCGGGGCGGTGCTGCTGGGCGTGGTCGGCTGGATCGGCTGGGACTACGTCGGCGGGCAGAGCGTCAGCGGGGAGATCATCAAGTTCCAGGTGGTCTCGGACTCCGAGGTGCAGGTGCACCTGGAGGTCCGCAAGGACGCCTCCGTCACCGGGATCTGCACGCTCAGCTCGCAGGACAAGGAGCACGGCGAGGTCGGCCGGGCGGACTACACCTTCGACCAGGCGTCGAGCCGGGTCGACCAGATGCTGACGCTGAAGACCACCGGCCGCGCCACGATGATCGAGCTGATCGGCTGCCAGCCGGCCGAGGGCGACAAGCACTAGGGACGCGCGGGACGCGCCCGGGCCGCCGTACGGGCCTCACGGCCGTCCGAGCCTTACGGGCCGCCGTACGGCCGTCTTGCGGGCCGCCGTACGGGTGATCATGGGGTGGCCGCAGGACCGTGCTCCCGGGCCCTGACGCAGTTCACACAGTTGGTGTCCTCCCTCTTTTCTTCCCGAATTGTTAGGCTCGTGGTTTCGCCCATTGCCGGCGACTTTGTTGTCCCCCTAGTCCCCCTGTACCGACGAGGAGCACCTGTGACCCAGACGAGCGAGAACGTCACCTGGCTGACCCAGGCGGCGTACGACCAGCTGAAGGCCGAGCTGGACTACCTCTCTGGTCCCGCACGCACGGAGATCGCGGTCAAGATCGCAGCCGCCCGCGAGGAGGGCGATCTGCGCGAGAACGGCGGTTACCACGCGGCCAAGGAGGAGCAGGGCAAGATGGAGCTGCGCGTCCGCCAGCTCACGCAGCTCCTGGAGAAGGCCAAGGTCGGCACCGCGCCCGCGTCCGACGGCGTGGTCGCGCCCGGCACCCTCGTGACGATCGCCTTCGACGGCGACCCGGACGACACGCTGGAGTTCCTGCTCGCCTCCCGCGAGTACGCCTCCTCGGACTTCGAGACCTACTCGCCCCAGTCCCCGCTGGGCTCGGGCGTGATGGGCAAGGCGATCGGCGAGGACGCCGAGTACGAGCTGCCGAACGGCAAGAAGGCCCTGGTCAAGATCCTGGCCGTGACGCCGTTCAACGGCTGACCCCTCGGGTCGCGCACGCCGAAGGGCCCCCGCCGGACACGTTCCGGCGGGGGCCCTTGCGCATGCCCTACGCGGTCGCCGAGCGGTACTTGCGGACCGCCAGGGTCCGGAAGACCACGATGATCACGACGGACCACAGGACGGACGCCAGGATCGGGTGCTGCATCGGCCAGGCGGCCGGGGCCTCGTAGCCGGGCGGCAGGTTCCCGAAGAGCTTGCGGGCGGCCTGGACGGTCGCGCTGAAGGGGTTCCACTCGGCGATGTGCCGCAGGAAGGTCGGCATGTTGTCGGAGGGGACGAACGCGTTGGAGATGAAGGTCAGCGGGAAGAGCCAGATCAACCCGCCCGAGGTGGCCGCCTCCGGGGTCCGCACCGAGAGCCCGATGAGCGCCCCGATCCAGGAGAAGGCGTAGCCGAGCAGGAGCAGCAGGGCGAAGCCCGCCAGCACCTTGCCCAGGTTCTCGTGGGTGCGCCAGCCGACGATCACCGCCACGATCGCCAGCACCACGATGGTCAGGGCCGTCTGCACCAGGTCGGCCAGGGTGCGCCCGGTGAGCACCGCGCCGCGCGCCATGGGCAGCGAGCGGAAGCGGTCGATGAGGCCCTTGTGCATGTCGTCCGCGATGCCCGCGCCGGCGCCGGCGGTGGCGAAGGTGACGGTCTGGGCGAAGATGCCGGCCATCAGGAACTCGCGGTAGGCGGCGGGCGAGGTGTTGCCGCCGACGCTGATGGAGCCGCCGAAGACGTAGCTGAACAGCACCACGAACATGACCGGCTGGATGACCCCGAAGATGATCATTTCGGGAATCCTGGACATCCGGATCAGATTGCGCTTGGCGATCACCAACGAGTCGTTGATCGACTGGACGATGCCGCCGCGGGGGCGCGGCGCGGCCAGCTCGGGCGTGCGGGAGGTGATGCTCACTTGACCTCCTCCTTCCGCGCCTTGGCGGCCTTGCCGCTCCTACTGCCCCGGCCGCCCTTGGCGGCGCCGGGGTCCGCCTCGGCGTCCTCCTCCGCCAGCTCGGCGGCGTGGCCGGTCAGCGAGATGAAGACGTCGTCGAGGGTCGGGCGGCGCAGGCCGATGTCGTCGATCTCGATGCCCCGGCCGTCCAGTTCGCGGATGACCTCGGCGAGCAGCTTGGCGCCGCCCGTGACGGGCACGGTGAGCTTGCGGGTGTGGTCCTCGACGGTCGTCTCGCCCTTGCCGAAGGCGGCGAGGACCTCGCGGGCGGTGGCGATGTGCTCGCGCTCGTGCACGACCACCTCGACGCGCTCGCCGCCGGTCCGCGCCTTGAGCTGGTCGGAGGTGCCGCGGGCGATGACCCGGCCGTGGTCGACCACGCAGATGTCGTGGGCGAGGTGGTCGGCCTCTTCGAGGTACTGGGTGGTGAGCAGCAGGGTGGTGCCGCCCGCCACGAGCTCCTGGATGATCCCCCACAGCTGCTGGCGGTTGCGCGGGTCCAGGCCGGTGGTCGGCTCGTCCATGAACATCACGGGCGGGCTGACGACCAGGGCGGCCGCGAGGTCGAGGCGCCGGCGCATGCCGCCGGAGTAGGTCTTGGCGGTGCGGTCCGCGGCGTCGCCGAGGTTGAAGCGTTCGAGCAGTTCGGCGGCCCGCGCCTTCGCCGCCCTGCCGCTCATCTGGTAGAGCTGGCCGACCATCTGGAGGTTCTCGCGGCCGGTGAGGTACTCGTCGACCGCGGCGAACTGACCGGACAGGCCGATCGCGCGGCGCACCTCGTTGGGGTGCTTGAGGACGTCGATGCCGGCGACGACGGCCTTGCCGCTGTCGGGTTGGAGGAGGGTGGTCAGGACGCGCACGGTGGTGGTCTTGCCCGCCCCGTTGGGGCCGAGCAGACCCAGGACGGTGCCTTCGGGGACATCGAGGTCCACCCCGTCCAGAGCCCGTACGTCACCGAAGGTCTTGACCAGACCTTCGGCGTAGATGGCGCCTGGCATATGGATTCTCCTAGCAAAAAGGATGTTTCCTACGCAAATCCTAGGGTCGCCAGGCCGACCTCGCCCGGCCGAACGGGTGACCCCGCGGAGACCGGGCACACGCTATCGCGTCATATCGCGATGCGCAGCCGTATGGACCGATCGAACGAACGAACATCGGGCGATCGAACGAACATCGGGCGATCGGCGTGCTCGCCCCTCAGCCCATGACCTTGTACCCCGCGCCGTGCAGCGACCGCGCGACCTCCGCGCAGTGCTCCGGCCCCTTGGTCTCCAGGTGCAGCTCCACCTCCACCTCCGTGAGCCCGAGCCGCGGGTCGGTCCGTACGTGGCTCACGTCCAACACGTTCGCATCCACCACTGACAACACCCCCAGCAGACCGGCCAGTGCCCCCGGCCGGTCCGTCACGCGCAGCCGCAGCGACAGGTACCGCCCCGCGGCCGCCATGCCGTGCCGCAGGATCCGCTGGAGCAGCAGCGGGTCCACGTTGCCGCCGGACAGCACCGCGACCACCGGGCCGTCGCCGTACCGCTCGGGCTCGCTCATCAGGGCGGCGACCGGACTGCAACCCGCCGGCTCCACCACGAGCTTGGCCCGCTCCATGCAGAGCAGCAGCGCGCTGGAGAGCGCGTCCTCCGACACCGTACGCACGTCGTCGAGGAGTTCGCCGATGATTTTGAAGGGGACGTCGCCCGGGCGCCCGACCTTGATGCCGTCGGCCATCGTGGTCGGGGCGTCGATGGAGACGGGGTGGCCGACCTTGAGCGAGGGCGGGTAGGCGGCCGCGCCCGCCGCCTGGACGCCGACGACCCGCACGTCGGGGCGCAGCGCCTTGACGGCGACCGCGATGCCCGCGGCCAGGCCGCCGCCGCCGATGCCGACGACGATCGTGCGGACCTCGGGGCACTGCTCCAGGATCTCCAGGCCCACCGTGCCCTGGCCCGCGATGACGTCGCGGTGGTCGAAGGGGTGGATGAAGACGGCGCCGGTGCGGTCCGCGTAGTCCTGGGCGGCCGCGAGGGTCTCGTCGACGACCTGCCCGTGCATGCGCACCTCGGCGCCGTACTCGCGGGTCGCGGCGACCTTGGGCAGCGGGGCGCCGACCGGCATGAAGACGGTGGAGCGGACGCCGAGCAGCGAGGAGGCGAGGGCGACGCCCTGCGCGTGGTTGCCGGCGCTGGCCGCCACGACGCCGGCGGCGCGCTGCTCGGGGCGCAGGCAGGAGATCCGGACGTAGGCCCCGCGCAGCTTGAAGGAGCCGGTGCGCTGGAGGTTCTCGCACTTGAAGTGGACCGGGGCGCCGACCAGCGAGGTGAGGTGCCGGCTGCCTTCCATGGCGGTCACCCGCGAGACGCCGGACAGCATCTTCTGGGCCCCCCGGACGTCGTCGAGGATGACCTGGGGGACGGGCTCCGGCACGCGGTAGTTCATGGCTCCCAGTCTCGCAGTTGTGCGGGAGCCAGGCGCGGGCCGTCCGCGGGGCGGACAGCTCGCGGACGGCCCACGGACGGCCCGCGTCCCGGATCCGGGGCGGGGGCGAAATCTCGCCATCCGAGACCCGTACGGAGGGCGTCGCGTCCCCGTCCCCGTCCCGCCGTACCAGTTCTCGCACGAGGCGTACGAGCCGCAGCGCAGCCGCGTACTCTGTCCCCCATCCTTGTCGGCCCCCATGCGAAGAGAGCCCACGGCCATGCCTTCCACTCCGGCCAATTCCGACCTCCCGGCGGCGCCGGACGCGCCCGCCGGGGCGGGTCTCCTGGACGCGCTCCAGCATCAGGTGGCGGTCTTCGCCCGGCGGGCGGAGCAGACCCGCCTCGGCGGGGTCGGCCAGGCCCGCAACTCGATGGACCGCGCCGCGTACCTGCTGCTGAACCGCCTCGACCTGGAAGGCCCGATGGGGGTCAAGGCGCTCGCGAGCGGCATGGGCATCGACTCCTCCACCGTGACCCGCCAGGTCGCGCCGCTGGTCGACACGGGCCTGGTCAAGCGCACCTCGCACCCGGAGGACGGGCGCGCGGTGGTCCTCGCGCTGTCCCCGCGCGGGCTGGCGCGGCTGGAGGAGGTCCGCTCCTCGCGGCGCGAGCTGATGTCCCGGGTCACGGAGGGCTGGTCGCCGCAGGAGCGCGAGGCCTTCACCTCGCTCCTCACCCGTTTCAACCTCTCGCTGTCAGAACTCATGGCGGCGGTCGCCGAGGGCGGTCCGACCTCTTGACCAGGGTGGTCCGACTGCCCGCACTATGTGGGTTGTGGACCACCAATCGGCTGACGGACGCGGGGAGTTCGCCGGACTCCCCGCCTCCCGCACGCGCTCCCATCCGGAGTTCGAGGCCTTCGTCGCGGGTGCGGCGGGCCGGCTCCTGCACGTCGCCGTCCTGCTGACCGCCGAGCCGCAGGGCGCGGCGCCGCTGGCCCGGCGGCTGCTGTCGGGCGCGTTGGCGCGTACGTTCGCGGACTGGCGGCGGCTGCGCGGGGACGACCCGTACGCCGCCACCCGCGCCGAACTGTGCGCCGCCTTCGCCCGCTCCGCCTGGCGCCATCACGGGCGCCCGCGGCCGGACGCGGGGGTGCTCGCCCGGCTGAGTCCGCAGGAACGTCTCGTCGTGGTCCTGCGGGTGTACGAGGGCGTGGCCGAGGAACAGACGGCCGCGCTGCTCGGGATCCCCGCGGACCGGGTGCGGGCGGTGTGCCACCGTGCGATGACCGCACTGCGGGCGGCCGCCGCAGCGGGTCCGCCGCCGCCCGGGCGGGTCGCGTGATGGGCGCGCCCGACCGCAAGGAGGCCGAGGTCCGGCGGCTGCTGGAGGGCCCGCACCCGGTGGTGCCGGTGGACCTCGCGGCCGTCGCCGCCGCCCGCGGCACGCGGCTGCTGCGGCGGCGCCGGGCGCTGCGCCGCTCGGGGTGGGCCGTGGTGTTCGCGCTGGCGGTCGCCTTCGCGGTGTGGGCCTCGCTCGCGCACCCGTGGGAGATACCGCCGACGGACGTGGCCCCGCCCCTGCGGGGCTGGTAGCCACGTCCGTCGTGGTACCACCTGGCGACCGTCTCCCGGTCGGTGGTTAGCCGAGCGCCTGGGTCAGGTCCGCGATCAGGTCGTCGGCGGCCTCGATGCCCACCGACAGCCGGACCAGGTCGCCCGGGACCTCCAGGGCCGAGCCCACCACCGAGGCGTGGGTCATCCGGCCCGGGTGCTCGATCAGGGACTCGACGCCGCCCAGGGACTCGCCCAGGGTGAAGAGCTTGGCGCGGTTGCAGACCTCGACCGCCGCCTCCTCGCCGCCGACGACCTGGAAGGAGATCATGCCGCCGAAGGACTTCATCTGCTTCGCGGCGATCTCGTGGCCCGGGTGGTCCGGCAGGCCCGGGTACAGGACCTTGGAGACCTTCGCGTGGCGGGTCAGCATGTCGGCGACGCGCGTGGCGTTCTCCGAGTGCCGGTCCATGCGGACGGCCAGCGTCTTGATGCCGCGCAGCACGATCCAGGAGTCGAACGGACCGGCCACCGCGCCCATCGCGTTCTGGTGGTAGGCCAGTTCCTCGCCGAGGGCGGCGTCGGCCGTGATCAGCGCACCGCCGACGACGTCCGAGTGGCCGCCCATGTACTTGGTGAGGGAGTGCAGGACCACGTCCGCGCCGAGCGCGAGGGGCTGCTGGAGGTAGGGGGACGCGAAGGTGTTGTCCACGACGAGCTTGGCGCCCGCCGCCCGCGCGATGCCGGCGATCATCGCGATGTCCGTGATGCCGAGGAGCGGGTTGGAGGGGGTCTCGACCCAGATGACCTTGGTCTTCGGGGTGATGGCCGCCTGGACCGCCGCCGCGTCGGAGGTGTCGGCCACCGACCAGTCGACGCCCCAGCGGGAGACGACCTTGGCGAAGAGGCGGAAGGTGCCGCCGTACGCGTCGTTCGGGATGACCACGTGGTCGCCCGGCGAGAGCAGCGTGCGCAGCAGGCAGTCCTCGGCCGCCAGGCCCGAGGCGAAGGCCAGGCCGCGGCTGCCGCCCTCCAGCGCCGCCAGGTTCTCCTCCAGCGCGGTACGGGTCGGGTTCGCGCTGCGGCTGTACTCGTAGCCGCCGCGCAGGCCGCCGACGCCGTCCTGCTTGTACGTGGAGACCTGGTAGATCGGGGGCACGACCGCGCCGGTCAGGGGGTCCGCCTTGTTCCCCGCGTGGATGGCACGGGTTTCGAAGCTCTGGTGCTCGTGGCTGTCGTCGCTCATGAGCAGAGCCTAAGCGCTGTTCGGGGTGAACCGGCTGGTGGCCGGGGGCACCCCTCATTCGCGTCCGGAGGCGTGCGTCTGGTTCGCTTGGGTGCATGGAGATTCTGTGGTTCCTGATCGCGATCGGCATGCTCATCGCCGTCGTCGGGCCGTACGTGCGGCGCCGGCGCTCCGGCGTCCGCCTCGTCGCGGCCGGCAACCCCGACGCCGCCGACCCCGCCGAATACGGCTTCGCCCGGCAGGAGGAGCTCGACATCCGGATCCCCGGACCCGACCAGGACCTGATGGACGCCCTCGGCAACGTCGAGCGCAGCGGCCAGTGGCAGGCGGCGTCCATGCTGCTCGCGGGCACCCCGCGCGACGGCGAGGTGCGCTGGCAGCGCGTGCAGGCCTTCGCCGGGGCGGCCGCGCTGGACCTGGCGCAGCGGCCGGGCATCGGTGCGCCGTGGTTGAAGGCGTGGCGGCTGGAGGCCCCGAAGGACGCGGGCGGCGCGCAGGTGCACGCCGAGCTGCTGGTCCAGCAGGCGTGGCGGCAGTCGGGCGGCGTGGGTTCGACGGACCACAGGATCATCCTGGAGGAGGCCCGTACGGCGATCGCCGGCAGCGCGCCGCTGGCCCCCGGCGACCCCGTCCCCTACATCACCGAGTTGGCCGTCGCCCGTGGACTGGGTTATTCCGAGGCCGAGTTCGACGCCCTGTGGGCGAAGATCATCGACCGGGCGCCGCAGCACATGGGCGCGCACCTGGCGGCGCTGCACTACTGGTGCGAGAAGTGGCACGGCTCCCGCGAGAAGGCCGACGCCTTCACGCACGCCGCGGCCGCGCGCGCCCCGCAGGGCTCGCTGCTCGCCGCGCTGCCGCTGTTCGCGGTGTACGAGCACCTGCCGGAGTTCACGACCGTGCAGAGCTTCTACCAGAGCGCCGTGGTCACCCGGGCCGTGGAGGGCGCCCTGTACGCCGTGCACTCGGCCCGCGCCGACGATCCGATGCTGGCGCACGTCCGTCACCTGCTGATCCTGTTCCTGGTCAACGGCGAGCGGTGGGCCGAGGCGATGGAGCAAGTGCGGCACGTCGACGGGTACGTTGGCGCCCTGCCGTGGTCGCACAACGCGGATCCGGCGGCGCAGTACGCGGTCTACCGGGCGCTGGCCGTGGCGGGCTACGAGGCGAACGGCGGCTCCCCGTCGACCCTGCCGCGCTGACCCGCACCGGATCCACCTGCGCTTATAAGGTTGCTATAAGCGCAGTTCAGGCCGCATGATCCGGCCGTGAACCTCGTACTCGTCCTCCTCATGCTCCTCGTCCCGCTCGGTGTCGTCGTGTACCTCGCCCGCACCAAGGGCAAGCCGGCCGGCCCGCGGGCCGAGCGCTGGATACGCACGCAGTACGACCCGGCCGCCTTCGGCCTCGTCCCCCGCGAGCAGCTCGACCCCAGCCGCGGCGGCCCCGTCCTCGATCCCGACGCGCGGGCGCGGGCCCAGGAGGTCGCCGACGCGGCCTGGGACGGGGACTGGCGGGTGGCCGCCGCGTACTGCGAGGCCGCCGGGCGGGACTGGGACGAGCGGTGGTCGCGGATCGAGCTGCTCATCCAGATCGCCGAGAGCGACGACCGCTGGCTGAACGACTGGCGCGGCGCCCAGCCCGACAACGGCGACGCGGGCACGGTGTACGCCCAGGTGCTCCTGCACCGCGCCTGGGAGATCCGCGGCACCGAGTACGCGAACAAGGTCCCGGCCGAGCGGATGCGGCAGTTCAAGGAGCTGCTCCCGGCCGCCATGGCCGCGGCCCAGCAGGCCGCGGACCGCGCCCCGCACGACCCGGGCCCCTGGGTCGTGATGGTCACGGCGGCGCGCGGGATGCAGTACTCGCACAGCCAGTTCGCCGAGCTGTGGCGCAACCTCCAGCTGCGCGCCCCGCACCACGGGCCCGCGCACTGGCAGGCGTTGCAGTACTGGTGCGACAAGTGGTTCGGCTCCGACACGCTGATGTTCGACTTCGCCGTGCGCGCCGTCGGGACCTCCCCCGCCGGCAGCACCCTGGCGGGGCTGTACCTGCACGCCCTCGACGAGGTCGAGAAGCGCGGCGGGCTGCGCGGGACCCGGGCGGACAAGCACGTCAAGGCCCGGCTGGAGGACGTGGCCCGGCGCCTGGACACCGTGCCGGAGACCCGCGAGGGCCTGGCGCGACTGCGCCACAAGCTCGCCCACCACCTGCTGGCCGCGGGGATGGACCGGGAGGCGCTGGAGCAGTTCCGGCGGATCGGCCCCTACTGCGGCGCCGCCCCCTGGTCCCAGGACGACGCGGGCGCGTCGGCCGCCTTCGACCACGCGCGCGGGCGCGCGGCGTACGGCTCACGGGCCTGAGCGGCCCGATGCCCTAGGGGTCTTGGGGGCCTGAAGGGCCTGAGGCCCTAGAGGCCCCAGAGGCCCGTGGGACCCCAGGGGTACCCCGACGCCGCCCCGCGGCCGACGGACCCTGCATACTTTGCTCTCTCTTGAGGCGCCCGCGGTGCCCGCGCCGACTCCTGCGCACCCGCGACGACCGCCTCGCACACACAGGTCACATCACGTGACCCACACGTCACATCCCGTGGGGGGATCCTTCCAAATGGGCGCTTCGCTGCGCGCATTGCGCGCGCTCGTACTCCTGTCCGGCTTCTATCTGCTCGGCTTCGTGCTGCTCGCCGTCCTGGCGGGCATCGACTACGCCGTGATCGCCTCGGGCGGACACGGCCCGGTCGTCGCCAAGCTCGTCATCGTCAGCCTGGTCCTCGCCTTCCCGGTCGTGCGCGGCATGTTCATGCTCCGCACGCCCAAGGCCGAGCCCATGGCGGGCCTGCGCCCCACCGAGCAGCAGGAACCGCACTTGTGGGCCATGGTCCGCGAGCTGGCCGCCGCCGTCGGCACCCGCGCACCGGACGAGATCGTGCTGACCGACGAGGTCAACGCGGCCGTCAGCGAGGACCCCCGGCTGCTCGGCCTGCTGCCCGGCCCGCGCCGCATGTACATCGGCCTGCCGCTGATGACGGGGCTCGACGAGATGCAGCTGCGCGCCGTCCTGGCGCACGAGCTCGGCCACTACAGCAACGCCGACACCCGCTTCACCCCGCTGATCGTGCGCGGCAAGGCCCAGATCGGCCGGACCATCGCGCACTTCCACGAGCGGGCGGACAACACGGTCGCCAAGGAACGCGCCAAGCAGGAGAAGCAGGCCGGCAAGCGGATCGCCAAGGGGAAGAAGGCCAAGGAGGTCAACACCGCCGGTTCGGGCGTCATGTACCGCTCGATGGCCAAGATCTACACCGCCTACGGTTCCTTCTTCATGCGGGCCACCCTCTCCGGCTTCCGCCGCCAGGAGTACGCCGCCGACCTCGCCGCGGCCCGGATCGCCGGCCGCGACGCCTACGCGTCCGCGCTGCGCGAGCTGCCCGCGCTGCTCTCCGCGCACACCTTCTACATGGACTCCTACGCCACCCTCGGCGTCGGCGCGGGCCTGCTGCCCGCCCCCGGCCAGGTCTTCGGCGGCTTCGGCGAGCTGCTGAGCGCCCGCGAGGAGGAGCTGGCGGAGATGCGCGAGGAGCTGCCCGAGCGCCCCGCCTCCCCCTACGACTCGCACCCGCCCATCGCGGACCGGGTGGCCCGGATCGAGGCCCTGCCGGACGACGGCCGCGGCGCCGCCGCCACCCGTCCCGCGCTGGACGTCCTGGTCTCCGCGGGCGGCGCCTTCGCCGCGCTGGAGCACGAGGTCCTCACCTCCGAGGCGCTGGGCCTGCGCCGCGCCGACTGGTCCGACCTGGTGCACGAGAGCATGAGCCTCTACGTCGCCCAGGGCGCCGAGGACATCCGCGCGGCCGTGGCCGCCGAGCGCCCCGGGACCCAGGGCGACCTGGGCGACTTCCTGGACCTGATCGACACCGACCCGGCCGCCCTGTGGCGGGTCGCGGACCGGCTGCCGAAGTCCGAGGAAGCGGCGGCGGCCACCGGTCGCGCCGCCCGCGAGTTCGCCCGCCCGGGGCTGCGGCGCGCGCTGAACCAGCTGGTCACGGTGGAGCTGACGGCCCGCGGCGCGGCCCGCTGGCAGCTGTCGTGGTCGGACTCGGCGTCGTTGGACTACTCCCGCGAAGGCTTCCGGGACGAACTGGACACCGCCCTGGACGCGGCCGTGGCCGACCAGGGCGACACCGCACCACTGCGAAAGCTGGCACAGGCATGATGATCTTCTTCGGCGTGCTGGGGCTCGCCCTGTTGGCCGTCGCCGGCTACGTGCTGCGCGGCGTCTACTACATCCGCAAGGCCAAGCGGCTGACCGCCGAGGTCGAGGCCATCGGCGCCCGCGCGGCGGCCCGCTCCACCGCGCAGGGCTTCCTGCCGGCCGACCGCCTCGACACCGAGCGCTCGGGGCCCGTACCCGCCGAGCACGGCGTCGTCCTGGCCGCCGTCCGCTCCGGCGACTGGCAGGCGGGCGCGGCCTGGGTCGAGGCCGCGGGTCAGGACTGGGAGGAGCGCTACACGCGCGTCTACGTCCTCGGCGAGGAGGCCGCGGAGGACGACGCCTGGCTGCGCGCCTGGCGCGCGGCCCGGCCCGCCGACCCGGCCGCCGCCGCGATCGACGCGGACTCGGCGCTCACCGTCGCCTCGAACGTGCGGGGCGCGCTGCGGGCCAACCAGACCTCGCGGGAGCAGTTCCGCGTCTTCCACGAGCTCCAGCGCAAGGCGCAGGTCCTCGTCGAGGAGGCGCAGGCGCTCGCCGACCCGGCGGACCCCACCCCGTACGTCCTGGAGCAGCCGATCGCGCTGGGCCTCGGCTACTCGAACGAGCGCTACCGCGCGCTCTCCGCGGAGATCACCAAGCGGGACCCGAAGAACCTGTCGGCGCACGTGCGCTCGCTCCAGTACTGGTGCGCCAAGTGGCACGGCTCGCACGAGGAGGCCATGGCCTACGCGCGGGAGGCGGCCGCGCTCGGCGGGCCCGGCGACCTGCTGACCCTGCTGCCGCTGTACGCGTACTTCGAGCAGGAGACGCACGAGGACGACCTCGACCCGGACGTCTACTTCAAGGAGCCGGAGGTCGTGGCCGCCGCGACGGCGGCGCTGGCGGACCTCGCGGCGGCCGCCCCGGACGACCGGCGGGCGCTGCGCCTGCGGCACATGCTGGCGTGGTTCCTGTACTGGCAGGACCGCTACCCGGAGGCGATCGAGCAGTTCCACCACATCGACGGCTACATCGGCACGGCGCCGTGGACCTACTCGGGCGACCCCGCGGCCCGCTACCTGAAGGCGCGCGACTACAGCGTGGGCCAGGTGACGCCGGGCGCCTGAGGGCGCTCGCCCGGGGGCGGGGCGGGTCGGATCCTTCCAGGTGGGGGGAATCCCGGCCCGCCCCGCCCTGTTGTCCCCTGTGCGACCGCCGCCGAGGAGGACCCAGTGTTCAGTTACCGCCGCAGCCCCGAACTCCCCACCCCGGAGGAGGCCCTCAAGGGCCGCCCCACCCCCCAGTTCGACCTTCCGTCGCGCCACACGGTGCTGGGCAACCCGCTGGCCGGTCCCTACCCGGACCACCTGGAGGTCGCGGACTTCGGGCTGGGCTGTTTCTGGGGCGCGGAGCGCATCTTCTGGCAGACCCCGGGCGTGTGGACCACGCTGGTCGGCTACCAGGGCGGCTCCACCCAGAACCCGTCGTACGAGGAGGTCTGCTCGGGCGGCACGGGCCACACGGAGGTCGTCCGCGTCGTCTTCGACCCGGCCGTGCTGCCGTACGAGTCCCTGCTGAAGGTGTTCTGGGAGAACCACGACCCGACCCAGGGCTTCCGCCAGGGCAATGACGTGGGTACCCAGTACCGCTCCGCGGCCTACACCCACTCCCCCGCCCACCAGGCCGTCGCGGAAGCCTCCCGCGACGCCTACCAGCAGGAGCTGACCGCGTCCCGCTACGGCGCGATCACCACGGCCGTCCTCCCGGCCGCGGACCGCCCGTTCTGGCCCGCGGAGCCGTACCACCAGCAGTACCTGGACAAGAACCCCACGGGCTACTGCGGCATCGGCGGCACGGGCGTCTCCTGCCCGATCGGCACGGCGAAGCCGCCGTCGACGAACGCCTGACCCTCACTCCCCGCGGGCGCCCTCAAACGCCGGGCAGGCTAGATGGGACTGGCCCAGCGGCCCACCCCAGCCCCGCCGGCGTTTGAGGCGCGGGCCCGGGCAGAGCCCGAGAGCCCAGCCCAGCCCCTCCCCCACAACCCGCCCCCGGCGGGCGCCCTCAAACGCCGGGCGGGCTAGATGGGGCGGCCCAACCCAGCCCCGCCGGCGTTTGAGGCGCGGGTCCGGGCAGAGCCCGAGAGCCCAGCGCAGCCCCCTCCCCCACAACCCGCCACCGGCGGGCGCCCTCAAACGCCGGGCGGGCTGGAAGGGGCCGGACCAGTGGCCCAACCCAGCCCCGCCGGCGATTGAGGCGCGGGGGCGGGCGGGGGCGCCGCCGCGCGGTGGCTCACAGGAGGCCGAAGGCCGCCTGGAGGGAGGGGGCCACCGTGTGGCCCACGAGGTGGTTGAAGGCCGTGCCCGGAAGGGCGGGGAGGTAGGCCCAGTGGGTGACGCCCTCCGGGTCCGGGCCGACCCCCGTGTAGGGGAAGCGGATCACGGCCCCCCGGTCCACGAAGCAATCACGGTATTCACGGCCGTCCGGCTCGCTCACGTGGTGTGCGAGGAACCTCATCGGCAACACCACCCAGAAGTCCGAACCCGGCCCCCTCGCGTAGCGGCCGGCCACCGCCCCCAACACCCCCGAGCCGGTCTCCGGAAGCTCGTCCAACGCGTCGGTCCACTGCAGTACCACTGTCCATCACATCCTCGACTGCCCCGACTGAATGGGGCATTGAGGACATCCTCCCCCAGCTTCGCGAGGGCCGCCCGTCGATCTACGACGTCAGATCGTCGACGCGTCGATGACGAAGCGGTAGCGCACGTCGCTCGCCTCGACCCGGCCGTACGCCTCGTTGATCTGGTCGGCGCCGATCAGCTCGATCTCCGCGCCCAGGCCGTGCGCCGCGCAGAAGTCCAGCATTTCCTGGGTCTGCGGGATCCCGCCGATCATCGAACCGGCCAGCGTCTTGTTGCCGCCGATGACGGAGAACAGGTTGAGCGAGACCGGCTCCTCGGGGGCGCCGACGTTCACCAGCGCGCCCTCCACCTTCAGCAGGCCGAGGTACGCGCCCAGGTCCAGCGGGGCCGAGACCGTCGAGACGATGAGGTCGAAGGTGCCGGCCAGCTCCGTGAAGGTCGCCGGGTCGTTCGTCGCGTGGAAGTGCGCGGCGCCGAGCTCCAGCCCGTCCGCCTTCTTGCGCAGGGTCTGCGACAGGACGGTCACCTCGGCTCCCAGCGCCGCGGCGATCTTGACGCCCATGTGCCCGAGACCGCCCAGGCCGACGATGGCGACCTTCTTGCCCGGGCCCGCGCCCCAGCGCTTGAGCGGCGAGTAGAGGGTGATGCCCGCGCACAGCAGCGGCGCCGCCACGTCCAGGGCGATGCCGTCCGGGATGCGCAGGGTGTGGCTCTCGGCGACCACGATGTGGGTGGAGTAACCGCCGTAGGTCGGCTCGCCGTCGGTGCCGACCGCGTTGTACGTGCCCGTGGCCCCGCGCTCGCAGAACTGGTCCTGGCCCTGTACGCAGTTCGCGCACTCGCCGCAGGAGTCGACGAAGCAGCCGACGCCCACCCGGTCGCCGACGGCGAACTTCGTCACGCCGGCGCCGGTCGCGGTCACGATGCCCGCGATCTCGTGGCCCGGGACCATCGGGAAGATTCCCTCGCCCCAGCCGTCGCGGGCCTGGTGGATGTCCGAGTGACAGATCCCGGAGTACTTGATCTCGATGAGGACGTCGTGTTCGCCGACCGGGCGGCGCGGCACGGTGGTGCGCTCCAGCGGGGCCTTCGGCGAGGGGGCCGCGTAGGCGGCGACCCGGGTGGGGGCGGACACGGCAGCGGTGGGGTGCGACACGGGAAGGGCTCCTTGGACGGGGAACAGCGGAGGATCGGAAAGCGGAAAGCGTTACCGCAGAAACGATGCCTCTCATCCGGCCGCGCACCCAGACCCCTGTCGGAGCTAGGACTGGCGAACCTACCCCTGGCGGGGTCAGGCTCCCGGCCTCCCCCCTCCCCCCGACCCGGGGATACTGGAGGGATGGACCAGGCCGACGACCAGCGACCCGACCGGCGGAGCGACCTGCGCACCGAGCTCGGCGAGTTCCTGCGCTCCCGCCGCGCGAGGCTGCGCCCGGAGGACGTGGGCCTGCCCGATTACGGACGCCACCGCCGCGTCCCGGGGCTGCGCCGCGAGGAGCTGGCCCAGCTGGCCGGGGTCTCCGTGGCCTACTACACGCGGCTGGAGCAGGGCCAGGGCCAGAACGTGTCGGCGGAGGTCCTCGACGCCCTCGCCCGCGCCCTGCGCCTGGACGACACCCAGTACACGCACCTGACGCACCTGGCCCGGCCCAAGGCGCGCAAGCGCCGCCAGAGCCAGAGCCACCGCCCCGAGAAGGTCCGGCCGGAGCTGCTGCAGCTGCTGGACGCGCTGGACGGCGTACCGGCCTACATCCTCGGCCGGCGCCAGGACGTCGTGGGCTGGAACAGGATGGCGGCGGCCGTCTTCGGGGACTTCGGCGCGCTGCCGCCCCAGGAACGGAACCTGGTGCGGATGGTCTTCCTCGACCCGGCGACCGCGCGGCTGTACGACGCGTGGGACTGCCGGGCCTGCGAGGTGGTCAGCAACCTGCGGCTGTATGCGGGCCAGTACCCCGACGACCCGCAGCTGTCCGCGCTCGTCGGCGAACTCTCCGTGAAGAACGCCGAGTTCCGGCAGCTGTGGGCGGAGCACACCGTGCACGACAAGTCGCACGGCACGAAGGAGCTGAGCCACCCGGTCGTGGGGCCGCTCACCCTCTCCTTCGAGACCTTGACCTTCCCGGACAATCCGGTGCAGTCGCTGGTCACCTACCACGCGGAGCCGGGATCGGCCTCGGCGGACGCGCTGCGCCTGCTCGGCTCCTGGGCCGCGCCCGCGCCGTCGTCGTCCCCCTCCTCGCCCGCGTCCCCCTCCGCCACGGCGTGAGCCGGAACTAGAGCTTGAGCTGGAACAGGGCCACGTCGCGCTCGCGGCGGTAGCCCAGGGCCTCGTTCACGGCGACCATCGGCCCGTTCTCGTCCGCGACGGTCGTCGCGATCTCCCGCACCCCGGGGTACGCCGCCGCCACGTCCGCCAGCATCCGCTGCTTGACCAGCCGCCCGAGGCCCCGGCCCCGGTGGGTGGGGACGACGACCGTGTCGTACTGCATGGCCCGGGTGTCCGCCGGATCGGCGAGCACCACCTCCGTGTAGGCCGCCATCTCGCCGGACCCGGTCAGCGCGGCCACCGAGAGGATCACCCCGCCCCGGTCCACGACCAGCCGCTGCGCCTGGCGCACCCGCTCCCCGGTCCAGGTCGGCGCCCGCTCGTCCAACTCCCCCATCGGCGCGTCCTCCATCGCGCCGTGCGCGACGGCCGAGGCCTCGGCCCAGGCGTCCGGGGTCTCACCGCTCCAACTCACCAGCCGGTAGCCCGAGTCGCCCTCGGTGACCGCGACCGGCTCGGCGGGAACCCGCTGCACGTGCCAGCCCATCGGCAGGACGTTCTCGAAGCCGATCCGCGCCGCGAGCTCGGCCGCCGGCGTGCCCGGTTCGACGCTGGAGGCCACCGACGTGCGCTCCTGCGCGAGGAGTTCGGCGCGCACCACCTCCCACAGGGCCCGCCCGAGACCCCGGCCGCGGGCGGACGGGCGGACCGCGAGCACGTCCAGGTACGCGCCGTGGGTGTTGCCCTCGTCGGTGAACAGCAAGAGCGCCGCGGCCCCGTCGAGCCCGCCGTCCGCGCCGCGGACCGCCCACTGCACGGAGCGCCCCCGGATCGACGGGACCCGCAGCCGTCCGGCGACCTCCACCGGGCCGGGCGCGGGTACTCCGGGCAGGTCGGCGGCGTACACGGCGCCCAACAGATCGACCCAGCCGGCGACTTCGTCATCGGTCGGCGGTGCGGCGAGGGTGAAGACGACGGGGGCGGCGGAGGCGGCCGGCGCGGGTTCGTGGCCGGGTGCGTGCAGGGGTTCGGTCATGCGGCGACCGTAGCTCCGGCCCGCGATCGGCCGCCAAGGCTTTTCCGCCGCGCTCAGACGTTTTCCGTCACCGTGACCCGGCCCCGCCGGATCGTCGCCAGCCGCGGCGCCCGCTTCGCGAGCGCGCTGTCGTGGGTGACCATGACGAAGGTCAGGCCGTGTTCCTTCCAGAGCCCCTCCAGCAGGTCCATCACCTCGTCCCGGGTGGACTCGTCGAGGTTGCCGGTCGGCTCGTCGGCGAGCAGCACCTTCGGCTTCTTCACCAGGGCCCGGGCGATGGCGACGCGCTGCTGCTGGCCGCCGGAGAGCTCGCCGGGCAGGTGGCCCGCGCGCTCGGCCAGGCCGACCGAATCCAGCGCCTCGGCCGCCCGTTCGCGCCGGTCCTTCGCCTTGAGGCCGAGCGGGACGAGCGCCGTCTCGACGTTCTCCTGCGCGGTGAGGGTGGGGATGAGGTTGAAGGACTGGAAGACGAAGCCGATGTTCTGCGCCCGGACCGTCGTCAGCCGGGCCTCCGACAGGGTCGCCAGGTCCTGGCCGTCCAGCACGACGGAGCCGGCGGTGGGCCGGTCGAGGCCGCCGAGCATCTGGAGCAGCGTGGACTTCCCGCCTCCGGTGGGGCCCTGGATGACGAGCCTGCCGCCGTCCTCGATGGTCAGGTCGACCCCGGCGAGCGCGGCGACGGTGTCCTTGCCGCGCCGGTAGTTCTTGGTGACACCGGTGAGTTGGTACATCGTGCGTGGGTTCCTCTCGTACGTTCGGCAGTGCGCGGGGCCGGTCGTCGACCGGGAGGTCGGGCGGGCCGTGCAGGGGCAGGGCCCGCCCGACCGGCCTACTCGACGCGGCGCAGGGCGTCCGCCGGGCGCAGCCGGGACGCGCGCCAGCCGCCGAAGCCGCCCGCGATCAGGCCGCCCGCCACCGCGAGGGTGACGGCGAGGCCGATGGTGGACAGGGAGACGGGCGCGGTGAGCGCGACGTCCAGGGCCTTGGCCGCGGTGCGGCGGGCGCCGCCGAATCCGCCGCCGCCGCCGAAGCCGCCCGCCCGGCCGCCGCGCGCACCGCCGCCACCGCCGCCGCCGAGCTGCGCGGTGAGGGTGGGGCTGATGGCCGTGATCAGGTAGGCGGCGCCGAGCCCGAGCCCGATGCCGAGGGCGCCGCCGATGAGGCCGTTGACCACGGCTTCGCCGGCGACCTGGCCGGTGACGCGGCTGCTCTTCCAGCCGAGCGCCTTCAGGGTGCCGAATTCGCGCACCCGGCGGCTGACGGCCGAGGAGGTGAGCAGGCCGGCGACGAGGAAGGCCGCGGCGAGGACCGTGTAGGAGAGCCAGGTGCCGACGGTCGAGGCGAGCGAGGAGGCCGTGGAGAGCGAGCCCGAGACGGTGTCGGCGAGGTCCGCGGAGGTGGTGACGGTGGTGTCGGGGACGTTCGCCTGGATGGCCGTCTTGACCGAGTCGATCGCCTGGGAGTCCTTGGCCTGGACGTAGACCGTGGTGATCTTGTCCGGCGATTCGGCGAGGGTCTGGGCCTGCCTCAGCGGGACGTAGAGGTTGGCGGCCGCGTCACCGCTGTCGGCCGTCGCGATGCCGATGACCTTGAACGTGGCGGTCTTGACGGTGACGTCGGAGCCGACGGCCAGCTTGTTCTTCGTGGCGTAGGCGCTGTCGACCACGGCCACGGCCGCATTGGTCTCGGCGGCCTGGAAGGTGCGCCCGGAGGTGAGCTTGGAGGTGGTCAGCGGACCCAGCTCCGGCTTGGTGACGTCGGTGCCGTAGACGGTGAAGGAGTTGACGTCGAAGTCGGCGCCGCCGCCCTGGACGGAGCCGCCCGCGCCGCCGGCACCCTGGCCTCCCGCGCTGCGACCGCCCTGCGCGCCGCCCTGGCCGGCGCCCTCGGTGCGCTTGAACTCACCGCGCCGGAACTGCCCGTTGACCTTCATCACCTGGAGGCTGAGGCCGCCGACGGCGTCGGCGACCCCGCGCTGGCCGGAGACCTCGGCGACGGTGGTCGCGTCCAGGGTCTGGAAGCCCTGGGGCATCACGATGTCGTGGCTCTGCTCGGCACCGGCGGCGCCGTCGGCGCCGTCCTTGGCGTCGAACTTGAAGCGCTGGCGCTGCGGCGCGCCCCCCTCGCCCGGCGGGGTCTGTGCCTTGGTGACGGTCATGTCGGTGCCGAGGCCGTAGAGGGACTGGAGGACCTTGGCCTGCGCCTGCCCCATGCCCGCGGACACGGAGGTCACGACGATGACGAGGGCGATGCCCAGCGCGAGCCCGGAGGCGACGACGAGCGCCGCCTTCCTGCGGCGGCGCAGCTCGCGCCGGAGGTAGGTGAAGAACATGGGGGCGAAGCTAGGCACGGGCCGTGATGGCTGGATAAGTGGCGGATAAGAGTCGGATGAGAACGCGAACGGCGGGGGAGCCCCTGGGGCTCCCCCGCCGTTCGCGGTGTCCGGTTCAGCCGGCCGGCTCAGACGGCCGATCCGGCCTTCCAGTCCGCCCAGCTGAGGTTCCAGCCGTTCAGGCCGTTGTCCGGCTTGATCGTCTTGTCCGGGGAGTTGACCACGTTCACGACGTCGCCGACGAGCGAGTTGTCGAAGAACCACGCACCGGGCTGGTCCGGGTCGTTGGCACCCTTGGCGTCGTTCAGGCCGACACAGCCGTGGCTGGTGTTGGCGCTGCCGAAGATGGAGTCGTCGCCCCAGTAGTTGCCGTGGATGAAGGTGCCGGAGGTGGACAGCCGCATCGCGTGCGGGACGTCCTTGATGTCGTACTCGCCCTTGCCGTCGCCGTCCTTGAAGCCGACGGTGGCACCGTCCATCCGGGTCTCCTTGAACTTCTCGGAGATCACCATCTGGCCGTTGTACGTCGGGTTCGCCGGGGAGCCGGCGGAGATCGGGATGGTCTTGATGACCTGTCCGTCGCGCGTGACGGTCATCTTCTTCGTCTTCACGTCGACGGTCGAGACCTGGCTGCGGCCGATCTGGAAGGTCGCGGTGCGGTCCTGCACGCCGACGACGCCGGGGGCGCCCTGGACCCCGTCCAGCTTCATCTTCATCGTGATGGTGGAGTTGGCGGTCCAGTACTGGTCCGGACGGAAGTCCAGGCGCTGGTCGCCGAACCAGTGGCCGACGACTTCCTGGCCGCTGCTGGAGGTGACGTTGATGGCGGCCTGGACGGCCTTCTTGTCCTTGATCGGCTTGTTGAAGTCGATGGAGACCGGCATGCCCACGCCGACCTTCGCGCCTTCCTCCGGCGTGAACGAGCCGATGAAGCTGTTCTCGGGCGAGACCGTGGTGAAGGAGGCGTTCTCGTGCGCCTCCTTGCCCGCGGTGTCCTTCGCGGACGCGGCCAGCGAGTACTTCTGGGAGCGCTTGAGCGCGCCCTCGGGCTTCCAGCTCTTGCCGTCGGCGGCTATCTTGCCCTCGACCGCGGCGCCCTCGGAGGTCTTCAGCTCCACCTTGGTGAGCGTTCCCTCGGTCACCGTCACGGTGGCGTTGTTCAGACCGACGTTGGTGGCGCCGTCCTTGGGCGCGATGACTATTCGCGCCTTGGACGTGTCCTTCGCGGCCGCCGCGTCCACGTCCGCCTGGGACTTGCTGGTCTTGTCGCCGTTGCCGGCGGCCTTGTCGTCCCCGCCGCCGCACGCCGAGAGCACCAGTACCCCACCGAGCACCGCCGCTGCGGCCGCGAGGCCCCGCCTGCGCCGCTTGCTGTCCGTCCTCACACGCCACTCCATCGTTGCCGGATCACCGAGCATCAGCAGGGCAGGGAGGCAAGCCCCCCTGCCAGAAACCCTGCCTCATCCATACAACGCGTTAACGTGCCGGTCCGGTTCCACATCCGTTCGAATGTGGGCCACCGCACGGTCAGGCGTTGTCGTCCTCTTCGTCGAATACCCCATCTTCCTCGTCGATGTCCCACTCCATCGACTCGGGGTCGTATTCGACCGGCTCGGTGCTCCAGGAAGCCTGCGCCAGCTCGACCCCGGGGATCTCCGCGACCAGGTCGGTGGGGTCGATGAGGTACGCCAGGGCCTCCGACGCGTCCTCGCGCACCGCCGACTCCGCGTGCCCGCGCTCCTCGTCGGGCATGAACTCGTCGGCCTTGATGTGCGCGAGGGCGGCTCCGGTGAGAGCCTCCGGATCCGGAACCTCCAGCACCAAATCAACCCGAAGCCGTACGTACCGTGATTCTTCAGAAGCATTCATACGACGGAGGGTAAGGCTCAAGAACCCCCGAGTTTCCCACGACCCGCCCCTTTAACTAGCATCTGCCCACACGGCCAATTCGCTGCTGCCACAAGGGGGATCGAACTGTGTCCGCACGTCGACCGCTGCTCACCGCCCTCGGGGCGACCACCCTGCTCGGCGCCCTCTGGTTCGTCCCCAACGCGGGCGCCACCTCCGCCACCCCCTCCGACGCCGCCCCGGGCACCCCCGCGAACGCGAACGCGCAGGCCGGCGAGGGTCTGCCGGACGAGGACGAGGCCGCGGCTTCCGCTTCCCGGTCCGCGCCCGAGGCCCGGCCCCAGCTCCTGCTCGCGGACACCGGCAGCGTGGACACCGGCCCCTACCTGATCGGCGGCACGCTCTGCCTCGCCGCCGGAGCCGGCTTCGTCGCCTTCTCGGTGCGCCGGGCCCGCACGGAGGACTAGGGCGTCTTACGCCGAAGGGCCGCCCCGAGGGGCGGCCCTTGACGTACGACGGTCAGGTCGGGTCGGTCAGGTCACTCAGGCGAGGGGGCCGGTGACCGGTTCCACGGCTTCCAGGAGAGCACCCGAACGGATGAACGCGTCCGCGGCCGCCAGGTCGGGCGCGAGGAAACGATCCGGCCCGGGACCCTCGACGCCGGCCGCCCGCGCGGCGGCGATCGCGGCCCGGCTGGCCGGGGCCGGGGTCAGCCCGTGGCGCAGCTCGATGGCGCGGGTGGCGGCGTACAGCTCGATGGCGATGATCCGGTTCAGGTTCTCGATCGAGGTGCGCAGCTTGCGGGCGGCGGACCAGCCCATGGAGACGTGGTCCTCCTGCATCGCGGAGGACGGGATCGAGTCGGCGGAGGCCGGTACGGCGAGCCGCTTCATCTCGCTGACCAGGGCGGCCTGCGTGTACTGGGCGATCATCAGGCCGGAGTCGACGCCGGCGTCGTCCGCGAGGAAGGGCGGCAGCCCGTGCGAGCGGTTCTTGTCGAGCAGCCGGTCGGTGCGGCGCTCGGCGATCGAGCCGAGGTCGGCGGCGACGATGGCGAGGAAGTCCAGCACGTAGGCGACGGGCGCGCCGTGGAAGTTGCCGTTGGACTCCACGCGCCCGTCCGGCAGGACGACCGGGTTGTCGACGGCGGCGGCCAGCTCGCGCGAGGCGACCAGGGCGGCGTGCGTGATCGTGTCCCGGCCCGCGCCCGCGACCTGCGGGGCGCAGCGCACGGAGTACGCGTCCTGCACGCGCGGCGCCGACTCCTCCTGGAAGTGCCCGGTGAGCCCGGAGCCCTTCAGCACGGCGGCCATGTTCGCGGCGGAGGCGCCCTGCCCGGGGTGCGGGCGGATGGCGTGCAGCTCGGGCTGGAGCACCTTCTCCGTGCCGAGCAGCGCCTCCAGGGTGAGGGCGGCGGTGATGTCGGCCGAGGTGTAGAGCTTGTTCAGGTCGGCGATGGCCATGACCAGCATGCCGAGCATGCCGTCGGTGCCGTTGAGGAGGGCCAGGCCCTCCTTCTCGCGCAGCTCTACGGGCGTGATCCCGGCCTCGGCGAGCAGCTCGCCGGCGGGGCGCACGACGCCGTCGGGACCTTCCGCGTCACCTTCGCCCATCAGGGTGAGCGCGCAGTGCGAGAGCGGGGCGAGGTCGCCGGAGCAGCCGAGGGAGCCGTACTCGTGGACGACCGGGGTGATCCCGGCGTTCAGGACGTCGGCCATGGTCTGGGCGACCTCGGGACGGACCCCGGTGTGCCCGGAGGCGACGGTCTTCAGGCGCAGGAACATCAGGGCGCGGACCACCTCGCGCTCGACGCGCGGGCCCATGCCCGCGGCGTGCGAGCGGACGATGTTGCGCTGGAGCTGGGCGCGCAGCTCGGGGCTGATGTGCCGGGAGGCGAGCGCGCCGAAGCCCGTGGACACCCCGTAGACGGGCTCGGGCTTGGCGGCGAGGGCGTCCACGATGGCGCGGGCACGCGCGAGGGCGTCGACCGCCTCGGCGGACAGCTCGACGCGAGCGCCCTGGCGGGCGACGGCGATGACGTCCTCGGCGGTGGTCCCGGACGTCCCCATCACGACAGTGTGCATATCCATATTCAGCACCCTACGGACTGAATCCCAACATGTCACTAGGTCGCGGCGCGGTCACCTGCCGCGGAAGCGGCGGCGCTCGCCCGAACCGGCCGGCGGGGTGTCGGCGAGCCGCATCACGGCCGTGTCCCGACCGGCGACCACCGGCTTGGGCAGCCGGGCCGCCTTGGCCTTGTACTGCGCCGCGTCCGCCAGCCGGAACAGGCGCCGCGAGGACTTCACCGGGCCGATGTCGTCCCCGGTCGAGGCGACCCCGCAGGCCACCCCTTCCCCCAGCTCCAGCTCGGCGGCCCGCAGGCACAGCTCCTCGGTGACCCGGACCACCTCGTCGGCCGTCGGGCCCACGCTCACCAGGCAGAACTCGTCCCCGCCGAGGCGCGCCACCAGCGCCCCGGGCAGCATCGCCCCGCACAGGCTCAGCACCGACCCGAAGCGTTCCAGCAGCCGGTCGCCCATGGCGTGACCCAGGGTGTCGTTGACCCGCTTGAGGCCGTTGAGGTCGCAGACCACCAGGCTGACCACGGCGCCCTTGCCGCGGTGCTCCTCCAGCGCCTCGTCGAGGCGCATGTCGACGGCCCGGCGGTTGGCCAGGCCGGTCAGGGGGTCCGTGAAGGCGAGTGCGCGGGCCTCTTCGAGGCGTTCGTTCTGGGCGAGGCCGGCGGCCACCACGGCGGCGAGCACGGTCGCGAACTCGGCGTCGTCCTCGTCGAAGTCCGGGAGCCCCTCGTCGCGGGCGATGTACAGCTCGCCCCAGGCGCGGCCGCTGAGCACGATGGGCGCGACGACGCAGGTGCCGCGGCCGCGGCGGCGCAGCGCCTCGCCGCGGCGGCCGGGGCGGTCGCCGACGGCGCTCTCGACCCAGGCGTGCGGGCCGGCGCCGCCGACCCAGCGCTCGTGCAGGAACTCGGTGATCTCGGGGAAGTCGTGCACGGGGTAGGACTCGTCGGCGGGGAACTCCTCCTCGCCGTCGCGGAGCTCGCCCTCGTTCACGAGGACGCGCAGGCGGCCGCGCTCGCGCTCCCACGCGGAGATGGCGGCGAAGGAGCCGTCCATCGCGACCCGTGCGCCCCGGGCCGCCGCGCGCACGCTGTCGCGCGGTGCGTGCGCGGCCGCCATGGCTTGCGCGAGTCCCACCACGGCCCGCAGTCGCGCGTCAACTCCCATCACCCCAGATTATGCACTTCTGCCCCTTTTCGTACCCCACCGCACCCGGCCGCCCCGCCTCGCGCTCGAGGCGCAGGCCCTCGAAGCGCAGGCTCCGAAACCCAGCCTCGCCGGCGTTTGAGGCACGGGCCCCGAAACCCAGCCTCGCCGGCGCTCGAGGCACGGGCCCCGAAACCCAGCCTCGCCGGCGCTCGAGGCACGGGCCCCGAAACCCAGCCTCGCCGGCGCTCGAAGCACGGGCCCCGAAACCC
>NZ_JBVHUE010000038.1:23722-81085 GCF_055565515.1 Streptomyces sp. NPDC028419 | reverse complement strand
ACGCGGGCTTCCGCCCGGCACGGCGAGAGCACGCACCAGACGCCGCGGGGCCGCCCTTCGGGCGACGACGGCACTTTGACGACAGGACCTAGGCCGGGACCTACCAGCGGTGGGGCGGCGGGGCGGTCAGCTGGTCGGCCAGCCGCGCCAGCCGGTCCAGGAAGCGGTGCGGGGTGCGCTGGGCCGGGACGCCGTTCTCCCCGGCCGCCGCGCTGACCAGGTGCGACGCCGTGTCCAGGTCCAGCTCGGCGCCCTCGGGCACCGACAGGCCGTCGTGCGCCAGCGCGGCCAGCTCCGGGTCGCCGCCGTCGAGGGACAGGACGGTCGCCCCCGAGCGGCGCGCGTCGTGCACCCGCTCCAGCAGCCCCTCGCCGGGCCGCTCCGGCGCCACCACCAGCAGCGTGTGCCCGCGCCGGGCGGCGGCGAGGCGCCCCAGGCCCACCGACAGGTGCGGCGGCTCCCCGGGCAGCACTCGGTGGCGCACCAGCGTCGGCGCCAGCTCCGGCCGCCCCGACCAGGCCGCCTCGTCCACCAGGTGCGCGGCCAGGTGCCAGGGTTCGTAGCTCTCGGTGCCCACCAGCAGCAGGTTCCCGCCGGCCGGGACGACCGCCCGGCGCAGCGATCCCGCGAAGCGGCGGGCGGCCCCGGGCCACTGCGTACCGGCCAGCACCTCGCGCAACAGGGCGACCCTGACGGCATCCATGGGCGGCATCCTGCACCACGGACGGCGCAAACTGGAGCGTTTGGCACCCGCTCACCCATTCGGCCTTGGGCTACCCGGCAGTACCCTCGCCCCCATGACTTCCTCAGACAACACCCAGAAGCCCCCGGCGAAGGACCCCCACGACCTCCCCGACGTCTCGGGCCTGGTCGTCGGCGTCCTCGGCGGTACCGGGGACCAGGGCCGCGGCCTCGCCTACCGGCTCGCCCGCGCGGGCCAGAAGGTGATCATCGGCTCGCGCGCCGCCGACCGCGCCGAGGCCGCCGCGGCGGAGCTGGGCCTCGGCGTGGAGGGCGCGGACAACGCCGAGTGCGCCCGGCGCAGCGACGTCGTGATCATCGCCGTGCCGTGGGACGGCCACGCCAAGACCCTGGAAGCGCTGCGCGAGGAGCTGACGGGCAAGCTCGTCGTCGACTGCGTCAACCCGCTCGGCTTCGACAAGCAGGGCGCCTACGCCCTCAAGCCCGAGGAGGGCAGCGCCGCCCAGCAGGCCGCACTGCTGCTGCCCGACTCGCGCGTCACCGCCGCCTTCCACCACCTGTCGGCCGTCCTGCTCCAGGACGAGTCGGTGGAGGAGATCGACACGGACGTGATGGTCCTCGGCGAGGTCCGCGCCGACACCGACATCGTCCAGGCCCTCGCCGCCCGCATCCCGGGGATGCGCGGGATCTTCGCGGGCCGGCTCCGTAACGCCCACCAGGTCGAGTCCCTGGTCGCCAACCTGATCTCGGTCAACCGCCGCTACAAGGCCCACGCGGGCCTGCGCGTCACGGACGTCTGAGCCCCCCGGACATCCCCACGGCCCCCGCCACCGCCCCCCCGACGCGGCGGCGGTGGCCCGTACGCCCTAGCCCTGGCGGCCCGTACGCCCCTCCGTGGCGCCCAGGTGCGCCACCACGGCCTGGTGGAAGCGGGCCACGGCGTCGTCGACGCTGCGGATGAAGCCCGACTCCGTATTGCCCCGGGTGCTGCCCATTCCCTTGATCAGCGACAGCCGGTAGCCGGTGACGGCCGCGCCGTCCCGGGGCAGCAGGTCCCCCGGCTCGGGCCGCAGCCGCTCCAGGGTGCCGCGCGGCCCCGGACCCTCACCGTCGGTCAGGGTCTCCACGTGCAGGTCCGCCGGAGCCTCGGCGAGCAGCTTCAGCAGCCGCTTCGCACCCACCAGCGGGTAGGCGGCCGCCGGCGCCGGCACCTCGACGGACGTGCGCACCTTGGCCGTGCGCAGGTCGGCGCTGACCGCGATGACCACGCTGGTCCCGTCGATCCGCAGCTCCGCCGACAGCCGGCCCTCCGCCGCGAGCCGCGCGGCCGCCGCGGCCCGCCGGGCCCCCGGATCGCTGCCCTTGCGGGCCCGCTGCACCGGCAGCGCCTTCTGGCCCAGCTCCCCGCCGAGGCGCAGGCAGACCTGGCGGATCAGCCGCTCCCAGCTGCCGACCACCTCGACGGCCCGCGGGTCGTCCGCGCCGAGGGTCTCGTCCTCGATGCCCTTGCGCACGGGCACCCAGGCGGGCCCCATGTTCTGGAAGCCGTGGCAGCCGGAGTTGTCGTGCTGGAGGTACTCCAGCAGCTCGTGGAGCAGCCAGGCGTGCGCGGCGTTGCCCACGCCCTCGTGCCGGATCAGCATCTGCGCCTGGTGGGCGACCTCGGCCCAGGAGAGGTGCCAGAGGCCGACCTTGTGCTTGCGCCGCCCGTCGATCTTGACGTCCACCATGGCGGCGCCTTCGAGGGCCACGTCGTTGGAGAGCGTGATCACGGCTTCGTAGCCGCGCCGCGCGGCGATGTCCATGTACTGCTGCACCTGCTCGGCCTTGAGCGGGTTGCCGTTGGTCTTGGTCTCCACGAGCGCCGTCCACAGCTTGCCCGCGCGCTCCACCCGGATCACCCCGTCCGGCCGCCGCGGGGTGTCCCCGTGCGGCAGCGACACCTCGGTGAAGGTCTCCATCCGCCCGGCGGGCGCGCCGAAGCCGGCCGTCAACCTGCGGCCCAGCTCCGGTACCTGCGCCATGACGGACAGCAGCACCGAGGTGGCCCGCACCTCGCGCTCGCCGTCGCTCTTCAAGGAGGGGACCGGGAACAGCCGGGCCGGGCGCCAGGAGTCGTTCTCGGCGAGCGAGGTCCTGGGCACCCGCGGCAGCGTGATCTTCTTCTTGGTGGTGCGCGGGGCCCGGCCCCGGGTCTGCGCGGGCACGGCGTCGGCCGCAGCCGGGGCGACGGCCTCGCCCGCCGGGAGGGCCGCGGCGGGTGCGGCCGTGGGGTCCGGTGCCTGCGCGGCCGCCTCCGCGGAGCCCGCCTCCGCGGCCTCCTCCGGGCTCGCCGGCTCGTCCGGTTCCTCGGGGAGCGCGTGCCCGAAGTCGTTGGTCAGTCCGGTCAGCCCGGTCTCGTAGCCCTGGCCCACCGCGCGGAACTTCCACTCCTCGCCCCGCCGGTAGAGCTCGCCGAAGATGAAGGCCGTCTCCACGCCCGCGTCCTCGATGGAGAACCGGACCAGCTGCTCGCCCGAGCGGTCCGCGACCGTCATCCGCAGGTCGTCCAGGTCCCCGAAGCACGTCCCGCCGTACTGGCTGGCCGCGATCACGATCCGTGCGACGTCCGCCCGCACCGCCGTCAGGTCGACGCTGATGCGGTCCTCGTCGCCGTTGTCGGTCGGCGTCTTGCCCAGCAACTGCACGCTGCCGTCCGCCGCGGCGGTGTGGTTGTAGAAGTAGAAGTCGTTCTCGTCGCGGACCTTGCCGTTCTCGTCCACGAGCAGGACCGACACGTCGGCGTCCCCCGCCCCCGAGGCACTGCTCCAGCCGAGGCTCACCACGACCGCCCCGACGTCCTCGCTCAGGGCCGTCAGACTGACGTTGGCGCCCTTGGAAATCTCCTGCATGTCCCGTCCCCCCCACTGGCCCGGTGTCGTCCGTCACGGGCCGAGCGGCCGGGCTGTCGTTCTGTTCGCGCCCTCCGAGAGGCGCGCTGGGCGCACCGTAAACCCGCTGTCGTGCGAAACGCTCGGGTTCGGACGAAAAAGGGCCGGATATGGCTGGCCGGCGCGATGGGGGACACTGGAGGGGTTCGTCGCCGTTCAGTGTTCCCGAGGAGTCCGGCCCATGCCACGCCTTGCCGTGTTCGCCATCGTCGTCTGCGTCCTGTCGGTGGCCGCGGCCGTCGTCGCCTTCGTCGAGGGCAGCTTCCTCGGCATCGTCTGGGTACTGCTGGCGGGCGTGACCTCGAACATGGCGTGGTTCTACCTGCGCAAGGAGCGGCTCAGCCGCCGAGCGGGCTGAGCCCGTCCGGCGAGCAGACCGGGTTGGTGTCCTGCCAGAAGGTGTACAGGTCGCGGCCGCAGTAGGTCTCCAGGTCGGACACGCCGAGCTTGCCGAGGACCGCGTTCACGAAGTCGAAGAAGAACGCGTTGACCCCGGGGATCCACAGCAGGGCGAAGACCGCGAGCAGCCCGAAGGGCGCCAGCGGTTCGACCTCGCGGCGCACCTTGTAGGAGAGCCACGGCTCGATCACCCCGTAGCCGTCCAGCCCCGGCACCGGCAGGAAGTTCAAGATCGCGGCCGAGACCTGGAGCAGCGCCAGGAAGCCGAGGGCGTAGCGGAAGGCCGTCGGCACCCCGTCCAACGCGTCCAGCCAGAACGGCGCCGTGCACACGACGGCGAAGAGCACGTTGGTCAGCGGCCCGGCCGCCGAGATCAGGCTGTGCTTCCACCGCCCCTGGATCCGCCCGCGCTCGATGTACACGGCCCCGCCGGGCAGGCCGAGCCCGCCCAGGATCACGAAGATCACCGGCAGCACGATGCTCAGCATCGCGTGCGTGTACTTCAGCGGGTTCAGCGTCAGGTACCCCTTGGCCCCGACCGACAGGTCCCCGCTGTGCAGGGCGGTACGGGCGTGCGCGTACTCGTGCAGGCACAGCGAGACGATCCACGCGGACGTGACGAAGAGGAACACGGCGAGCCCGGCACTGGTCGCGTAGTCGGTCCACACGGCCCACCCGGTGACGCCCATGATCGCGGCGACCCCCAGGAAGACCGCACTGACCTGCCGCTCACCGTGACCGCTCTGATGCCCCATGGGCCGAAACCTATCCCAGGGGCCCCGGGACCGGCCCCCGCCCACCGGCTCCACGAACGGCCCACCGCGTAATCCCGGTGGGTTCGCGGCCCGCGCCGGTCACAATGGGCCGGTGCGTTACGCGATTCTCGGCAGTGCCCAGGCAATCCGCGGCGACGGAACCCCCGTCGCCCTCGGCGGAGCCCGCTTGCGCGCGCTCCTGACCGCGCTCGCGCTGCGCCCCGGCCGGGCGGTCCCGGTCGAGGTGCTGGTGGACGAGGTCTGGGGCGACGAACCGCCCCAGGACGCCTCCGGCGCGCTGCAAGCCCTGGTCGGGCGGCTGCGCCGGGCCGCCGGGCACGGGGCCGTCGCCTCCGCCGAGGGCGGCTACCGGCTCACCGCCGAGCGCGACGACATCGACCTCTACCGCTTCGAGCGGCTCGCCCGCACCGCCGCGCAGCGCCTGGAGGCGGGGGATCCGGGCCGGGCCGCCGAGCTGTACGAGGAGGCCCTGGGCCTGTGGCGCGGGCCCGCCCTCGCGGACCTGCCGGATCCGACCGCCGAGGCCGCGCGCTGGGAGACCGTACGACTGGACGCGCGCCGGGGCCGGCTCGGCGCTGCCCTCGCCCTGGGCCAGGCGGAGCGGGTCCTGCCCGAGCTGACCGCCCTGTGCGCCGACCTGCCCCTGGACGAACCCCTCCAGGTGCTGCGGATCCGGGCGCTGCGCGACGCGGGCCGGCCGGCCGAGGCCCTGGTCGCCTACGACGGCGTGCGCCGCGAGCTGGCCGACCGGCTCGGCGCGGACCCGGGACCCGCCCTGCGCGCCCTGCACACGGAACTGCTGGCCCCGCGGCCGACCGCCCACCGGCCCCCCGCGGCGGCCCCCGCCCCGGTGACGCCCCCGGCCCCCGCCCCGGCGCCCGCGACCGGCCCCGACGGGAACCTGCGCGCGCGGCTCACCACCTTCGTCGGGCGCGAGGACGACATCCGCGTCATCGGCGAGGACCTGGCCCGCGCCCGGCTGGTCACCCTCCTCGGCCCCGGCGGAGCGGGCAAGACCCGGCTCTCCCAGGAGGCCGCCGAGGCGCACCCCGCCGCCGAGTGGCCCGACGGGGTCTGGCTGGTCGAGCTGGCCCCGGTCGACGACCCCGAGGACGTGGCCGAAGCCGCCCTCGCGGCCCTCGGCGCCCGCGAGACCAAGCTGCGCGGCGCCGCCGCCGAGGAGATGCGCGTCCTCACCGGACAGACCGGCGACCACCCCTTGGTCCGGCTGACCGAACACTGCTCCCGGCGGCGCCTGCTGCTCCTCCTCGACAACTGCGAGCACGTCATCGGGGCCGCCGCCGAGCTGGCGGAGCGGCTGCTCACGCACTGCCCGGGCGTGCGGATCCTGGCCACCAGCCGCGAACCCCTCGGCGTGCCAGGGGAGCTGCTGCGCCCGGTGGAACCGCTGCCGGATCCGATGGCGGTGCGGCTGTTCGCGGAGCGCGGCGCCGCCGCCCGGCCGGGGTTCACCGTGGCCGACGACCCGGACGCCGCCGTCGAGATCTGCCGCCGGTTGGACGGGTTGCCGTTGGCGATCGAGTTGGCGGCGGCGCGGCTCCGGTTGTTGACCCCGCGGCAGATCGCGGACCGGTTGGACAACCGGTTCCGGTTGTTGACCAGCGGGAGCCGTACGGTGCTGCCGCGCCAGCAGACGCTGCGGGCGGTGGTCGACTGGTCGTGGGAGCTGCTCGACGCCGACGAGCGCACGGTGCTGCGCCGGCTGTCGGTCTTCGCCGGCGGCTGCGACCTGACCGCGGCCGAAGCCGTCTGCGCCCGGCGCGACCCCGACGCCCCGTCCGGGACGGACATCACCGACATCGCGGACGTGGCCGACGTACTCGGCTCGCTCGTCGACAAGTCCCTGGTCGTCGCCGCCCCGGGAGCCGAGGGCGACATGCGCTACCGACTGCTGGAGACCGTCGGCGAGTACGCCGCCGAGCGGCTCGCCGAGGACCCCGCGGACCAGGAGGCCACCTGCCGCCGCCACCTCGTCCACTATCGCGAACTCGCCCGCACCACCGACCCGCTGCTGCGCGGCCGCGGCCAGCGGGAGGCCGTGCGGCGCTTCGCCACCGAGTACGAGAACCTGCGCACCGCCCTGCGCCGGGCCGTCGCCGCCCGCGACGCGGGCGAGGTGCTGTGCCTGGTCCACTCCCTCGTCTGGTACTGGCAGATGCGCGACCTGCGCGCCGACATGCGCCACTGGGCGAACGCCGCGGCGACCCTGGGCCCGAAACCCTTCCAGCAGCCGGTCGCCCCCGCCCAGCCCGTGTACGAACAGATCGTGGACACGCCCCCGCCCTACACCGGGGAACTGCTCGCCGAGGGGTGGCGCGGCATCGGGCTGCTCCAGCTGGCCGCCCGCGACCAGGCCAGGGGGAGCTGGACCTCGGAGGAGGTCCGCGCCGAGGTCGCGGGGATGGCGGCCGCCTACCGGCCCGGCCTGCCGCAGACCTGCCGGATGCCCGGATCGATGTACGTCTTCGCCGCCATGATCGCCGGGAACCCGGGACTGATCGGCCTGATCGCCGACGCGACGGTGGAGACGTGCCGCGCGCTCGGCTACCGCTGGGAGCTGGGCTCCGCCCTCCAACTGCGCGCCAACGTCCTGGCCAACCGTGCGGACTTGGCCGACATCGCGGTCCGTGACGCCGAGGAGAGCCTCGCCATCTTCCAGGAGCTGGGCGACGACTGGGGCTGCGCGGAAGCCCTCTCGGCCCGCGCCGAATCCCGCGAGAAGCGCGGCGACTACGCCCTGGCCGGGGAGGACTACCAGGCGGCCATCGCGCACGCGGAACGCCTCGGTGCCAAGGGCCAGGTGTCGGTGCTGCGGATCCGGGTCGCGGGCGTCCTCATGGAGAGCGGCGGCGGCGAGCGGGCCGAGGAGATCCTCACCGAGGCGCTCGGCGTCCCGCGTCCCTTCAACAACGAGGCCATGCCCGTCGCCCGGATGTTCCTCGCGACCCGCTACGGCGCGACCGGCCGGATCCCCGAGGCCCGCGCCCAGCTGGACCTGCTGCGCGGGGAGTTCGCCAACGGGGCCTACGCCATCTTCGAGGGCTTCCTGCTCGGCATCGCGGCCTGGCTGGACAACCAGGAGGGGAAGTACGAGGAGGGCCTGGCGGGGCTCAGGGCCGCGCTGACCACGGCCCGAGAACCGCTCGCCGAAATGGTCGCGCCGCAGATGCCCGCCGTGTACCTGATCAGCGCGGCGGAGGCGCACGCCGGGCTCGGCGGCGCGGAGCACGCCCGCACCGCGGTCCGGCTGATGGGCGCCTACCGGGCGCTGCTCCCGACGGAGCACGTGCCCGTCACCACCGAACGCGAGAGCGCCGCTCGGGTCACCGAACGGGCCGGGGCGGAGCTGGACCAGGCCGCCTTCGACGCGGCGTACGCCGAAGGCGGCGGCCTCTCCCTGGAGGAGGCCACCGCCCTCGTCTGACCCGTGGCGGGCCCGGGACGCGATCCGGTCCCGCCCGGATCGGTCCGTCAGGTCTTGTTGCGGAACTTGCGCACCGCGATCGGCATGGTGATCACGGTGATGCCGACCGACCAGGCCAGCGTGATCCACACCGAGTTGCCGATCGGCGTGCCGTTGATCAGGGCGCGGGCCGCGTCGGCCAGGTTGGACAGCGGGTTGTAGTCGGTGAAGGACTGCAGCCAGCCGGGCATCGTGGTCGGCGGGGCGAAGATCGAGCTGCCGAACTGGAGCGGCATCAGGACCAGCATCGCCATGCCCTGCACGGCCTGGGCGGTCTTCATCGTGAGACCGAGCAGGATGAAGATCCACATCAGCGAGGCGCCGAAGACGGCCGCCAGACCGATGGACGCCAGCAGGTCCAGGACCGAGGTCTTGATGGACAGGCCCAGCATGAAGCCGACGGCCAGCAGGATCGCGATGGCGACCATCATGCGGCCGACCTCGACCACGATCTTGGCGATGAGCACCGAGGACCGGGCGATGGGCATGGACCGGAAGCGGTCCATCACGCCCTTCTTGAAGTCGTCGTTGACGCCGGTGCCGACGCCCATCGCGATGTTCATGCCCATCATGGCCATCAGGCCCGGGACGACGTAGTTGACGTACTCCTGCTGGTTCCCCTTGCCGGAGATCGCGCCGCCGAAGACGAAGACGAACAGCAGCGTGAAGATGATCGGCATCAGCAGGACGTCGAACATCGACTCGGGGTCCTGCTTGATCTGCAGGACGTTGCGGCGGGCCAGCGCGCCGATGTGGCGCAGGTGGGCGCGCAGCCCCAGCCGGCCCTCGTCGCTCACGGACGTCGGCCCGGAGACCGGGGCGGAGCGGGTGGGGGCGGGCTTCGTGGTGACGGTGCTCATGCCGCTACCTCCTCGGTCTGGTGGGCGTCTGCGGGGGCGGCCTTGTGGCCGGTGATGGAGAGGAAGACCTCGTCCAGGCTGGGCAGGTAGGTGCCCAGGTCGGCGATGGCGTAGCCGCGGGCGGCCAGCAGGCCCACCACCGCGGTCAGCTGCTCGTCGCTCAGGATCGGGACCAGCAGGACGCCCTCGTCCGGCACGGCCTGGCTGCCGGCGACGCCGTCCAGGCCGGTCTCGGCCAGCGAGCGGGCCATCCCCGGCAGGTCGGCCGGGTCCGCGGGGCGGATCTTCAGGGTGCGACCGCCGACACGGGCCTTCAGCTCGTCGACCTTGCCGTTGGCGATGACCTTGCCGTGGTCGATGACCGTCAGCTCGCTGGCGAGCTGCTCGGCCTCCTCCATGTATTGGGTGGTGAGCAGGACCGTCGCGCCCTCGGCGACCATCCGCTGCACCTCGTCCCACACCTCGTTGCGGGTACGGGGGTCCAGACCGGTGGTCGGCTCGTCCAGGTAGAGCACCGCCGGACTGCCGATCATGGAGGCGGCGAGGTCCAGGCGCCGCCGCATGCCGCCGGAGTAGTTCATGACGGCCTTCTTGGCCGCCTCGGTCAGCGAGAACCGCTCCAGCAGCTCGTCCGCGCGGCGGCGGGCGTCCTTGCGGGACAGGTCCAGCAGCCGCCCGATCATGTAGAGGTTCTCCCAGCCGGAGAGCTTCTCGTCGACCGAGGCGTACTGGCCGGTGAGGCCGATGGTGCGGCGCAGCTGTCGGGGCTGGCGGACCACGTCGAAGCCCGCGACGACGGCGGTGCCGGCGTCCGGGGTGATCAGGGTGGAGAGGCAGCGGACCAGGGTGGTCTTCCCGGCGCCGTTCGGGCCGAGGACCCCGAGGACCGTGCCCTCGCGGACGTCCAGGTCCACGCCGTCCAGTGCCTTGGTCTCGCCGTAGTGCTTGACCAGTCCCCGCACTTCCACCGCGTGGGTGCCGTGTGCACCACGGCCGGGGGTGATGTCGTTTCGCGTCATGTCCTCATGGGACCAGAGGGCGCTGACAAAGCGCCGACAGCCGGCCGACAGCAGCTGTCGGCCGGCTGTCGGTGGGTCGCCGACGGTCGTCGGTCAGTGGACGCTGTGCTCTTCCAGCGGGAACGTTCCGCCGACCACGTCCTCGGCGAAGGCCTTCGCCGCGTCCGTCATCGTCGCCCGCAGGTTCGCGTACTGCTTCACGAACTTCGGCATCTTTCCGCCGGTCAGGCCCATCATGTCGGTCCACACCAGGACCTGCGCGTCGCACTGCGAGCCCGCGCCGATGCCGACGGTCGGGATGTGCAGGGACCGGGTCACCTCGGCCGCCAGCTCGGCCGGCACCAGCTCCAGCACCACGGCGAAGGCACCCGCGTCCTGCGCCGCCTTCGCGTCCCGCAGCAGCTGGTGCGCGGCCTCGTCGCCGCGCCCCTGCACCCGGTAGCCCATGGCGTTGACGGACTGCGGGGTCAGCCCCAGGTGGGACATGACCGGGATGCCGGACTGCACGATCAGCTCGGTCTGGGCCAGCGAGCGCTCGCCGCCCTCCAGCTTGACCGCGCCGACGCCGGCCTCCTTGACCAGGCGCGTGGCGCTGCGCAGCGCCTGGACCGCGCCTTCCTGGTACGAGCCGAACGGCAGGTCGCCGACGATCAGGGCGCGGCTGGTGCCCCGTACGACGGCCGCCGACAGCAGGGTCATCTCGTCCATGGTCACCGGGACGGTGGTCTCGTAGCCGAGGTGGCAGTTGCCCATCGAGTCACCGACGAGGACGACCGGGATCCCGGCCTCGTCGAAGACGGACGCGGTCATCGCGTCGTAAGCGGTGAGCATGGGCCACTTCTCGCCGCGTTCCTTGGCGATGCCGAGGTCACGGACGGTGATGCGACGGCTCCCCTTGCCCCCGTACAGGGTGGGGCCGGCGGCTTCGCGGGCAGGCGAAACGGCATGCGTCATTGCAACTGCTCCTTGTGTCATCTCGAGGCACCCTCACGGCGTCCCCGGACTCACCCACCATGGTGGCACCACCGCGCCCCGGGACGGTAGTGCTGCGCCGCCCAGTACGTCACACCTTGCCCATGTCCCGGCGGCGTCCCAGCCGCCCGCGAGGCGCGCCCGAGCCAATGTGCGCGTTTCGTGACAAGCGGAACCTTGTCCGCACGGCCGTTCGTCCTCCGGGTTGTACGGGCCGGTGAGGACGGCACGGATGGCTCCGGACATCGCCTAGGGTCAAGGGGCGGGGACGGAGCGCGAGCACGGCAGTGAGGGCATGGCATGGCACAGGCGTACGTGACGGATACGGGGAACGGCGGTCCGGAGCCCGAGCCCGCCGGACCCGGCCTCCGTGGCCGACTGGCCGCCCTGCGCAAGGATCCGGGGATCTGGCGGCGCGGCATCGTCACCGCCGTGGTCGCCGTACTGATCGCGCTCGTGATGGTCTTCCACGCCACGCTGCCCAATGACGTGGGCAACCTCGGCAGTCTCATCGAGACCTTCCTGCCGTGGCTGGCGGTGCCCATCGCCCTGCTGCTGGTCATCGGCCTCGTCCGCAAGTCCGCTACGGCCCTGATCGCGCTGCTGCTCCCGTCCGTGATCTGGGTGCACCTCTTCGGCGGCCTGGTCACCGACAAGTCCGGCTCGGGCGGCAACCTGATGGTCGCCACGCACAACGTCGACGCCGACAACCTCGACCCGCGCGGTACCGCCGCCGCGATGGCGAAGTCGGGGGCCGACGTGCTGGCGCTGACCGAGCTCAAGGCGGGCGCCGTGCCGCTGTACGAGCAGGCGCTGGCGAGCACGTACAAGTACCACGCGGTCGAGGGCACCGTCGGCGTGTGGAGCAAGTACCCGCTGTCCTCCAGCAAGCCCGTCGACATCAAGCTCGGCTGGACCCGCGCCATGCGCACCACCGTGGACACCCCCTACGGCCAGGTCGCCACCTACATCGCGCACCTGCCCTCGGTCCGGGTGAAGCTGAACGCGGGCTTCACCGCCAACCAGCGCGACAACAGCGCCGGGGCCCTGGGCGCCGCGCTCGCCGGCGAACCGCTGAAGAAGGTCCTGCTGCTCGGCGACCTCAACGGCACGATGAACGACCGCGCCCTGTCCGAGGTCACCTCGCAGATGCGCTCCACGCAGGGCGCTGCGGGCGACGGCTTCGGCTTCAGCTGGCCGGCCCAGTTCCCGATGGCCCGGATCGACCAGATCATGGTCCGCGGCATCACGCCCGAGGCCTCCTGGACGCTGGGGCGCACCGGCAGCGACCACCTGCCGATCGCCGCGCGGCTCACCGTCCGGCCGTGACACCGGGCTCCCGGTGCGGGTGCAGCGCGCACCCGCACCGGGGGAGCGGGCTCAGCCCCGCTCGCGCCAGCCGTTGGTGATCGGCAGCCGGCGGTCCTTGCCGAAGCCCTTCGCGGAGATCTTGGTGCCCGGCGGGTACTGGCGGCGCTTGTACTCCGCCGTGTCCACCATTCGCAGGGTCTTCGCGACCAGCGCCCGGTCGTAGCCGGCCGCGACGATCTCCTCCAGGCCCTGGTCCCGGTCCACGTACAGCGCCAGGATCCCGTCGAGCACCGGGTAGTCGGGCAGCGAGTCCGTGTCCACCTGGCCCGGGCGCAGCTCGGCGCTCGGCGGCTTCTCGATCGAGGAGACCGGGATCGGCGGGGTCTCGCCGCGCTCGACGGCCGCCCGGTTGCGGTAGCGGGCGAGCCGGAAGACGTCGCTCTTGTAGACGTCCTTGATCGGGCCGTAGGCGCCGACGGAGTCGCCGTAGAGGGTCGAGTAGCCGACGGCCAGCTCCGACTTGTTGCCCGGGGCCAGCACGATGTGGCCCTCCTGGTTGGACACCGCCATCAGCATCGTGCCGCGCAGCCGGGACTGGAGGTTCTCCTCGGCCAGGCCGGTCAGGCCCAGCGCACCCATGTAGGCGTCGAACATCGGCTCGATGGAGACGGTCCGCAGGTGCAGGCCGGTGCGCTCGGCCAGGTCCGCCGCGTCGCCCTTGGAGTGCTCCGAGGAGTACTTCGACGGCATCGAGATGCCGTGGACGTTCTGCGCGCCGATCGCGTCGCAGGCGATGGCGGCGACGAGCGCGGAGTCGATGCCGCCGGAGAGCCCGATCAGGACCGAGCGGAAGCCGTTCTTGCGGACGTAGGCGCGCAGGCCCACGACCAGGGCGTCGTAGACCTCCTCGTCGTCGTCGAGCCGCTCGGCGTACCCGCCGGTGACCACGGCGTCGTACGGCTCCACCGGCTCCTCGGACAGGACGACCCGGTCGATCCGCAGCCCGTCCTCCACCACGCCCTCGACGGGGGTCGGGGAGGCGGCCGGCAGGTCCAGGTCGACCAGCACGCAGCCCTCGGAGAACTGCGGGGCCCGCGCGATCACCTCGCCGTCCGCGTCGACGACGATGGAGTCGCCGTCGAAGACCAGCTCGTCCTGGCCGCCGATCATCGCCAGGTACGCGAGGGTGCAGCCGGCCTCCCGGGCGCGCTTCTGCACCAGTTCCAGGCGCTGGTCGTCCTTGTTGCGCTCGTAGGGCGAGGCGTTGACGGAGACCAGCAGCCCCGCCCCGGCGGCGCGGGTGGCCGGGACCCGGCCGCCGTCCTGCCAGAGGTCCTCGCAGATGGCCAGGGCCACGTCCACGCCGCGCACCCGGATGACCGGCTGGGTGTCGCCCGGCACGAAGTACCGGAACTCGTCGAAGACCCCGTAGTTGGGCAGGTGGTGCTTGGCGAAGCGGAGGGCGACCTTCCCGCCGTGCAGGACGGCGGCCGCGTTCTCCGGGGAACCGGCGGGCCGGCCGAGCCGCGGCACGGCCTTCTCGGTCCGGTCGAGGTAGCCGACGATCACCGGCAGGTCGCCGAAGCCCTCGGCCGCGAGCCGCTCCGCGAGGGCGACGAGCGCGGTGCGCGAGGCCTCGACGAAGGAACCGCGCAGCGCGAGGTCCTCGACGGGGTAGCCGGTCAGCGCCATCTCGGGGAACGCCACCAGGTGGGCGCCCTGCTCGGCGGCGTGCCGGGTCCAATGGACGACGGAGTCGGCGTTGGCGACGATGTTGCCGACGTGCGCGTCGATCTGATTCAGAGCGAGACGAAGTTGGGGCACGGCCCCACTCTAATCTCTAATCGTCGTTCTGACGCGATGTCCCTGACGCGGTGTCCCGGAAAGCTACTTCGGGACACCGCGTCGGACGGTCCGGGGCGGGGCGGGCCGGGGGCGGCTCAGCCGAGCGTGCCGCTCCAGATGGCGCCGTCGTACTTGCCGATGCCGGGCGCGATCTCGAACTGGATGCCCTTGGTGCCCTCGGGCAGACCGAAGGCGAAGACGCCGGTGGCCGACTGGCCGGGCAGCAGCGAGCCGGAGAACGGCCGCTCCACCTTGAAGTCGTACATCCGCTTCGACTCCAGCCCCTTGTCGTCGCGCGCCGAGGGCAGCGCGGCGCGCAGCTCGACCTTCTCCTTCGAGTTGTTGGTGATGGTGACGGTCACCTTCGCCGCGAACTTCGGGCGGTCCGGGTCGTACTTGTTGGGCTCCGGCGTGTAGCCGGCGGCCTCCTTGACCGCGACCTCGACCCCGTCGGGGTAGGTGAAGGCCTTGCCGAAGGGCAGCGCGGAGGTCTTGCCCGGGACGTCGACCTTGGGGCTCGGGCTCGGGCTCTCGTCCCCGAACTCGTCCTCGTCGTCCCAGGAGTCGCCGTGCGTCGGCGGCAGGCCCTCGTTGACCTGCTTGTCGATGCTCTTGACGATCTGGCTGGTGAAGTACGTGCCGGCGCCCGCCGCGGCCAGGCCGAGCACGCCGAGCACCGTGCCGGCTATCGCCATGGTCTTGCGCGGGGCGCCCTTGGACGCCTGGACCATGCCCGCGATGCCGAGGCCGATGGCGACCAGCCCCAGCAGCGCGCCGCCCCAGAAGAAGAAGGGGATGAAGCCGATCGGCACGCTGAGCACGCCGCAGACCAGGGCCGCCACGGCCATGCCGTTGTTCTGCGGGGCGCCGGAGCCGCCCGGGTAGGGCATGTTGGCGTACGCGCCGCCGTGCGGGCCCCACGGGTTCGCGGGCGGCTGCGGCTGACCGTAGGGCGGCGTACCGCCGGGGGCGCCCGGCGCGCCGGCGGACGGCGGGCCGAAGGGCGAGGGCGACGGCGGCGCGAAGGCGGAGGGCGCGGGCGCGGTCGGCGGGGTGGCCGGCGCGGTGGCCGGCGCCGCGGGCGCGGCGGCCTGCGCGGGCACGGCCGGGCTCCCGATCACGGTCGCCGCGTGGTGCACCGACGGGGCCGCGGGGGTCGTGGGCGCCGGGGTGCCCTCGGCCACCGTCGGCGGGCCGGACGGCGCGGCCGCGGGCGGCGCGTCGGCTGGCGGCGCGTCGACGGGCGACGTGTCGGCGGACGGCTTCGAGGGCTTGCTCAGGTCCAACGAAAATCCTCATGTAGGGGTGCGGCGCGGTGATCTTCCACCCTGCCACGCCCCGCACCCCCGACCAACCGGATTGCCGGCTCCCGGATCAGCGCCCGGGAGCCGGCCCCCGGGCCGTCAGCGCTGGTACCCCAGCACCGTCATCATCCCGGCCTCCGCGTGGTAGACGTTGTGGCAATGCAGCATCCACAGCCCCGGGTTGTCGGCGTCGAAGTCGGCGGTCAGGGCGGCCCCCGGCAGGATCACCGCGGTGTCCTTGCGGGCGCCGCCCGGCTGAGCGCCGAGGGCGAAGGTGTGCCCGTGCAGGTGCAGCGGGTGCCACATCGTTGTGGAGTTGTTGAACTCCAGCCGGATCCGTTCGCCCGCCTTCACCGGGTGCCGCTGGTCCGCCGCGTACGGCTTCCCGTCGAAGGCCCAGTCGTACGCCGCCATCCCGCCCGTCAGCTTGATGCGCAGCGTCCGGTCGGGCTCGCGTGCGGCGAGGGCCGCGGCCCCGGCGGCCCGCAACCGGTCCGCGGTCAGGGGCGCGGCGGCCAGCTCGGCGGGCCGGGTCGCGGCGGTGGGCGCCGCCCCGCTCCCGGTGCGCAGCAGCGCGAGCGCCGAGGCGCCGTCCCCCTTGCCCTCGGCCAGCGCGGTCAGGGGGAAGACGCCGTCCCCTGCCGTGACGAGGACGTCGTACCGCTCGCCCATGCCGAGCAGCAGCGAGCCGGCCTTCGCGTGCTCCACGGGGAAGCCGTCGGTGTGCGTGACCGTCAGTTCGTGGCCGCCGAGGGCGAGCCGGAAGGCGGTGTCCCCGCCCGCGTTGATGATGCGCAGCCGGATCCGTTCGCCGGGGCGGGCCGTGAAGACGGAAGGGTCCTGCGCCGTGCGCCCGTTGACCAGGTAGTGCGGGTAGGCGACGTCGCCGGTGTCCTTGCCGAGCACGGCGCTGCCCCCGCCGCCCATCAGCATGCGCGAGGGCCCGGCGGGGGCGGATCCGGAGGGGGAGCCGGGCGTCATGGCGCCCATGTCGTGGCCGCCGGCGCCGCCGTGGCCCGCTCCCGGGCCCATGCCCTTGCGGAGTTCGGCGAGGACGGCGTCCGGGGTGGAGCCGTCGATCCCGTCCAGCCAGTCGTCCAGGACCACCACCCACTCCTTGTCGTAGGAGAGGGGCTCCCGGGGGTCCTCGACGATCAGCGGGGCGTACAGTCCGCGGTCCTGCTGGACCCCGGAGTGCGGGTGGAACCAGTACGTCCCCGGGTGCGGCACGGCGAAGCGGTACGTGAACGACGCGCCCGGCGCGACGTCCCGCTGGGTGAGCCCCGGCACCCCGTCCATGTCGTTGCGCAGGGCCAGGCCGTGCCAGTGCAGGGAGGTCGCCCGGGGCAGGTGGTTGGCCAGGGTCAGGGCGAGGGTGCCGCCCGCGGTGACCCGCACCTCCTGGCCCGGCAGCCGGTCGCCGTAGGCCCAGGAGCGCGCGGTCAGGCCCGCCCCGAGGTCCAGCGGGCCCGCGGTGGCGGTCAGTTTCACCTCGCTGACCGGGCCGGTGGCCTTGCGGGCCGCCTCCGCGGCCCGGACCTCGGGGCCGGCGGGGTCGACGTAACCGCCGGGGGCGGCCGGGGTGGAGCCGCCGGCCATGGATCCGTGGTCCATGGATCCGTGGTCCATGCCGGAGCCGCCGGAGCCGCCCGAACAGGCGGCGAGCAGAGCGGATCCGGCCACGGCGGCGGAGGCGCCGAGCACGGCCCGCCGGGTGGGGAGGGCGGGGCGGGGCGTGCTGCTGGTGATTGCGGGAGAGCGCATGGACGTGCACCTCGTGGGTGTGGTGACGCGTGGGTGGATGGGCGACGGCAGCCGTCGCTCCCGCGGGCGTGCGGGGGCCACGGCGCGGCCCGTCCTATACGCGCAGCACCACCAGTCGGGCGAGGAGTTCGCGGACCGTGGGCGGATCGGGCCCGCCGTGCGCCCGCACCCCGCGGGCCTCCCGCCGAGCGGTGGCCGCGGCCCCGGTCCGCGCCAGCGCGAGCACGCTCGACAGGCTGATCCCGGCGAGCAGCACGGCAAGGCACACCGACATGGGGTCCATCGCCATCCCGCCGTCCGGCCCGCGCACCTGTGTCCGCGCCGCGTCGGCGATTGCGGGCACGGCCGGGGCGGGCATCGCGTGGGCGGCGGGTGCGGGTGCGCCGTGGGCAACGGCGTGGGCGGTCGCTGCGTCCTGTCCGACAGGGGAGTCGTCCGGGTGGCCCAGCGTGTGCATGGTGACGATGCCCAGCAGCAGCGCGGCGAGCAGCAGCACCCGGGACCACCGGGCGGCTCGCGGCGTGCGGCGGGCAGCGGACCTCATGCGCGGCAGCTTACCCCGGGTGGGTATCCGATGATCCGATTGACCCCGGCCCTGCTTAGGATTGGTCCCACTATGTCCACAAACGGTACGCGACGCGTCGCCGCCCTCTTCGGCCTGGGCGCCGCCGCCTACACCGCCTGGGTGCTCGAAGTCGTGCTGTCCACCGGTCTCAACCCCATCGAGACCTACGTCAGCGAACTCGCCGCCCAGGACCAGCCGCTCGGCGGCCTCTTCCGGGCCACCGACTTCACCGCGGGCCTGCTGGCCTTCGCCGGCGGCCTGTTCGCCCTCCTGCGGCTGCGCACCGACGCCGGATCCCGGCGGCCCTGGGCGGTCATCGGCTGGGCGGGCGTCACCCTCTTCGGCGCCGCCACCGCCGCCGACGCCTGGCTGCCGCTCAGCTGCACCCCGACCGTCGATCCCGAATGCGCCGCCCGGGAGACCGCCGGCCTGGTCCCCGCGACCCATCAGGCCCACGCCATCAGCAGCAGCCTGGCCATGACCGGGGCCCTCGTCGGCATCGTCGCACTGACCGTCGCCGCGCGCCGGTACGGCTGGTGGGCCCCGCTCGCCCGCTACGGCCCGGTGCTCGTCACGCTGGAACTCCTCGCCACCGCGTGGACCCTGAGCGCGATCGCCCTCTTCACCGCCGGGCGCGGGACCTGGGCGCTCGGCGCGGGCCAGCGGCTCCAGGTGCTGTTCGTCGCGCTCTGGCTCGGCCTGCTCGCGTACTCCGTCCACAAGGAGCGCCGCACGTGACGGGCGCCCGGGGGGCCGGCCGCGGGGCGTACGAGGGCTTCGTGCGGTGCGGCGACGGCGTGCCGCTGCACGTGGTGGTCGAGGGCGGCGGCCCGGTCTGCGTGCTCGCCGCCGGCCTCGGGCTCGGCTGGTTCGACTGGGACCCGGTGGCCGCGCTGCTGGCCCCGCACCGCACCGTCGTCCGCTTCGACCGCCCCGGCCACGGGCTCAGCGCCCCCGCCGCCGAGCCGCCGACCGCCGCGGGCGAGGCCCGCCGGATCGCGGCGCTGCTCGACGCGCTCGGCCCGCGCGGTCGGGCCCCCGCCACCGTCGTCGGCCATTCCATCGCCGGCTTCCACGCCGAAGCCTTCGCCCGCCTGTACCCGGCCCGGACCGCCGCACTGGTGCTGCTCGACAGCAGCGTCGAGGAGGTGCCCCCGCGGCCGCTGCTCCCGGCCGCCGTGCGCGGCGGCGCCGCGCGGGCGCTCGGGCGGGCCGTCGCCGCCGCGGGACTGCCCGCCGCCGTCGGGCCGCTGCTGCGCCGGGCCGGCGTACGGGCCTCCCGGACCGGCGGCGCCGACCCGGCCGCGCGGGAGCTCGTACGCCGCTGCTACCGCACGGGCCGGGTCTGGCGGGGGACCCTGCTGGAGAACTCCCGCTACGTGGACGTGGCCGCCGAGGTGCTGGCCCTGCGCGCGGAGCACCCGCTGCGCGCGCCCGTCACGGTGCTCGCCGGCTACGACGGCTCCGCGCGGCCGGGTGCGCTGCACTGGCTCGGCCGCCAGGCGGACCTCGCCGACCGGCTGGGCGCCCGCTTCGAGGTGGCCGACCCCTCGGGGCACATGGTCATGCTGGACCGCCCGGACCAGGTGGCCCGGACGGTCCTGGACGCGGCCGCGGGACCGGCCGCGGCCGGCGGTCAGCCCCGGGCGTAGACCTTCTCGGCCCAGCCCGCTATCTGCTCGTCCGACAGGTGGCGGGCCAGGTCGGCCTCACTGATCATGCCGACCAGCCGCTTGTCCCGGATGACCGGGAGGCGCCGGATGCGGTGGTTCTGCATCTCGTCGAGCACGTCCGACACGTCCGCCTCCACGTCGATCCATCGGGGGGTGCCCTGCGCCATCTCCCCGGCCGTGGTCTTCGCCGGGTCGTGGCCCTTGGCCACGCAGCCCACCACGATGTCCCGGTCGGTCAGGATCCCGCAGAGCCGTTCGTTCTCGTCGCTGATCGGGAGCGCGCCCACGCCGAGGCGCGCCATCAGCTGGGCCGCCCGGTCCAGGGTCTCGGTGGCGGGGATCCATTGGGCCCCGGGGTGCATGATCTCTCCGGCGGTGGTCATCGCGAACCTCCTGAGCACGCCGTTTCGCCGGGCGCGGGGTGCGTCCGCGGCGGCCCCACCATCCTGGGTCACCCGTTCGGCCCACGCGAGCGCTGGCGGCCGTACGGGTGAAACGGGCAGGGGGAACGGCTCACGGGCGCGGTGCGGCTCCGCGCTTGCCCAGCATGTCCGCCATCAGGGTCAGCTCCGACTGCTGCGCCTCGGCCATGCCCTGGGCCAGCTTCTGCTCGGCAGGGGTCCGGCAGAGCTTCGCGCAGCCCAGCGCCATCGCGACCCCGCCCTTGTGGTGGTCGGTCATCAGCTGGAGGTAGAGGACCTCGGCGTCCCGCCCCTGGGCGGTGCCCAGCCGCGCCAGCTCCTCCTTCGTGGCCATCCCGGGCATCAGCGCGCCCGGCTTGGTCGTGGCGCCGGCGCCGGAGTGCCCCGCCATGCCCTCCATGCCCTCCATGCCGCCCGTGTCGCCCATGTCGTGGCCGGCGGTCCCGTCGGCGGCGTTCATCCAGGACATCGGCGGATCGCCGGGCGTCACCTTCGGCAGCCCCCACAGGTCCAGCCAGCCCAGCAGCATCCCGCGCTGGTTCGCCTGGGTGTTGGCGATGTCGTAGGCGAGGCTGCGGGTCGCCTCGTCCTGGGTGCGGTCGCGCACGATGAACGACATCTCCACCGCCTGCTGGTGGTGCACCGCCATGTCCCGGGCGAACCCCGCGTCCGGCGAGGACACCGCGGGCACCCGCCCGGGGCCGTCCGCCGCGTCCGCGGTGCCTCCGCTCACCGCCGCGATCATCGTCGCGGCCGCCGCGAAGAGCAGCGCCAGGACGACCGCGCTGCCCGCCGCCCAGTAGGTACGGCTCACTTCTGGTCCAGGCCGCTCGTGCAGGCCGCACCGGGCTCCGGGGTCTGCGCGCCCTGGACGTAGGTGCTGAAGAACGTGTCCACGCGCGGGTCCGTCGCCTTGTCCACGCTGAGCTGCTTGCCCCAGGCACTGAGCATGATCGCGCCGGACTGGGTCTTGTCCGGGCTCATCAGCGTGTACGGGGTCTTGCCCACCTTCGCCGCGAGCGCGTCGACGTCCGCCGTGGCGGCCTTGTCGTTGTAGGTGACCCAGACCGCGCCGTGCTCCAGCGAGTGGACCGCGTTCACCTCGGGGATCGGGTTCTTGTAGACGTCGCCGTTGCAGTTCATCCAGCGCGGGTTGTGGTCACCGCCGACCGGGGGGTTCATCGGGTACGTCACCGGGGTGTCGACGTGCGTGCGCCCGAGCTTCTTGGCGTCCCAGCTCGCCACGCCCGTCACCGAGTCCATGGTGAACGCGGGAGGGGCGTCCTTCTTGTCCATCTGGTTCTTCAGCACGTACCCGCCGAAGCCGACGAGGCCGGCGACGAGGACCGTGGACCCCGTGATGACGAGGATCTTGTTGCGCCGGTCACGGGACTTCTCCGCCCGGCGCATGTCGGCTATGCGCGCCTTGCGGGACTGGTCCGGGGTGCTGCTGGACTTGCTCGCCATGTCAGTCCTTCTGCGGGGAGGGGCGTGCTGGGGGGACCCCTTTGGGCGCAGGGTAATGCTCATGACCCGTCCAAGGTCAGTCCGGGGGTGCCACGAGCTTGCCGGGGTGCGTAATCTGGCGGAAACCACCGCTCGCGATACTGGGTCCGCCCGACCGTGCCCCACGGCCGCTGGATGTGGTGCACAGGCCGTCTGAACTGCGAGGATGAGGCATGGACAAGCAGCAGGAATTCGTCCTCCGGACGCTTGAGGAGCGCGACATCCGCTTCGTGCGCCTGTGGTTCACCGACGTACTGGGCTTCCTGAAGTCCGTCGCGGTCGCCCCCGCGGAGCTGGAGCAGGCCTTCGACGAGGGCATCGGCTTCGACGGCTCGGCGATCGAGGGCTTCGCCCGGGTCTACGAGTCGGACATGATCGCCAAGCCGGATCCGAGCACCTTCCAGATACTGCCGTGGCGGGCGGAGGCCCCCGGTACCGCGCGGATGTTCTGCGACATCCTGATGCCCGACGGCTCCCCGTCCTACGCGGACCCGCGCTACGTCCTCAAGCGCATCCTGAACAAGACCTCCGACCTCGGCTTCACCTTCTACACCCACCCCGAGATCGAGTTCTTCCTGCTGAAGGACAAGCCGCTCGACGGCACCCGCCCGACCCCCGCGGACAACTCCGGCTACTTCGACCACACTCCGCAGAACGTGGGCATGGACTTCCGCCGCCAGGCGATCACCATGCTCGAATCCATGGGCATCTCGGTCGAGTTCAGCCACCACGAGGGCGCCCCGGGCCAGCAGGAGATCGACCTGCGCTACGCCGACGCCCTCTCCACGGCCGACAACATCATGACCTTCCGCCTGGTGATGAAGCAGGTCGCCCTCGAACAGGGCGTCCAGGCCACCTTCATGCCGAAGCCGTTCTCGGAGTACCCCGGCTCGGGCATGCACACCCACCTCTCCCTCTTCGAAGGCGACCGCAACGCCTTCTACGAGTCGGGCGCCGAGTACCAACTCTCCAAGGTGGGCCGCTCCTTCATCGCCGGCCTGCTGCGCCACGCCGCCGAGACGGCCGCGGTCACCAACCAGTGGGTCAACTCCTACAAGCGCATCTGGGGCGGCTCCTCGCGCACCGCGGGCTCCGGCGGCGAGGCGCCCTCGTACATCTGCTGGGGCCACAACAACCGCTCGGCCCTGATCCGCGTCCCGATGTACAAGCCGGGCAAGACGGGCTCCTCGCGCATCGAGGTCCGCTCGATCGACTCGGGCGCCAACCCCTACCTGACGTACGCGGTCCTCCTGGCCGCGGGCCTCAAGGGCATCGAGGAGGGCTACGAACTCCCGGCCGGCGCCGACGACGACGTCTGGGCCCTCTCCGACGCGGAACGCCGGGCGATGGGCATCGAACCCCTCCCGCAGAACCTGGGCGAGGCCATCTCCCTGATGGAGCGCAGCGAACTCGTCGCGGAGACCCTGGGCGAGCACGTCTTCGACTTCTTCCTGCGCAACAAGAAGCAGGAGTGGGAGGAGTACCGCAGCGAGGTCACGGCCTTCGAACTCCGCAAGATGATGCCGGTGCTGTAACGGCAGGTCAGCGGCCCCTGCGGGCCGTGCACGACACTCCGGGCCGACGGTCGACGACCGCCGGCCCGGAGCCGTCTCTTCCCGACCGTTACAGCGAGACAGTGCGGACCGCCCCCAGTTCAGCTGCGGTCTTGCTGCTCACACCGGGGTTGTCGATGATGGATCCCCGTAGTGCTGACCCGGGGGGGAGCGTGGGGTCGATGCAGCCCCAACAGCGTAGGTGGGCCTTCTGGTTCGGAGCAGGTCTTGCCGCATTGATCGCGATCCTTTCGACGCCCTTTCTGCTGGAGCGAGCGGTTCCTTCGGGGAAGGACTGGAACCGGCTCAGCGATGTGAGCCAGACCTACGGCGTGGCTTCGGTCTTCTTCTCGGCAGCCGCACTGCTTGGAGTCGTCGCCTCGATCGCGTACCAGGCACGGCAGACGAGCATCTCCAACCAAGAGGCGCAACGCGCCTCGCACCGCCAGCTTCTCCTGGTCGCGCTGGAGCATCCGGAGCTGCGGGTCTGCTGGGAGCCCATGGGCGGAGTGCGGTCCGAGGACCAGGCGCGCAAGGTGCTGTACACCAACTTGATCGTGAGCAACTGGAGCGCCGACTACCGCCTGCGGCGAGCGAATGAGCAGGCTGCCCGCGTCCAGCTCGAAATCCACTTTCAGGGCGAAGCCGCTCGTACCCACTGGGCTGTGTGCGCGGCCACGTGGCGTCGGTACGCCACGGCTGAAGGGGACCGTAGAGGCCTGCGCTTCGTCGAGTTGATGGACGAGAGCTACGAGCGGGCGTTGGTGGCCGGACCCGCAGTCCCTTCAGCCTCCTACTTCACACCGCCGGGCGGGGGCAGCGCGGCAGCTGCGCCGTGATGCGTGCGGCCTGCGGCCTGTGGCGTGCATGGCAGACGGGCCCGGTCCCCCCCCCAAGGGGGACCGGGCCCGTCGTCGTCAGTTACGGGTTGCGGAGGGTGACCAGCTTGGTTTTGGTGGCCGTGACGACCTGGCCGCCGTCCGGGTCGTAGGCGCGGGTGGCCAGGTCGAGGGCGACCGTGCCCTTGACGAAGGGGACGGGGGTGTCCCCGAGGGTCCAGGCCGTGGCCTTCCAGGGGACCTGCTTGCCCGGGGTGCACACGACCTCGATGGAGCCCACGATGCCGCTGGTGGTGGTGTGCTTCAGCTGCTGGACCGCCGTGCCGCTGATGTACAGGGTGACGGGCTTGGAGCAGGTGACCGTGCCGTGCACGGTGGCGCGGGCGGTCGGGGTGGTGGCCGTGCCGTCGGCGGCGACGGTCAGGTTCAGGGCCAGGCGGGCCGGGACGGGCGTCGCGGTGATGTTGAGCTCGCCGCGCAGGACGTTGCGGTCGTCGCAGTCCTGGTTGTAGTAGACCTGCAGCTCCTTCACCGTGCGCCCCGGACCCCACTCCAGCTTCTTGATGCCGAAGCCGCCGGTGAGGGTGGCGCAGCCGCCGCGGTAGCCGTTGGCGAACACGCTCGGTACGGCGGGACGCGGCCCGGTCTCCGGGAAGCGGACCGCGTCGGCGTAGTTGCCCACGGCCAGTTCCTGGCCCGCGGGCGCGGCCAGGTCGAGGGTCCACGGGTCGCCCGACCGGTTGATGGTCACCGAGATCGAGCCGTGGTCGGCGGAGGCGGTCGCGCCGAAGACGTCGCCGTCCGTCGAGGCGTACCAGCGGGCCTGATCGTCGCCGCCCTCGCCCGGGTCGCCGGACCACATGAACGTGCTGTTCCCGACCGGTGCGGCCTCGGCGACGGCTCCGCCGAGCAGTCCGGCGGCCGCCGGAAGGACCATGGCCAGCAGGGCGGCCGTGCGGACCAGGCCGCGTCCAGGCATGCGTATCTTCACAGTGTGGTTCCCCCCGAGTGGCGTGGTGTCACGCGTCAGGCCACGACGGCCTGAACCCGATGATCTTTGCCTGTTGGTTCAGGGCATGGCAAGACGCAACATCGGGGGATTTCGGGGGACTTCGGGGACACGCGTCGGGCCGGGCGTCAGGGGCGCGTGACCGCCGGGCGCCAGATCGTGCGCGAGACGCGGCTCAGGCTCAGGTCGGCGATGTCCGGGAGCGTGGTGGTGACGTGCAGTTCCGCGTCCAGGCCCAGGACCGCCGTGGTCGTGGCGCCGGCCGCGTCCAGGATGCTGGACGGCGCGCCGGCGTACAGCATCTGGGACTCCGTCCAGGCGGGCGCCGAACCGAGGGCGGTCGTGCTGATGGTGCCCGTGTCGGCGCGGCCCGTCAGCAGCCGGCCCGCGACGCTCACCGCGCCGTACCCGGCCCGCCCGCCCGCCTCCGCCACGTGCGAGACGACCGGCTTCGGCCCGCCCGCCGTGACCAGCGCGCTGCGCACGGTGCCCGAGTCGGGGCGGCGGAAGTACAGCCGTACGCCGTCCCCTTCGGCCACGGCCGAGACCGGGCCAGTGGTGGCCGGGAGGTCCGTGGCGAAGGGGCCCTGGAGGGGGCCGCCCGGGGTCTGCTGGGTCCAGGCCAGGACCGACTTGGGGGTGGCGGCGTACACGTGGCGGCGGCCGGCCGCGTCGGTCGCGGCCACCGGGTCGCCCTGGAGGTCCTCGCCGCCGAGCTTCTGCCACGGGCCGAAGGCGCCGCCGGGGGTCTGCTGCTCGCGGGCGCGCAGGGTGTGCTGCGCGTCGCGCACGTACACGGCCAGGCGGCCGTCGGCGCCCACGGCCGAGGCGGGGCCGCCGAGGTCCGAGGTGCCGGACGCGTCGGAGCCCTCGGGGGTGCCGAGCACCTGCCACGGGCCGAACGGGCCGTCGGGCGCGCCCTGGACGGCGTACACGACCTCGCGCCGGTAGTCCTGCGGCTGCGCGCCCGCCGTGGTGCGGGTGCCGAGTACGCCGATCCGGCCGTCGGGGAACCGGACGGCGGTGGCGCCCGGGTCCATGCCGGGACCGGGCAGCAGCTCGGGGCCGGCCCACTGGGCCTGCGGGCCGGTGCGGGTCCAGTACGCCATGCGGCCGTCGAGGACGGAGAAGGCCCAGAGGCGGCCGGCGACGCCGTCGGTCAGCCAGGAGGTGTCCTCGCCGCGCGAGTAGCGGATGCTCTGTGCCCAGTTGTGGCCGGTGGGGCGGGGGGCGACCTTGCGGTCGCCGCAGCCGTACGGGCTGCCGCAGTAGTCGGTGCGGTCCAGCCAGGCGTAGGTCTTGAGGAAGTTGACCTTCGCCTCGACCGTCTCCGGGTCGAGGGAGTGGGGCAGGGCGCTGTTGGCGTAGCCGAGGTAGTTCTGCACCGAGAAGTGCGGGCGGGCGGTGACGTCCGCGTAGCGCTCGGTGGCCACCTGGACGAAGCGGGCGCCGTACATGTGGTCCTGGTGGTCGGTTATCTTCCCGTCCTTGGCGTACCGGCCCGGCGTCGGATCCTGCATCCGTATCGTCGTCGGCTGGTACTGCTCCAGGATGCCGGTTATCGCCCGTATCGTCTGTTCCTTGGTGTAGGTGAAGGACTGCTTCACCGGGCTGCCGGAGGTCAGCAGCGAGGGCAGCGCGGCGACTTGGCCGCTCCACAGGCCGCGCAGGCTCTCGGGGCGTTCGTCGGCTATGGTGCGCGCCTCGGTCAGCTGCATCCACACCAGGTTGATCTGCGGCTTGGCGACCAGGACGTCCTGCTCGGCCCAGCCGCCCCCGGCGGTGGGGATCACGGTGCGCTTCCAGGCGCTGGTGCGGTCGCCGGTGGCCATCTGGGCGTAGGCGGAGCGGATGCCGTTCTGCCGGGCCTCGGCGTAGTGGGCCCGGTCGGCCGGCTGCGCCGGATCGTTGAAGGACGGTCCGACGGCCTCGTTCTTGCCGTCGGCCTCGCCGGAGGTGAGGTAGGCGGTGGTGACCTTGCGCCCGGAGAGCAGCGAGCGGCTCAGATCCGGGTTCATGAAGAAGAGGTCGTCGTCGGGGTGGGCGACGATCTGCAGCACCGAGCCGGCCGTGGTGCTCGGCGGTACGGACACGGCCTGGCGGACCTGGCCCTGACCCTGCGCGCCCGGACCGGAAGCCGTGATGAGGCCCTCCCCGTGGGCGACCGCGAGCACGCCGGTGGCACCGGCGGTGAGCACGGTGAGCAGCGTCGCCAGGCGAACGCGGCGGGAAACGGGCATCGGTCACGCCTTGGGGTCGTTCGGGTGCGGAAGAACCGCCGTGCAGTCAGAAAGAGGTCAATGCGGCGAACTTGGTTCACCGTTTCGACCGATGACTCCACTGCTTCCGGGCGTGACCGATTTTGATTGTGCACCGTGGGCGGATACGGGACGGTAAATGACCGGATTGTGGACGTACTGAACCCGACCTCTAGGTCCCTGCTCGTGCCGAATTGGCCGAATTTAGTCGGTGGGCAACATCACGGCCCCGAGGCCGGTCGGCGTCGCTGCCCCGGGGCCGGTCGGCGTCACGGCCCCGTGGTCCGCGGGCCGACCGGCTGCCAGGGGGCCAGCCGCGCCGTGGGGGAGTCCGTCGCCGAGCTGAGGTAGAGCCGCGCGTCGAGCCCCAGGACGGCCACGCCGATCACGTTCCGGCCGGCCGGGGCGCTCGCGGGGGAGCCGACGAACATCAGCGCCGAGCGCTGCCACGCCAGGCCCGCGCCGACGTCCGACCCCAGCGCGCCGCCCACCGAACGGCCCGCCACCAGGTGCCCGGTCGCCGTCACCGCGCCGAAGCCCTGTAGGCCGCCCAGCTCCGTGGGGCCGGTCACGTCGAAGCCGCCGGGGGGCGCGGCCGGGGCCGCCGTGGGCTTCGCCGTCACCAGCGCCGTGCGGACGTCGCCCGAGCCCGGCTTGCGGAACCACAGCCGTACCCCGCCGCCCCGGGCCGCCGCCGTCAGCGGCAGCGTGGTCGCGGGCAGTCCGGTGGGCGCGGCCGGGCCGGGCGCCGCGCCCGGCGTCGGCGCCACCCAGGCGAGCACCGTGGACGGGGTGCTCGCGAACACCATCCGGCGGCCCGCCGCATCGGTGGCCGTGGCGGGGTTGCCGTGCAGGTCGCGGCCGCCGAGCCGATCCCAGGGGCCCCAGGAACCGTCCGCGCCCCGGGTGCGGCCGCGCAGGGTGTACGCGCCGTCGCGGACGTACACCGCCAGGCGCCCCGCGCCGTCCACCGAGACCGCGGGGGCGCTGATGTCGGAGGTCCAGTCCGCGTCGTCGGCCTCGGGGGTGCCGAGCGAGTCCCACGCGCCGAACTCCACCGACCCCGCGGACTTCTGGACGGCGTACACGACGTCGCGCCGGTAGTCCTGCGGGCGGGTGCCGAAGGAGGTGCGGGTGCCGAAGACGGCGATCCGACCGTCCGGGAGGGTCGTCGTCGACACGCCCGGATCCATGCCGGTGCCGGGCAGCAGCCGCGGCCCGTCCCAGGCGCCGAGCAGTCCGTCGCGGTGCCAGAGCGCCACCTGCCCGTCCAGGACGCGCAACGCCCACAGCCCGGCGTGCGCGTCGGGGGCCAGCCAGGAGGTGCTGTTGCCGCGGGCGTAGTGGATGGACTCGGTCCAGTGGTTGCCCGAAGGGTGATCGGCGACCTTGAGGTCGCCGCAGCCCGCCGCGCTGCCGCAGTGGTTCGCGCGGTCGAGCCAGGCGTAGGTGTCCAGGCTGTCCAGCTTCTCCCGGGCCTCCCGCGGGTCCAGGGCGGCGGGCAGGGCGCCGTTGAAGTAGCCGAGGTAGTTCTGCACCGCGAAGTGCGGGCGGTCCTTCACCTCGGCCGCGTACCGGGCGAGGGCGCGCTGGACGAACCGGGCCCCGTAGAAGTGGTCCTGGTGGTCGGTGTACCGCTTGTCGTCGGGGTAGCGGCCGGGGGTCGGGTCCTGGGCGCGCACGGTGGTCGGCTTGTACGTCGCCAGCACGCCCGCGAGCGTCCGGACCACCTGGTCCGCGGTGTACGTGAACGCCCCGCGCACCGGGGTGCCGGAGGACAGCATCGACTCCAGGTGGGGGACCCGGCCGTCCCACAGGCCGTGCAGGCTGTCGGGCCGGTCGGCGTAGACGTTGCCCGCCTCGCGCAACTGGAGCCACAGCAGGTGGACGGAGGGCTCGGCGACCAGGACGTCCAGCTCGGCGCGGCCGCCCCCGGCCGTGGGTACGGACGTACGCCGCCAGGCGCTGGTGCGGTCGCCGGTGGCCATCTGGGCGTAGGCGGCGCGGATGCCGTTCTGGCGGGCCTCGGCGTAGGCGGCCTTGTCGGCGGGCGGGGCGCCGCCGCCCGCCTTCCCCGGGGCGCCGTTGACCCCGTCGGCCTCGCCGGAGGTCAGGTAGGCGGTGGTGACGGGGTGTCCGGTGGCGATGGAGTTCCGCAGGTCCGGGTTCATGAAGTACAGGTCGTCGTCGGGGTGGGCGACGATCTGCAGCACGCTGCCGGGGTCCGGGGGATCGGGCAGGGCGTCCGGAGCCGCCCCGGAGGCGCCGGCGGGTCCGGAGAGCCGCCCGAGCGCCTCGCCGCCGCGGGCGAGGGCGAAGCCGCCGGCGACGAGCGCGGCGACCACGGCCAGCGCGGCGACGGCCCGGCCGCGGCGCGTGCGGAGGCTCCGGTGCCCGTGCCCGAGGGGTCCTTGCCGGGCGGCCACGGCGTTCCCGTCCGCCTTCCCGTGCCTGCCGCGGCGGCCCCGCGTTCCGCGCCCCTCGCCCGCTATCGGGGAAGGGGCGTCACGGGGGTCGGGCTCGTGCATCGGGGGCCTCCGCGGGTGGACGCGCGAGGGGGCGCCGCGGGCCGGCCCCCATAACGGTCCATCGGTTCTTAAATCCGGCAATTCGCCTCATGATACTCATCGGTGAGCCGCCGCCCCGATCCGGCTAAGGTCGACCGAGGCAGAGCCAGGGCAGACTCTGCGTCGTGGCAGGAGCGGGAGGCGACGGGATGACGGTTCCCGGACGCAGGAGCAGCACCTTCATCCGGCTGGTCCGCAGCGGGTTCACGGACCCCTCGGCCGCCGCCCGGCTGCTCGACGACGACGCGCTGGCCGCCGTCCGCACCGACCCCGTGCTCCTCGACGCCCTCGGCGCGACCGCCGACCCCGACCTCGCCCTGCTCGGCCTCGTCCGGCTCGCGGAGGCGCAGGCGCCCGAGGACCTCCCGCTGCTCCTCGACACGCTCATCAGCGCCAAACCACTGCGGGACCGGCTGCTCGGCGTGCTCGGCGCCTCCGAGGCCCTCGCCGACCACCTCGCCCGCCACCCCCACGACTGGCGGGCCCTGGTCACCTACGAGTCGGCGGACCTGCACCCCGGCCTCGCCGAGTTCGAGCGCGGCCTCGCCGACGCCGCCGACCCGGTCGCGCTGCGCGTCTCCTACCGCCGCTGCCTGCTCTCCATCGCCGCCCGCGACGTCTGCGGCACCACCGACGTCGCCCAGGCCGCCGCGGAGCTGGCCGACCTCGCCACCGCCGCCCTCCGCGCCGCCCTGCGCATCGCGACCGCCGCCGCCCCCGAGGACGCCGCCCAGTGCCGGCTCGCCGTCATCGCGATGGGCAAGTGCGGCGGCCACGAGCTGAACTACGTGTCCGACGTCGACGTCATCTTCGTCGGCGACACCGCCCCCGGAGCCGACGAGGGCAAGGCCGTCCAGGCCGCCACCCGGCTCGCCTCCCACCTCATGCGGATCTGCTCCGAGACCACCGTCGAAGGGACCATCTGGCCCGTCGACGCCAACCTCCGCCCCGAGGGCAGAAACGGTCCGCTCGTCCGCACCCTCGCCTCCCACCTGGCCTACTACCAGCGCTGGGCCAAGACCTGGGAGTTCCAGGCCCTGCTCAAGGCGCGCGCCGTCGCCGGGGACCCCGACCTGGGGGCGCAGTACATCGACGCCATAACGCCGATGGTCTGGCAGGCGGCCGAGCGCGAGAACTTCGTGGCCGACGTCCAGAAGATGCGCCGCCGCGTCGTCGACAACATCCCCGCGGCCCAGGTCGAGCGCGAGCTGAAGCTCGGCCCCGGCGGCCTGCGCGACGTCGAGTTCGCGGTCCAGCTCCTCCAGCTCGTACACGGCCGCAGCGACGCCACCCTGCACTCGGGCACCACCCTCGACGCCCTCCAGGCCCTCGCCGCCGGCGGCTACGTCGGCCGCACCGACGCCGCCCAGCTCGGGGACGCGTACCGCTTCCTGCGCGCCATGGAACACCGCATCCAGCTCTATCGGCTGCGCCGCACGCACCTCGTCCCCGAGGACGAGGCCGACCTGCGCCGCCTCGGCCGCTCCATGGGCCTGCGCACCGAACCCGTCGTCGAGCTCCACAAGGCCTGGCGCCGCCACGCCTCCGTGGTCCGCCGCCTGCACGAGAAGCTCTTCTACCGGCCGCTCCTGGACGCCGTCGCCCAGCTCGCCCCCGGCGAGACCCGGCTCTCCCCGCGCGCCGCCGGACAGCGCCTCGAAGCGCTCGGGTACGCCGACCCGTCCGCCGCCCTGCGCCACCTGGAGGCCCTGTCCTCCGGGGTCAGCCGCAAGGCCGCCATCCAGCGGACCCTGCTCCCGGTGCTGCTGGGCTGGTTCGCGGACTCCGCCGACCCGGACGCGGGCCTGCTCGGCTTCCGCAAGGTCTCCGACGCCCTCGGCAAGACCCCCTGGTACCTGCGGCTGCTGCGCGACGAGGGCGCCGCGGCCGAGAACCTGGCCCGCGTCCTGTCCGCCGGGCGGCTCGCCCCCGACCTGCTGATGCGGGCCCCCGAAGCGGTGGCCCTGCTCGGCGACCCCGGTGGCCTGGAACCCCGTACGCACGACGCCCTGGCCCAGGAGGTGCTGGCCGCCGTCAACCGCGCCGACCACCCCGAGGCCGGGGTCGCGGCCGCCCGCGGGGTGCGCAGGCGCGAACTCTTCCGCACCACCGCGGCCGACATCATCGGCTCCTACGGCACGGAGGAGAGCCCGGCCGAGGAGGACCCCGGCGCCCTCGTCGACCGCGTCGGCAACGCCGTCTCCGACCTCACCGCCGCCACGATCGCGGGCGCCCTGCGCGCCGCCGTCCGCGGCCAGTGGGGCGACACCCTGCCCACCAAGTTCGCCGTCATCGGCGTCGGCCGCTTCGGCGGCCACGAGCTGGGATACGGATCCGACGCCGACGTCCTCTTCGTCCACGAGCCGCGCGAGGGCGTCGACGAACAGGAGGCCGCGAAGGCCGCGCAGACCGTCGTCTCCGAGATGCGCAGACTGCTCCAGCTGCCGACGGCCGACCCGCCGCTGCTCATCGACGCCGACCTGCGGCCCGAGGGGCGCTCCGGGCCGCTCGTGCGGACCCTGCCCTCCTACGCCGCCTACTACCGGCGCTGGGCCCTGACCTGGGAGAGCCAGGCGCTGCTGCGGGCGGAGCCGGTCGCGGGGGACCCGGAGCTGGGGGCGCGCTTCATCGACCTGATCGACCCGCTGCGCTACCCGGTCGAAGGGCTCGGGGAGGACGCGGTGCGGGAGATCCGGCGGCTCAAGGCGCGCATGGAGTCGGAGCGGCTGCCGCGCGGGGCGGACCCGACCCTGCACACGAAGCTGGGCCGGGGCGGGCTGAGCGACGTCGAGTGGACGGTCCAGCTGATCCAGATGCGGCACGCCTGGGCGGAGCCGGGGCTGCGGACCACCCGGACCCGGCAGGCGCTGGCCGCGGCGCACGCGGCGGGCCTGATCCCGACCGAGGAGGCGCAGATCCTGGACGAGGCATGGGTGCTGGCCACGCGGGTGCGCAACGCGGTGATGCTGGTGCGGGGGCGGGCCGGGGACACCTTCCCCTCCGACGCGCGGGAGCTGGCGGCGGTGGGGCGCTACCTCGGCTACGGCCCCGGCAAGGTGGGGGAGATGCTGGACGACTACCGCCGCACCACCCGCCGCGCCCGCGCGGTCGTCGACGAACTCTTCTACGGCGCGTAACGGGCGGCCCCGGCCGGGGGCGGGGCCGGGGTGCGCGCGGGTCGGCCGTGGGCGGGGGTTCCTTCCGCCGGTCGCCGATCAAGGGTTGACCAGCGCGGTCGGCGGGGCGGCGGGACGAGATGAACAGGGACGTCTCCTGTGACCTCGGTCTCTTTCGGGCCCCCCAAGGCCCTCTCCACCGCCTTTGTGTAAGGGGTGGCGCTGCCATCTGAATCCTACGGATACGGAGCGTGACGGGCCGGGCTCCGCGGGCTCCCCCATTAGTGGGGGGTGCGCCCGCGCGCGCCGGTGCCGGGGCGATCCCGGGGTACCAACCCGGGATTGCCGCCCCGACGTGCTGCGCTAGACCGGCCAGGGTTCAACGGCAGCGACAGCAATGTAACGGATTTTACTGACTAGTAACTCCCGCATTCTCGGGATTTGAGGCGCCGACGATCCGCAACTCATTAATCGTGGGGTGTGTGAAACGCCAAGAATGATCGATCATCGTGAAGCTTTGGGTAAGGGTTGCACCCTTAAATAGCAGGTCATGGGCGCTGTCGAGCTGAGTTATCGTCTTTGGTTACTGCAGGGCCATCTTTTTTCGTCGGCCGACCAATCCGGCGCGACTCTGCATATCGCTAGACCGGCCACCGTTCGACAAAAGAGGGATCGATGGGAAACTTCCTGCTCGCTGCTGTCCTGATCTTCGGAATCACGGCAGTGCTTCTCGGCTTCGTCGTGAAGGTGCTGTCCTCCACGCCCGCGCGGATCGCCGTCGTCGTGGGTGCGATCGTGGGGGTGCTGGTCGCCTTCCCGCCCGTCCTGGAGGCGCTCAAGGGCGAGAGGGTGGCGCCCTCTCCCGCGGCCCCGGTCGAGAGCGGGGTGCGGTGATGGCCTTCTGGAAGCCCAACGAGCCGCTCCAGCTCGGCTCGACGTTCCACGACATCAACGTCTCCACCGGCAGGATCGTGCGCCGACCCGGTTCGGCGAAGCGCCTGAGCTCCGTCTTCGACCTCAACCCCTTCCTGCGCGAGCTCCCGAAGGAACTGCGCAACAACCTGCGGGAGACGATGCGCACGTCCCGCGCCTACGGCCGCGGCACCGAACTGCGGGGCGTGGGCGTGGGCGGCACCGTCCACATCGTGCTCAGCGGCTGCGTGCGCGAGTGCACGACCCCTCCCGCCTCCACCGTGCGCATCCTGGGCGCGGGCGCGGTCCTGGGGTGTACCGAGGTCTTCGACGAGCGGATCCCGGCACCCCTCACCACCTGCCTGACCGAGACCTGGACCCTGTGTCTGCCGCTGGAGCGCCTGCGCGCGATGGCGGAGGCCAACTCCGCGTTGCTGAAGGCGATCGGGGTGTCCGTCACCGACCGGATGGAGGCGAGCGAGCGCATCTACAACCGTCTCGCCTACAAGTCGGAGCAGCGCCTCGCCGGGCTGCTCGCCCACCTGCTCATGCACTGCGCCGTGCCCGGGAAGCGCTACGACTTCATGATCGAGGGGCCCACGCAGCACGACCTGGCCGCGGCGCTCAGCCTGAGCATCGGCTCGGTCGAGGGGGGCCTGGCGTCGCTGCGCAGGGACAACATCGTGATCACCGGATACCGCACCTTCGAGTTCCCGTCCGTCCGCCGGCTGCTCGAAGCCAGCCAGATCAAGTTCCCGCCCGGTTCCCTCGCCGGAACCCTCACGTCCTTCCAGGCCCCGTAGTAACGAGGGTCGGAATTAGATATATGCGCGGGGTCGGGATCGGGCCGACCCCGCGCATTCTCATGCGTCCGTGACGCGTGGAAGTCGGGCGCCGGTGCGAGGTTCTTTATGTCGTGGCTACATGTTAAAAAAATGCTATTTCGGTCATTGCGTTTAAATGCGGCGACATTTCGTGGGGAGCGGGGGAGTTCCGGTGGGCGGGGGCGGGTAGGAACACGGCGTCCGGAACCGCGGAAGGAGAAGTCATGGCCCCGTCCGACCGATACCTCAGGGCCTGGGACGGCTTCTGGGAGGAGAGCTCGGGCTCGCAGGGCGAGGCCTTCTGGGACGCCCCGGCCGCCCTCACCGCCGAGCGGGACCTCACCCTGCTGGAGCCCTACGCCGACCCCCGCCTCCCCATCGCCGACCTCGGCTGCGGCAACGGCACCCAGACCCGCTTCCTCGCGACCCGCTTCGCCGCCGCCATCGGCGTGGACCTCGCCGAGGCCGCCGTGGCCCACGCCCGCCGCGCCGACCCGGCCGGGCTGGCCTCGTACGAGCGCCTCGACCTCACCGACGCCCCCGCCGCCCGCGCCCTGCACGACCGCCTCGGCGACACCCACGTCTACCTGCGGGCCGTCCTGCACCAGAGCGACCCCGAGGACCGCCCGGCCGTGGCCGCCTCCGTGGCCGCCCTGCTCGGGGACACCGGCCGGGCGCTGGTGCTGGAGCCCACCGACCGGGCCGAGACCGTCCTGCACACCCTGGGTCCGAACCCGAAGCTGCTGCGCGTCCGGCAGCACGACCTGCGCCCCGGCCGCGTGGCCGACGGCGAGGTCGCGGAGCTGCTGCGCGGGGCCGGACTGCGCATCCTGGAGCAGGGCCCGACCGCGCTCGCCATGAGCGAGGTACGGGAGGACGGGACCCCCGTCGAACTCCCGGCCCGGTGGTTCGTGGCGGCCAGGGCCTAGGCGCCAGGGCCTAGGCGCCGGAGCCTAGGCGCGCGAGCGGATCCGGCGTGCCCGGCGCAGCAGCGCGGCCGAGGCCGGGTGCGGTCCGGTGTGCAGGGGGTGGCGCGGCAGCCGGTGCGGCAGCGACCCGTACCAGGCCCGCGAGACGGTGTAGCCGAAGGCCAGGCAGAGCGCGCCGCCCGCCGCGTCGAGCCAGAAGTGGTTCGCGGTCGCGACGATGACGACGAGCGTCGCCGTCGGGTACAGCAGCCCCAGGATCCGCGCCCAGGGCGCCGAGGCCACGGCGAAGACGGTCAGCCCGCACCAGAGCGACCACCCGATGTGCATGGAGGGCATCGCCGCGTACTGGTTCGACATGTGCTTGAGGTCGCCGGAGGCCATGGAGCCCCAGGTCCGGTGCTTGAGCACGGTGTCGATGAACTGCGTGCCGTTCATCAGCCGGGGCGGCGCGAGCGGGAAGAGGTAGTAGCCGACCAGCGCCACACCGGTGGTGGCGAAGAGGACCAGCCGCGCGGCGGCGTACCGCCCCGGATGGAAACGGTAGATCCAGACCAGTACGCCGATGGTCACGATGAAGTGCAAGGTGGCGTAGTAGTAGTTCATGCCCACGATCAGCCACGTCACCGAATCGACGGCGTGGTTGACGCTGCGCTCCACCGCGATGCCGAGGGTGTTCTCGACGCTCCAGATCCAGTCGGCGTTCGCGAGCGCGGCCGTCTTCTCCTCGGGCACCGAGTTGCGGATGAGCGAGTACGTCCAGTAGCTCAGCGCGATCAGCAGGATCTCGAACCAGATCCTGGGGCGTCGCGGGGCGCGCAGCCGGGCCAGGAGGCCGCCCGCGGAGTCTTGCCGGCCGGTGGGGCTCCCGCCCCCGGACACGGCGGGTGACGAGACGTCCGTCCTGGTATCCAGTGTCTTCACACTCACTTCACCCATGGGGAAAGAGTCTGTCAGATCGCGTACCTGCCCCGATCATCCCCCGGTACGGTCTTCCCCGCACGGGATCCGCCCTGCGGACGATCGCGCGCGGAGGAAGTGCAGGTCAGGGGCTATCGGCGGGTGGGGCCTGAGGCGGTGGAGCCGCGCACTACCAGCTCCGGCAGGAAGACGAACTCGCTGTGCGGCGCAGGGGTCCCGCCGATCTCCTCCAGCAGGGTCCGCACGGCGGCCTGCCCCATCGCCTGGACCGGCTGCCGGATGGTCGTCAGCGGCGGATCGGTGAACGCTATGAGCGGCGAGTCGTCGAAGCCGACCACCGAGACGTCCTGCGGCACCCGCAGCCCCTGCTGCCGGGCGGCCCGTACGGCGCCGAGCGCCATCATGTCGCTGGCGCACACGATGGCCGTGCAGCCCCGGGCGATGAGCGCGGTGGCCGCGGCCTGTCCGCCCTCCAGCGTGTACAGCGAGTGCTGGATCAGCTCCTCCGTCGCGGCCTCGTCCAGCCCGAGCCGCTCGCGCATGCCGAGCCGGAAGCCCTCGATCTTGCGGAGCACCGGCACGAACCGCTTCGGCCCGACGGCCAGCCCGATCCGGGTGTGGCCGAGCGCGGTCAGGTGGGTCACCGCGAGCTGCATGGCGGCCCGGTCGTCGGGAGAGACGAAGGGGGCCTGCACCTTGTCGGAGAAGCCGTTGATCAGGACGTACGGGACGCCCTGGCCGCGGAGTTGGTCGTAGCGCCCCATGTCGGCGGTGGTGTCCGCGTGCAGGCCGGAGACGAAGATGATGCCCGAGACCCCGCGGTCCACGAGCATCTCCGTCAGCTCGTCCTCGGTCGATCCGCCGGGCGTCTGGGTGGCCAGCACCGGCGTGTACCCCTGCCGGGTGAGGGCCTGGCCGATGACCTGCGCGAGCGCGGGGAAGATGGGGTTGTCCAGCTCGGGCGTTATCAGCCCGACGAGTCCCGCACTGCGTTGACGCAGCCGCACGGGACGCTCGTACCCGAGGACGTCGAGCGCGGCCAGCACGGATTCGCGGGTGCCCGCGGCCACACCGGGCTTGCCGTTGAGGACCCGGCTGACTGTGGCTTCGCTGACCCCCGCCTGAGCTGCGATGTCGGCAAGCCGCGCGGTCATGGGAGTGGACTGTACCGGTCGCACGTCACATTGCCCACCACGTGCACGTATCGGGGGGAAGCAGGACGGTGCGCCCGTCCGTCTCCACCGGAGAGCTGGACAGTACGGGCCTTCCGGGCGCCGCGAGCTCCACCGGGGAAGGGCCCGTGTTGAGCGTGCAGACGAAGCCGGGGCGGGCGAAGACGAGCACCCCTTCCGGCCCGGGCAGCCACCGCATCCCGGTCGGGCCGGGATCCGCCCGACCGTCCGGGTCGGCTTCGGGGGCTGCGGGGTCCGCGGGGCGCGTGGGGTCCGGGCGGCCGGCCTCCGGTGCGCCCAGGCCCGGCATGGCCCGGCGCAGCTCGATGGCCGCCCGGTAGAGCTCCAGGGTGGAGTGCGGGTCACCGGTCTGCGCGGCCACGCTCAACCCCGCCCACTGCGCGGGCTGCGGCAGCCAACTCCCACCCGAACCGAAACCGTACGGAGCCTGCGTACCCGACCACGGAATCGGCACCCGGCAACCGTCCCGCAACCCGTCCTGCCCGGAACCCCGCGAGAACGCCGGATCCTGACGCACCTCGTCCGGCAGATCCACCACCTCCGGCAGACCCAACTCCTCCCCCTGGTACACATACGCCGACCCCGGCAACGCCAACATCAACAACGCCGCCGCCCGCGCCCGCGCCACACCCCGCACCCCACCGCCATAACGCGTCACGTGCCGCACCACATCGTGGTTCGACAACACCCACGTCGTCGGAGCACCGACCGCCGTGGTGGCGGCCAGGGACCCGTCGATGACCGTCCGCATCTCCCGCGCGTCCCAGGGGCACTTGAGGAAGCGGAAGTTGAAGGCCTGGTGCAGCTCGTCGGGGCGGACGTACAGGGCGAGCCGCTCGGAGGTCGGCGCCCAGGCCTCGGCGACCCCGATCCGCTGGCCGTCGTAGGCGTCCAGCAGACGGCGCCATGAGCGGTGGATCTCGTGCACCCCGTCCTGGTCGAAGAAGGGGAGCGGCTCGCTGCCGATCAAGGTGGCCTGCGCCCCGCGCCCCAGGTCCGGCAGCCCGGCGGCCTTGACCATGCCGTGCGCGACGTCGACGCGGAAGCCGTCGACCCCCAGGTCGAGCCAGAACCGCAGGACGGAGTCGAACTCCGCCCGCACCTCGGGGTGCTCCCAGTTCAGATCGGGCTGCTCGGGGGCGAAGAGGTGCAGATACCACTCGCCGTCCGCGATCCGCGTCCACGCCGGGCCGCCGAAGATCGACTCCCAGTCGTTCGGCGGCAGCTCCCCGCCCGCCCCCCGCCCGGACCGGAAGTGGAAGCGGGCTCGCTCCGGCCCGCCCGGCGCCCCGGCGAGCGCGGCCCGGAACCAGGGGTGCCGCTCGGAGGTGTGGTTCGGCACCACGTCCACGATCACCCGCAGCCCCAGCGCGTGCGCGGCCCGGACCAGGTCGTCCGCGTCGGCGAGGTCGCCGAAGAGGGGGTCCACGGCCCGGTAGTCGGCGACGTCGTAGCCGCCGTCCGCCTGGGGGGACACGTAGAAGGGAGTGAGCCAGAGGGCGTCCACCCCGAGCCGGGCCAGGTGGGGGAGGCGCTCGCGCACCCCGCGCAGGTCGCCGATGCCGTCCCCGTCGCTGTCGCCGAAGGACCGTACGTACACCTCATAGATGACGGCATCGCGCCACCAGCCGCCGCTCGCGGTGACGTTGCTGGAAGCGCTTGCAAGCCGCGAGGCGGTCAGCTCATGGGTCATATCGGGGTCAACGTGCGGACCCGGCCCCTGGTTGCGGGCCCGGTCACCCGAAGACGGTTCGAACTAACAGCAAGCTGCGGCAACCGTACGGACACACGGATGTAACGATCACCAGGTCTTGCAGAAAATTGCCGCAAGGTCTTTCGGTCGGCTTTCAGGCTTGTTACGTTCCTGGCAACTCGGGACCGCGAGGGCGCGGCCGGGATCATCGAAGGAGTTCATATGCGGCGTGGCATAGCGGCCACCGCGCTGGTCGCGGCTCTGGCGCTCGCGGCGACGGCTTGCGGCGGCGACAAGAACGACAACGGCGGCGGCGACAGCGCCGGTGGCGAGATCTCCGGCACGGTCACCTGGTGGGACACCTCCAACGACACGGAGAAGGCGACCTTCCAGAAGATCGCCGAGGCGTTCACCGCCAAGCACCCGAAGGTGACCGTCAAGTACGTCAACGTGCCGTACGGCGACGCGCAGAACAAGGTCAAGAACGCCTTCAGCAGCGGCGCCGAGGCCCCCGACGTCATCCGTGCCGACGTCGGCTGGGTCGCCGACTTCGCCTCCCTCGGCTACCTGGACAAGGTCCCCGCCGACGCGGCCAAGAAGGTCGACGCCGACTTCCTGCCCCAGGCCGCGGCCAGCGGCAAGTACGAGGGCCAGCTCTACGCCGTCCCGCAGGTCATCGACTCCCTCGGCCTCTTCTACAACAAGAAGATGCTGGCGGACGCGGGCGTCAAGCCCCCGACCACGCTCGAAGAGGTCAAGACCGCGGCCGCCGCGATCAAGGCCAAGACCGGCAAGACCGGCCTCTACGTCCGCGGCGACGACTCCTACTGGTTCCTCCCCTTCATCTACGGCGAGGGCGGCGACCTCGTCGACGCGAAGACCAAGACGGTCACCGTCGACAACGCGGCGGGCGTCAAGGCCTTCAAGGACGCCCGCGACCTGATCACCTCCGGCGCCGCCGTCACCAACGCCACCGACGGCTACGACAACATGCAGACCGCCTTCAAGTCGGGCGAGGTCGCGATGATGGTCAACGGCCCCTGGGCGGTCAAGGACACCTTCTCCGGCGCCCAGTTCGCCGACAAGGCCAACCTCGGCATCAGCGCGGTCCCGGCCGGCTCCGTCAAGGCCGGCGCCCCGCAGGGCGGCCACGACCTGGCCGTCTACGCGGGCTCCAAGAACCGCACCGCCGCGCACGCCTTCGTCGAGTACATGACCTCGCAGGAGACCCAGGTCCAGGCGACCAAGGAGCTGAGCCTGCTCCCGACCCGCACCGCCGCCTACGAGGTGCCGGACGTCAAGGGCAACGAGATCGTCGCCTTCTTCAAGCCCGCCGTGGACAAGGCCGTCGAGCGCGCCTGGATCCCGGAGAACGGCTCCCTCTTCGAGCCGCTCAAGGTGCAGTACACCAAGGCGGTCACCGGTGCCTCCAGCCCGGAGGACGCGGCCAAGGCCACCGGTACCGAGTTCCGCAAGATCCTCAAGGGTTGGAAGTAGCACGACGATGGCTGCTCAGACCAGCCGGTCCGTAGCGCCGGCCGCGGGTGACGACGTCACCCGCGGCCGGAGCCGCGGGACCGACCGCAAGCCCGGGGCCCGCCCCGGCCGGATCCGGCGCGCGCTGGCCACCCACTGGTACGCCTGGACGATGGTCACCCCCGTGGTGCTCGTCCTCGGCGTGATCATCGGGTGGCCGCTGGTCCGCGGGATCTACCTGTCGCTGACCGACGCCAACGAGCGCAACGTCGCCCGTACGATCGGCCCCAACACCATCGACGCGACCTACCAGTTCGTCGGCCTCGACAACTACACGGCCGCGCTGAGCGACCCGGTCTTCCTGGACCGGCTGGTGTGGACGGTGATCTGGACCGTCGCCTGCGTGTCCATCACCTTCGCGCTCGGCCTCGGCCTCGCCAACATCCTCAACCGGGAGTTCCGGGGCCGCGCCGTCTACCGGATGGCGCTCATCCTGCCCTGGGCCGTCCCCGGCTTCGTGTCCGTCTTCGCCTGGCGGTTCCTCTTCAACCGCGACAACGGCATCCTGAACAAGGTCCTCGAAGGCGGCGGGATCTCCGCCGTGCCCTGGCTCGACGACCCCACCTGGGCCAAGCTCGCGGTCATCACCGTCAACGTCTGGCTGGGCATCCCCTTCATGATGGTCGCCCTCCTCGGCGGCCTCCAGTCCATCCCCGGCGAGCTGTACGAGGCCGCCGAGATGGACGGCGCGAGCCCCTGGCAGCGCTTCCGGCACATCACCCTGCCGGGGCTGCGCACGGTCAGCATGACGGTGATCCTGCTCTCCACCATCTGGACCTTCAACATGTTCCCGGTGATCTTCCTGCTCACCCGCGGCGGGCCGGGCGACGCCACCGAGATCCTGGTGACGCAGGCGTTCCGGCAGGCCTTCGTGACCAGCCCGCGCGACTTCGCCGGGTCCGCGACCTGGGGCGTCCTCATCCTCGCCCTGCTCATGATCTTCGCGCTGGTCTACCGGCGTTCGCTGCGCAAGCAGGGAGAGGTGTGGTGACCGTGACGACCACCTCCAGCGTCACCCAAGAGGTACGGCCCCGCGGGCAGCGCGGACCGCTCGCCTCCGTCGCCCTGCACGGCACGCTCGTCGTCGCGGCCGTCATCGCGGTCTTCCCGGTGCTGTGGATCCTGCTGACCTCGCTCAAGCCGCCGCAGCAGGCGGTCAGTACCGACTTCATCAAGGACCCCACCCTCGACAACTACCGCTACCTGGTGGACCACACGTCCTTCTTCACCTGGTTCGGCAACTCGGTGCTGGTCGCGGGCATCACCACCGTCCTCGGCGTGTTCATCGCCGCGACCACGGGATACGCGGTCAGCCGGTTCAAGTTCCCCGGCATGAAGCCGCTGATGTGGACCCTGCTGGTCACCCAGATGTTCCCGATGGCCATCCTCATCGTCCCGCTCTACAACCTGATGGGCGAGCTGGGGCTGCTCAACCAGCCGCTCGGCCTGATCATCACGTACCTCACCATCGCGGTGCCGTTCTGCGCCTGGATGATGAAGGGCTTCTTCGACACCATCCCGATCGAGATCGACGAATCCGGTCGGGTCGACGGGCTCAACCCCTTCGGGACCTTCTGGCGGCTGATCCTCCCGCTGGCCCGCCCGGGCCTCGCGGTCACCGCCTTCTACTCCTTCATCACCGCCTGGGGCGAGGTGGCGTACGCCTCCGCCTTCCTGGTCGGCGACGACAACCTCACGCTGGCCGGGGGTCTGCAGACCTTCGTGACCCAGTACACCGCCAACTGGGGTCCGATGACGGCGGCTTCCGTCCTCATCGCCATCCCCGCGGCGATCTTCTTCGTCTTCGCCCAGCGTCACCTCGTCGCCGGTATGACCGCGGGCGCGACCAAGGGCTGACCACCCTTCCCGACGCGTACACCGGCCCGATCTCTCCAAGGACGACATGACCCAGCACCTCGCCGACGCTCTTCCCACCGCGACCGGCACCCAGCCCGGCTGGTGGCGGGAAGCGGTGATCTACCAGGTCTATCCGCGCAGCTTCGCCGACAGCAACGGGGACGGGATGGGGGACCTCGAAGGGGTCCGGACCCGGCTGCCCTACCTCAAGGAACTGGGCGTCGACGCCGTCTGGCTCAGCCCGTTCTACGCCTCCCCGCAGGCCGACGCGGGCTACGACGTCGCCGACTACCGGGCCATCGACCCGATGTTCGGCAGCCTGCACGACGCCGACGCCGTGATCCGCGAGGCCCACGCGCTGGGCCTGCGGATCATCGTCGACCTCGTCCCCAACCACTGCTCCGACCAGCACGAATGGTTCAAGCAGGCGCTGCGCGAGGGCCCCGGCAGCCCGCTGCGCGAGCGCTTCCACTTCCGGTCCGGGCGGGGGGCGGGCGGGGAGCTGCCGCCGAACGACTGGGAGTCGATCTTCGGCGGCCCGGCGTGGACGCGGGTCGCGGACGGCGAGTGGTATCTGCACCTCTTCGCCCCCGAGCAGCCCGACTTCAACTGGGAACACCCGGCCGTCCAGGACGAGTTCCGCTCCATCCTGCGGTTCTGGCTGGACCTCGGCGCCGACGGCTTCCGCATCGATGTCGCGCACGGCCTGGTCAAGGCCCCCGGCCTGCCCGACCTCGGCCGCGACGAGCAGCTCAAGCTGCTGGGCAACCAGGTCCTGCCCTTCTTCGACCAGGACGGCGTCCACGAGATCTACCGCTCCTGGCGGACCGTGCTGGAGGAGTACGCCGGTGACCGCATCGGGGTCGCCGAGGCGTGGACCCCGAGCGCGGACCGCACCGCCCTCTACCTGCGGCCCGACGAGCTGCACCAGGCCTTCAACTTCCAGTACCTGAACACCGGATGGGACGCCGACGCGCTGCGCGCGACCATCGACGAATCGCTCGACGCGATGCGGGTCGTGGGTGCTCCGACGACGTGGGTGTTGTCGAACCATGACGTGGTGCGGCACGTGACCCGCTACGGCGGCGGCGCGCAGGGACTGTCCCGCGCGCGGGCGGCGGCGCTGCTGATGCTGGCGCTGCCCGGGTCGGCGTACGTCTACCAGGGCGAGGAGCTCGGCCTGCCGGAGGTCGTCGACCTGCCGGACGGGGTGCGTCAGGACCCGGCCTTCTCGCGGAGCGCCGGGCAGGATGGTTTGCGGGATGGGTGCCGGGTGCCGATTCCGTGGTCGGGTGAGGTGGCTCCGTACGGGTTCGGGAGCGGGGGGAGCTGGTTGCCGCAGCCGGTGGAGTGGGCGGGGCTGAGCGTGGCCGCGCAGACCGGCGACCCGCACTCCACCCTGGAGCTGTACCGCGCCGCGCTGCGGATCCGGCGCGAGCGGGACGACCTGGGCGCGGGGGACGCGGTGGAGTGGCTGGCGGCCCCGGCCGGGGTGCTGGCCTTCCGGCGCGGGGAGTTCGTCTGCACGGTGAACACGGGCGGCGAGGCGGTACGCATCCCCGCGCCCGGAACCGTACTGCTGGCCAGCGGCCCGCTGGCCGACCCGGACCTGCTCCCGGCCGACACGGCGGTGTGGTGGCAGGGGTGACCTCCCCCCTTCGGCTGACGGACATCGCCGCGCAGGCCCAGGTCAGCGAGGCGACCGTCAGCCGTGTGCTCAACGGCAAGGCGGGCGTGGCGGCCGGCACCCGGCACAAGGTGCTGGCCGCGCTCGACCTGCTCGGCTACGAACGGCCCGTACGGCTGCGCAGGCGCAGCAACGGGCTCGTCGGGCTGCTCATCCCCGAGCTGACCAACCCGATCTTCCCCGCCTTCGCGCAGGTCATCGAGCAGGCGCTGGCGGGGCACGGGTACACGCCGGTGCTGTGCACGCAGACGCCCGGCGGGGCCACCGAGGACGAGCTGGTGGAGCAGCTTGAGCAGCGCGGGGTGACGGGGATCGTCTTCCTGTCCGGGCTGCACGCGGACTCCTCGGCGGATCCGACGCGCTACCAGCGGCTCGCGGCGCGCGGGGTCCCGTTCGTCCTGATCAACGGCTTCAACGAGCACGTCCACGCGCCCTTCATCTCGCCGGACGACCGGGCGGCCGCGGACATGGCGGTGCGGCACCTGGAGGACCTCGGGCACCGGCGGATCGGGCTGGCGATCGGCCCGACGCGGTACGTGCCCTCGGCCCGCAAGGAGCAGGGGTTCCTGGCCGCGCTGCCCTCGGCCGGGGCCGAAGGGCTGATCCAGCGCACGCTCTTCACGGTGGAGGGCGGGCACGCGGCGGGCGGCGCGCTGCTGGACCGGGGCTGCACGGGCATCGTGTGCGGGAGCGACCCGATGGCGCTGGGCGTCATCCGGGCGGCCCGCGAGCGGGGGCTGCGGGTCCCGGAGGACGTGTCGGTCGTCGGCTTCGACGACTCGCCGCTGATCGCGTTCACGGACCCGCCCCTGACCACGGTCCGCCAGCCGGTCCGCGCGATGGCGACGGCGGCGGTGGGCGCCCTCCTGGAGGCGGTGGGCGGCACCCCGGTCCAGCGCACGGAGTTCGTGTTCCAGCCGGAACTGGTCGTCCGCGGCTCCACCTCCCAGGCCCCCTGAGCCCACGGGGGGTCTGCTGGGCCGGGGTCGGCGGGGGTCCGGGGGTTGTGGGGCGCGGCCGGTGGGGGTCGTCTCCTCGGCTCGCAGAACCTTCCCGGGGTCGGAGCGGTCGCCCGGTGCCGGTTCTGCTCGGCCTGCGGGGACGACCCCCACCGCCCACACCCCACCACCCCCGCGCGTCAGGCGGGCCGGACGTTGTCCACCGCGGTGGTGAACTCGCGGCCGGAGGAGCCCCGGACGTAGGCCGGCGTCGCCCCGTGCCGGCGGGCGGGGTCCGCCGACACGTCCTCGTCGATCACGGCCATCAGCTCTCCCTCGGCCCCGGAAGCGATGTCGCGCACGCGGCGCCGGAGCAGGCGATGGGGCAGGTACGCGTAGCGCTCAGTCATCGGAGGGTTCCTCAAGGGACGAGAGGAACCTCTCCCACCCGGCGCGAGCGCGGTCGAGGACCGCCCGGCTGAGCCCGGGCCTGGCCTCCCTGTCCGGCCAGGGGTCGGCAGAGGCGGTCGTCAGGGGCTCGTTGGTGCCCCCTCGGTCTGTGGTCATGGCTCCATGACAGCGCTCTGCAGGGACTCTTCCCAGGGGAATCCTTCGGGGGAAAAGCCTGTCAAGGGGGAACCTGCGGGGGAATTCGAGGTCATCATGGGGCGACGTCGACCGACAGGGGTCACACGCATGTCGGCAGACCCGTTCGCCCAATTGTTGCTCCGGCTTCGTATGGAGGCCGGGCGTACCCAGGAGCAGCAGGCGGCCGCGATCAATACGGCTTCCGGCCGGGACACCGTGACTCGTCGTGAGATCAGCCGCTATGAGAACGGCGAGAACATCCCGACCACCCACACCATCTCCTACATCGCGGTGGCCTGCGGCGTACCTGTGGAGCAGCTCCGGTTGGAGGCTGCGGCCGCGCGCGTGCGACGTAGGAAGTCGACAGACCGGGACGAAGAGGAGTCGAGCGAGATGGAGCGCCGGAAGCTGATCGGAGGCGCCGTCATCGGCGCCGCGGTGGCCGGCGAGCCGTGGGCGCGGCTCGCCCACGCCCTCGCTGGGAGTGGCCGCGTCGACGGCCACGCGGTCGATGTCCTGGTGAAGCGAGCCGGGGCGCTGCACATCAGCGAGAACCACCTGACGGCACGGCAATTGCAAGGGCACGTCGTGGCGCACCTCGATGCCATCACCGTTGCCCTACCCCGTGCGTCCGACCGTGAGAAGGACCTCTGCATTGCGGCAGGTGAGACTGCGGCCCTGGCTGGGTGGATCGCTTGGGACCTGGGCGACCACCCCGCGGCCCGTTCGTACTACCGGGTCACCGCTGATTGTGCTGATGCCTCGGGCCATCCGCCGCTGCGGGCCCTCGCCCTGGCCTATGCGAGTTACGGAGTGGTCAGTCCAGTCCGCAGGCTGGAGCTCCTGGAGCGTGCGGTCGCGTACGTGCGGGGCCCCGGCAACGCCACCGCCGCGGCCTGGATCCATGCCCGCCACGCCGAGGAAGCGGCCGGCACCGGCGACGCGACGGCCGCTCTGCGGGCCCTCGACCGAGCCCGCACCGCGTACGACTACGCCGACCACACCGCGGAGCAGGCGTGGGTGGGGTTCATGACGCCGGCGCGTATGGACTCCCTCGTGCTCTCCGTCTACGGACGACTGGCCCATCCCGAACTCGCCGAGGCGGCTGCCGTCGCCACGCGGCGATTGGGCGGCGGGCTGTCCGACGCGGGCGTCGTCGTCCTCGGGGACCTGGCCGCCGCCCTGCTCGCGGGTGGCGACGTTGATCAAGGGGTGCACGTCGCCCGCCAGTTCGCCGCGGCGGCCGATGCCCGGCCGAACACGATGGGCCGGGTACGTGCGCTGAGCATCGCCGACCGGCTGCCGGTCAAGGAGCGTGAGCTGGCGGCACAGCTGCGGGCCTGTGTCGCCTGATGTGAGCGGCTACTCCGGCGCCGTCTCGGCGGCGACCCACGAGAGGTAGGCCTCCGAGCCGGCGTCCACCGCCAGGACGATCCACTCGGGGACGTCGTAGCCGTGGTGCTGGTCGACCCAGGCGCTCAGGGCGGGCAGCCGGTCTCGTGTCGTCTTGTAGGAGACGCGCCATTCGGTGGCCGTTTCCACCGCGCCCTGCCACCGGTAGACGGCGGTGAGCGGTGCGTCGATGTGGGCGCAGGCGGCCAGTCGGGCCTCCACCGCGCCCCGTGCCAACTCCCGTGCCGCGAGCTCGTTGTCGATGGTCGTCTGCGCGATCACGGTGTCCGTCGCCATGCCGGCCCTCCTGTGGTGTCGGTTTGCCCCGTTGGACCCTACCCAGTCGCTTCCGGGCGTGACGTGCCCTCATCGGACCCGGCAGGACACGGCGGAGAAACAATTCTGCAATCTCTTGCGCAAGGTCTTGCAGGGGGGAGGGGCGGGGCCTACGGTCGCCAACAATCCCCACCTCTTCGCCAGGAGGACCCCCATGCCCCGCATCCACAGAGCCGTGGCTGCCCTTGCCGCACTCGCCGCCGTCGGCACGTGGCAGGCGCCGCAGGCCGTCGCCGCGCCGCCCGGTGAGCGCGACGTCACCGCCGTCCTCTTCGAGTGGAACTTCGCCTCCGTCGCCAAGGCGTGCACCGACAGCCTCGGTCCCGCCGGTTACGGCTACGTCCAGGTCTCGCCTCCCCAGGAGCACATCCAGGGCCCCCAGTGGTGGACCTCGTACCAGCCCGTGAGCTACAAGATCGCCGGGCGGCTCGGTGACCGGGCCGGGTTCAAGGCGATGGTCGACACCTGCCACGCGGCGGGTGTGAAGGTCGTCGCCGACTCCGTGATCAACCACATGGCCGCCTCCGACGGCACCGGAACCGGAGGCAGTTCGTACACGAAGTACAACTACCCGGGTCTTTACTCCGGCGCCGACATGGACGACTGCCGCGCCACCATCTCCAACTACCAGGACCGGGCCAACGTCCAGAACTGCGAGCTGGTGCAGCTCGCCGACCTCGACACGGGCGAGGACTACGTACGGGGCCGGATCGCCGGCTACCTGAACGACCTGCTCTCCCTCGGCGTCGACGGCTTCCGGATCGACGCCGCCAAGCACATGCCCGCCGCCGACCTCGCCAACATCAAGTCCCGGCTGACCAAGCCGAACGCCTACTGGAAGCAGGAGGCGATCTACGGCGCGGGCGAGGCCGTCCAGCCGAGCGAGTACCTCGGCAACGGGGACGTGCAGGAGTTCCGCTACGCCCGCGACCTCAAGCGGGTCTTCCAGAACGAGAACCTGGCCCACCTGAAGAACTTCGGCGAGTCCTGGGGGTACATGCCGAGCGGCCAGGCCGCCGTGTTCGTCGACAACCACGACACCGAGCGCGGCGGGGACACCCTCAACTACACGGCGGGCGCGACCTACACCCTCGCCAACGTCTTCATGCTGGCCTGGCCCTACGGTTCGCCCGACGTGCACTCGGGCTATTCCTTCACCGACCGCGACGCCGGTCCGCCGAACGGCGGCTCGGTCGGCTCCTGTTACGCCGACGGCTGGACCTGCCAGCACGCCTGGCGCGAGATCTCCTCGATGGTGGGCTTGCGCAACGCGGCCCGCGGCCAGGGCGTCACCAACTGGTGGGACAACGGCGGCGACCAGATCGCCTTCGGGCGCGGCGCCAAGGCGTACGTGGCCATCAACCACGAGGCGTCGGCGCTCACCCGGACCTTCCAGACCTCCCTCCCGGCCGGCGACTACTGCGACGTGCAGAGCGGGCGGGCCGTCACCGTGAACGGCTCCGGGCAGTTCACCGCGACCCTCGGGCCGGACACCGCCGTCGCCCTCCACGCGGGCGCCCGCACCTGCGGCGGTGGCTCCACGCCGCCGCCCGCGGCCGCCGGCGCCTCCTTCGCGGTCAACGCCACCACGGTGCCGGGCCAGGACATCTACGTCACCGGCGACCAGGGCGCGCTCGGGAACTGGAACACCGCCTCCGCGCTGAAGCTCGACCCGGCCGCCTACCCGGTCTGGAAGCTCGACGTCACCCTGCCCGCGGGCACCTCCTTCGCCTACAAGTACGTCCGCAAGGACGCCGCGGGCAACGTCACCTGGGAGAGCGGGGCCAACCGTACGGCCACCGTCCCCGCGAGCGGGAAGGTCGCGCTCAGCGACACCTGGCGCAACTGACCCCCGCCGCGCCCCACCCCCTACCCGTTGAGGAGACCCCGCCTTGATACGCCCAGCCGCAGGAATCGTCGCCGCCGCCCTGGCCGTGACGTTGCTGCCCGCCCTCCCCGCGGCGGCCGCCGCCAAGGCTCCCGCCCCGCCCTCGGACGCCGAGCTGGCGGCGCGGCCCGCCCGGCACGACCTGACCCGGGAGCAGTTCTACTTCGTGCTCCCGGACCGCTTCGCGAACGGCGACCCGCGCAACGACCGGGGCGGTCTGACCGGCAGCCGGCTGCAGACCGGGCTGGACCCGACGGACAAGGGCTTCTACCAGGGCGGCGACCTCAAGGGGCTGACCGACCGGCTGGACTACATCAAGGGGCTGGGCACCACCGCCATCTGGATGGCGCCCATCTTCAAGAACCAGCCGGTGCAGGGGGAGGGGGCGAACACCTCAGCCGGCTACCACGGCTACTGGATCACGGACTTCACCCAGGTCGACCCGCACTTCGGGACCAACGCCGACCTGGAGCGGCTGATCGACAAGGCGCACGGGAAGGGGATGAAGGTCTTCTTCGACGTCATCACCAACCACACCGCCGACGTCATCGACTACAAGGAGAAGTCGTACTCCTACCTGTCCAAGGGGGCCTTTCCCTACCTGACCAAGGACGGGGTGGCCTTCGACGACTCCGACTACGCCGCCGGGAAGAAGGGCTTTCCGGGCGTCGGGGCCGGGTCCTTCCCACGCACGCCGCTCGTCCCCGCGGCGAAGAAGGACGCCAAGGTCCCGGCCTGGCTGAACGATCCGACGATGTACCACAACCGGGGCGACTCCACCTTCGCGGGCGAATCCGCCGAACAGGGTGACTTCTCCGGGCTCGACGACCTGTGGACCGAGCGTCCCGAGGTGGTCAGCGGGATGGAGAAGATCTACGAGAAGTGGGTCCGGGACTTCGATATCGACGGCTTCCGGATCGACACCGTCAAACACGTCGACCTGCCGTTCTGGACGCAGTGGGCCACCGCCCTCGACAAGTACGCCGCCCAGCGTGGGCGCTCGAAGTTCTTCATGTTCGGCGAGGTGTACTCCGCGGACCCGGCGGTCACCTCGCCCTACGTCACGCAGGGCCGCCTCGACGCCACCCTCGACTTCCCGCTCCAGGACGCGATCCGGGCGTACGCCGCCCAGGGCGCCGGAGCCGGACGGCTGGCCTCCGTCCTCGGGGCGGACTACCGGTACACCAGCGACAAGGCCAACGCCTACGAGCAGGTGACCTTCCTCGGCAACCACGACATGGGGAGGTTCGGCTCCTTCCTCCAGCAGGACCGGCCCGGGGCGGGGGAGCGCGAACTGCTCGACCGCTACCGGCTGGCGAACGAGCTGATGTTCTTCTCCCGCGGCAACCCGGTGATCTACTACGGCGACGAGCAGGGTTTCACGGGCGCCGGCGGCGACAAGGACGCCCGCCAGTCCCTCTTCGCCTCCAAGACGCCCGACTACCTGGATGACGACCAGCTCGGAACGGTGCGCACACACGCGAGCGATGCTTACGATCCGGGACACCCGCTCTACCAACAGATCAGTGCTCTCTCCCGGCTGACCAAGGCCCACCCCGCCCTGCGCGACGGCGTCCAGAGCGAACGCCTCGCCGACGGCTCCGTCTACGCCTTCGCCCGCACCGACCCGCGCACCCGCACCGAATACCTGGTCGCCGCCAACAACGGCGACGCGCCCCGCACCGTGGAACTCGACGCTCCGGCCGGCGCGGCCTACGGCGTCCTCTACGGCGGCGCCGGCACCACCACCGTCTGGGCCTCCTCCACCGGCAAGCTCTCCCTCACCGTCCCCGCCCTCGGCTCGGTGGTCCTCAGGGGCACCACCCCGCTCCCGGCCCCCACCACCCGCCCCGCCCTGACCCTCACCCCGCCCGCCCTCGGCGCCACCGGCACCGTCGAGCTGTCGGCGGACGTCACCGGCGGCGGCCTCAACCGGGTCGTCTTCGCCGCCCAGAGCGGCGACGACGCCTGGCAGGTCCTCGGCTCCGCCGACCACGCCCCCTACAAGGTCACCCAGCGGGTCACCGCCCCCGCGGGCACCCCGCTGCGCTACAAGGCGGTCGTCGTCGACGCCTCCGGCCGCACCGCGAGCGCCCTCGCCGCCTCCGTCGCCGGGCAGGCCCCGCCCCCCGAGGTCCCCACCGCCACCCAGCGCGACTACGCGGTGGTCCACTACCACCGCCCCGACGGCGACTACGCGAACTGGCGGCTCTACGCCTGGGGGGACCTCGCCGAGGGCGAGTCGACCACCTGGCCCGCCGGGCACGACTTCACCGGCCGCGACGCCTACGGCGCCTTCGCGTACGTCAAGCTCAAGCCCGGCGCGAGCAGCGTCGGTTACCTCGTCATCGACAAGGACGGCACGAAGGACGTCGCCGCCGACCGCACCCTCGACGTGACCAGGAGCGGCGAGATCTGGCTGGAGCAGGGCAAGGAAGCGGCCCGCACCGACCGCCCGCCCTACCCGCCCCAGGACCAGGACAAGGCCGTCCTGCACCTGAAGCGCCCCGACGGCGCCTACGACGGCTGGGGCCTGCACGTGTGGACCGGCGCGGCCACCCCCACCGACTGGTCCAAGCCGCTGCTCCCCGTCCGCACCGACTCCTACGGCGCTGTCTACGAGGTCCCGCTCGCCCCGGGCGCCACCTCGCTGAGCTACATCCTCCACAAGGGGGACGAGAAGGACCTCCCCACCGACCAGTCCCTCGACCTCAAGGCCACCGGCCACGAGGCCTGGCTGCTCGCCGGCCAGCAGAAGTACCTGCTGCCGCAGCCCGCCGGCTCCGCCGCCGCCCTCGACCTCACCAAGGCCGAGGCCGTCTGGATCGACCGCGACACCCTCGCCTGGAACGCCCCGCCCGCCGCCGCGTCGGTGCAGCTCCTGGCCTCGCGCGAGGGCCTGATCAAGGCCGCCGACGGCGTCCTCACCGGCACCGGGAAGGCCCGCTGGCTGCGGCTGACCCCGGGCGCGCTGAGCGCCGTACAGAAGCAGAAGTTCCCGCACCTGGCCGCGTACACCGCCTTCACCGTCGACCCGCGCGACCGGGACCGGGTGCGCGAGGCGCTGCGCGGGCAGCTCGTCGCGAGCGCCCGCACCGCGGGCGGCGCCGTGCTCGCCGCCACCGGGGTGCAGCTCGCGGGCGTCCTGGACGACCTGTACGCGAACACGACCCCGCTCGGCCCCACCTTCTCCGCTCGCGGCCCCCGACTCGCGCTCTGGGCGCCCACCGCCCAACAGGTCTCCCTCGAACTCGACGGCGGCGCCCGCACCGTCCCCATGCACCGCGACGACGCCACCGGCGTCTGGTCGGTGGACGGCGAGCGCTCCTGGACCGGCAAGCGCTACCGCTACGCGGTGACCGTCTGGGCGCCGAGCGTGCGCCAGGTGGTCCGCAACCTGGTCACCGACCCCTACTCCACCGCGCTGACCACCGATTCGACCTACAGCCTCGTCACCGACCTGGCCGCGCCCGCGCTCCAGCCGCCCGGCTGGCGCGAGCTGCGCAAGCCCGCCGCCGTCCCCTTCGCCTCCGCCCAGATCCAGGAACTCCACATCCGGGACTTCTCGGTGGCCGACCCCACCAGCAAGCACCCCGGCCAGTACCTGGCATTCACCGACACCGGGTCGGCGGGCATGAAGCACCTGCGCTCGCTGGCCGCCGCCGGCACCTCCTACGTCCACCTCCTGCCCGCCTTCGACATCGCGACCATCCCCGAGGACCCGGCGAACCGCACCACCCCCGCCTGCGACCTGAAGGTCTACGCCCCCGACTCCCCGCAGCAGCAGGCGTGCGTGGCGGCAGCCGCCGCGAAGGACGCCTACAACTGGGGCTACGACCCGCTGCACTACACCGTCCCGGAGGGCTCGTACGCGAGCGATCCGAACGGCACCGCCCGCACGGTGGAGTTCCGCCGCATGGTCCAGTCGCTCAATGGCGCGGGCCTGCGCACGGTGATGGACGTGGTCTACAACCACACCGCCGCCTCCGGCCAGTCGGACCTGTCCGTCCTGGACCGGGTCGTCCCCGGCTACTACCAGCGCCTGCTCGCCGACGGCTCCGTCGCCACCAGCAGCTGCTGCTCCAACACGGCCACCGAGAACGCCATGATGGGCCGCCTGGTCGTGGACTCCGTGGTCACCTGGGCCAAGGAGTACAAGGTCGACGGCTTCCGCTTCGACCTGATGGGCCACCAGCCGAAGGCCAACATCCTGGCCGTGCGCGCCGCCCTGGACCGGCTGACCCCGGCGAAGGACGGGGTCGACGGCAAGAAGGTGATCCTCTACGGCGAGGGCTGGAACTTCGGCGAGGTCGCCGACGACGCCCGCTTCGTCCAGGCCACCCAGAAGAACATGGCCGGCACCGGCATCGCCACCTTCTCCGACCGGGCGCGCGACGCGGTCCGCGGCGGCGGCCCCTTCGACGAGGACCCGCGCGTGCAGGGCTTCGCCTCCGGCCTCTTCACCGACCCGGGCGCGACCCCCGCGAACGGCACCCCCGAGCAGCAGCTGGCCCGGCTCCGGCACGCCCAGGACCTGATCAAGGTCGGGCTCACCGGCAACCTGGCGGGCTACCGCTTCACGGACGCCACCGGCGCTTCGGTCACAGGTGCCCAGCTGGACTACAACGGCCAGGGCGCCGGCTACGCGGCGGCGCCGGGCGACGCCCTCGCCTACGCGGACGCCCACGACAACGAATCGCTCTACGACGCCCTCAAGTACAAGCTCCCGCCCACCACTTCCCCCGCGGACCAGGCCCGGATGCAGGTCCTGGCGATGGCCACGGCCACCCTGTCGCAGGGCCCGTCCCTCTCCCAGGCGGGCACCGACCTGCTGCGCTCGAAGTCCCTGGACCGCAACTCCTTCGACAGCGGCGACTGGTTCAACGCCATCCACTGGAACTGCGCGGACGGCAACGGCTTCGGCCGGGGCCTGCCGCCGGCGGCCGACAACCGCGCGAAATGGCCGTACGCCACCCCGTTGTTGACCACACCCGGCCCGTCCTGCACGGAAATCACCGGCGCCGCGGCCGCCTACCGGGACCTGCTGGCCGTCCGCACCTCGGAGCCCTCCTTCGCGCTGACCAGCACGGCCGCGGTCCAGGCCCACCTGGCCTTCCCGCTCGCGGGCCCGACGGAGACCCCGGGCGTCATCACCATGACCCTCGGCGACCTGGTCGTGGTCTTCAACGCCACGCCCACCGCGCAGCGGCAGAGCGTCCCCGCACTGGCCGGGCGGGCCTACGCGCTGCACCCACGGCAGGCCGCGGGCGCCGACCCGGTGGTCAAGGCATCGGCGTACGACGCCGGGACCGGCGCGTTCACGGTCCCGGCCCGCACGGTGGCCGTCTTCCGGGCGAAGGGGGAAGCGGCCCGGTAGCCCGCGCGGACCGCCTCACACCACCGTGAGGCGGTCCAGCCGCTTCTCCAACAGGATCACCCCGTACACCCGCCCGTCCAGGGCCTGCTTGGCCGGGAACTCCCCGACCACCCGGTAGCCCGCGCCCTGGTAGTACGCCAGCAGCCGGGGGTTGGTGGAGACGCAGTCCAGCCGCGCCCGCTCCAGGCCGGCCCGGGCGATGCGCCGCTCGGCGTGTTCGAGGAGTCGGCGCCCGGCCCCGGCGGGCGCGGCCTCGCGCTCGACCATCAAGCGGTGCACGTACCCGGCGACCGGCGGCTGGACGCCCCAGGCCTCCTCGTCGGACCACCACAGCTCGTACGCCCCGCACACCCGGCCGTCGGCGTCGGCGGCGATCCACACCTCGCCGTCGGCCATCCGGGCCCGGAAGTGGTCGACGCCCTTCTCGCCCGGCTTCCACTGCTCGATGCCCTGGGCCCGCATCCACCGGGCGGCCTGGTCGTACAGGGCCACCAGGGTCGCGGCGTCCTTCTCCTCGGCCTGCCGGAACAAGATCCCGTCGTCAATGATCACGCGGTCATTATCACCGCGGGCGCGGCACCGAACCGTGCGCCGTGGCGGGTGCCTCGGGCGCGGCGGGGATGAACGCCGCGAGCCGCCGGACCAGTTCGCCGAAGGGGCCGTCGGCGGGCTCGTCCGCGAGGATCCGCACCAGCAGGCCGGCCATCTCCTCGTCGTACGCGGCGCTCACGGCGGCCAGCGCGGCGAAGTCGTGCACCAGCTGGAGCTCCAGCTCGGCGCGCGGGATCCGCCGGCCGTCGAGCCAGATCAGCGCCGTGGACTCGGCGAGCGAGACCCAGGAGCGCACGACCAGTTCCAGCCGCGCGGGCGGCCGCTCGACGCCGAGGTGGCTCAGGATCTGCTCGTAGGCGGCCTGGCGGACCTCGTCGATCATCGCGTTCGTCCGGCTGGAGCCGACCGCGGGGCCGCCGCGCATCAGGGCGGAGAAGCCGGGTCCGTGCTCGTCGACGAAGGCGAAGTACCGCCCCATCACCCGCAGCAGCCGGGCGCCCAGGGGCCCTTCGGGCGGTTCGTCGAAGCGCGCGGCCAACTCGTCGGCGGCGCGCCGCAGCGCGGCCTCGTACAGGCTCAACTTGCCCGGAAAGTAGTGGTAGACGAGCGGTCGGGATATCCCGGCGGCCGCCGCGATCTCGTCGATCGACACCTCGTCGGGCGACCGGTTGCTGAAGAGATCCAGCGCCACGCCGATCAGCTGCTGTCGCCGCTCCTCGACACCCATCCTGCGTCGCACCCCGGTTGTCATGCCAACACCCTACGGGTAGTGCGCGCCGGGCGGCATCCGCTATGTTGAACGCGTTCAACTGAACACGTTCAATCGGGCGTGTGCGGAGGTCGAGGGACGGGGGTGCGGCGATGGCCGGAATCTCGATGGTCGCGGCGGGATCGGGGCGGCTGCGCAGGTGCCTGTGGGACGCGGGCGAGGACGACGGCAAGGCCACCGGGCCACAACGCGCCCTCGCGGCGGGCGCCGCGCTCAACGCGCTCGCCGTGGCCCTCCTCCTGGCGTCCGACCCCTACTACGGCGCCTCGGTCTTCGTGCTGCTCGCGGTGCTCGGGGCGCCGCTCCTCCTCCTGCGCGTCCGGGGCGCCTTCACGACGGGCGCCGCCGTGCTGGGCGTGCTCTACACCGTGTGCAGCGTGCTCGGCGCCCTGGCCGGCCTCTTCTTCTTCGCCCCCTCCGGCATCCTGCTGCTGTTCGCCGCCTTCGCCGACGGTCGCCGACGGCCCTGCACCGCCCGGGCGCTGACCGTGCTGGGCGGCCTCCTGCTGGCCTTCTCGCTCTGGTGCGTCGCCTCCCTGGCGTGGTCCTACTACGTCGCTCCCGCCCTCGGGCTCGGCGATGTCTGAGCCCGGCCGCCCGCAAGGGGACCGCGCCCACGGGGTGCAGCGGGCACTGGCCGTGGTCGCGGCGCTGGACGCCGCGTTCCTGATGGGGACCGCGGTCCACCTCGCCGGGTGGACCCACCTCGTCTGGCTCACCCTGGGCGCCGTCCTGCCGGTCCTGGCGCCGCCCTTCGTCGGGCGCCGCCGGGCCTTCGTCGGCACCTGCCTGGGCGTCGCGGCGAGCGTCTGCGTGTGGTCCATGAGCCTCTTCGTCATCGGCGTGTTCGCCTTCTGGCCGACGGCGGTGCTCCTGGTCTGCGCGGCCTTCGCCGATCCGCGCCGCCGGCCGCACGGGGTGTGGCCGATCTGCCTCGTCGGCGTCCTGCCGCGACTGGCCACGGGGCCGGTGATCGCCCACCTGCTCACCCGCTAGGGCGTCGCCTTCGGATCCTGCCCGTCCCGGACCTGCCCTCCGGGGGCGCCTCAAACGCCGGCGGGGGGGGGGGAGGCGGGGCCGGCGGGGGTTTGAGGTTTGGA